>DASREK010000076.1:0-47480 GCA_035652135.1 Bryobacterales bacterium | reverse complement strand
GTTCCGACTGCTCGTTTACGGTGACGGCGGTCGATTCGGCGCGCGGGGAATTTGCGACCCGCAGTTCACTGGCGTACCCTGCCGAGCGTGGTTACGAATGGATCGAGGAATATCCTCACCTGGCGGAAGCCGAGCAGGCCGCCGAAGAAGCGGTCCGGAAGCTGGCTGCCAAGCCCGTGGCGCCGGGCAAGTACGATCTGCTGCTGCACCCGACCAATCTGTTTCTCACGATTCACGAGAGCTGCGGGCACCCCACGGAACTCGATCGGGCTTTGGGCTACGAGGCGAATTTCGCGGGCACCAGTTTTCTTACCCCCGACAAGCTGGGAAAATTTCGCTATGGCTCGAAGTGGGTAAACATGATCGCCGACCGGACCCAACCTTACGGCCTGGCCACGGTGGGATACGATGACGACGGAGTTCCGGCGCAGCGCTGGTATCTGATCCGCGAAGGAATTTTCGTGGATTACCAGACGACTCGCGAGCAGGCGGCTCTGCTGCCGGGCATGCGGTCGCATGGCTGCGCCCACGCCGATAGCTGGTCGAGCGTCGTCTTCCAGCGCATGCCGAACGTTTCCCTCGACCCGCTCGATAGCAAACTGAGCCAGGAGGAACTGATGGCTGGCATCAAGGACGGCATTCTGATCCTGGGCATGGGCAGTTATTCGATCGACCAGCAGCGGTACAACTTTCAGTTTGGAGGGCAGGTATTCTGGGAGATCAAGAACGGGAAGAAGGGCGAGATGCTGCGTGACGTGGCGTACCAGGCGCGCACGCCTGATTTCTGGAATTCCTGCGACGGCGTGGGGAGCCGGACGGAATACATCTTGAGCGGGGTGTTCAACGACGGCAAGGGCGAGCCGGAGCAGTTGAACCCGGTAAGCCACGGCTGCCCGCCGGCGCGTTTCCGCCAGGTAAACGTGATCAACACAGGAAAGAAATCGTGAGGAGATTTTGACGACTTTCTCCCGTGCCCGTGGCGCCCGATGGCCGCCGTTTGAAATCGGCAGCCGGAGCGGCAAGCAAATGCAAGCGGTTTCGCCTGGCTGCCGGCGAGCTTTCCGCGGCGGAGAGCCGTTGCGACACGCGTCCGTTGCAAGACAGTTTTTGTATGACCCGTGACGAAGCCCAGCAACTGACTAAGAAGATATTGTCGTTCGCCACCGTTCCGGAGATCCAGGTAAGCGTGGTGGCGGGGCGCAGATCCCATTTGCGATTTGCGCGAAATTCTCCCACTACCAGCGGAACTTCCGATTCGACAGCCATCACCGTGATCGCCTGGAAAGGCAAGCGGAAAGCCTCGGCCTCGGGGACTCTCAGTGCGCAGGGCGGCAACACGGATTCGGCTTTGCAAGCGCTGGTTGCGGAAGCGGAGGCTCTCGCCGCGCTCTCTCCCGAAGATCCGGAATACATGCCGCTGCTCGGCCCGCAGAAATACCTCGAGGTGAAAGCGTACGACGCTGAAACGGCCGAGATGCCGGCCGCGGCCCGGGCCAAGGCAGTGGGCGAGGCGGTCGCGCTGGCGAGGAGCAAAAAGCTCGTCGCCGCGGGCATTCTGCGGAATTACGGCGTTTATCACGCGCTGGCGAACTCGGCGGGATTGTTCGCTTACTTTTCCACCAGCACGGCTTCGTTTTCGATCACCGCCCGCACTGCCGATGGCTGGGGTTCGAGCTACGCCGAGGCAAGTTCGGTCAGCATGAGGAGCGTGGATTGCCGGGAAACCGCGGCGATCGCCGTGAAGCGCGCCCTCGACTCGCGCGGAGCGCGGGAACTGCCGCCGGGCGACTATCCCGCGATCCTCGAACCGCAGGCGCTTGCCGACATGGCGACCAGCCTGCTATTTGCCCTGAACGCTCGGCCGGCGGACGAGGGGCGGAGCGTGTTTTCTGCGCCGGGTGGAAAGACGCGCATCGGCGAGAGAATCTTCGACCCGCGAGTGAACATCTACACGGATCCCCAGCATCCCGTCGTTCCGGCTTCGAGTTTCAGCGGCGACGGGTTTCCCACTGCCAAGGCCTACTTGGCCCGCGACGGGGTACTCGAGAATCTGAGCAATACGCGCTACTGGGCCAAGCAAAAAGGCCGGCCGCCGGGGCCGTTCTTCGTCAACTTGATCATGGATGGGGAAGGCAAGCCAGTTTCGGAAATGATCGCAGCCACCGAACGCGGCATTCTGCTCACGCGCTTGTGGTATTTGCGTATGGTGGACCCCCAGCAGGCCCTGGTGACCGGGTTGACGCGCGACGGCACGTTCTATATTGAGGGCGGCAAGATCCAGCACCCGGTCAGAAATTTCCGGTTTAACGAGAGCCTGGTGCGGCTGCTGAGAGAAGTCGAACTGTTGGGAACGCCGCAGCGGGTCATGCAAAGCGAAAACATTAGTTTCGGCGATGGCGGCATGCGCATGATGCTGCCCGCGATCAAAGTTAGATCCTTCCGGTTTACCTCCATTTCCGACGCGGTGTGAGCCGACCGGGGTTCGTCCGCATCGCCGGCCGCTCAGCCGCGAGCCGGCCGCAAACACCCGGCGGAAAGGCACGCCGATCTCGGCTTCTTAGACGCCCTTCTTCCCCGCGAGCGGTCTCCCGAAAGCACCGCCAAGGGTCTTGCTTCCCGTATTTTCTCGCGAAGAATGAGAGGGTAGAAAAGGCCCACTCGCACCGCTGCCGCCCCGCTCGGTGTGTAAGTTTTACCCACAGTGAGAAACTAAGTGTCCTCCTAGGGGCAAAAAAACCGAAAATGTATGTGGAAACACGATTGCCTAAAGCGGGGTAGCAACCGTAGTACGTGAAGAGGCACGGCTGCGGCAAGCAACATTCCCGCACGAGTCTGGAAGTCTTCTTACCGGTACGCCGGGGGTTGCCGGACTCGTAGGGTAAGGTTCAGGGCGTAATGATGCCGATGATTTCAAGTCAAAGAGGGGGAAAATTCATGTTCCAAAGGTATACAGCGATAGCCGCTCTCCTGTTGTGTTGTACAACCTGTCTTCTTGCGCAGGGATTGAATACAAGAGCGACAAAGAACGACTGGGAAGAGATTAACTTTGAGTTCAATTCATCGATTCTCTCCGACGGGTATCCAAGCCTGTTGCGCCTGGCGGAATTGCTGCAAACGCACCCCGACTACCGGGTACACATCGAAGGCCACACGGATTTCGTCGGCTCGGAGCAATATAACGACCGGCTCGCTCTGGCCCGGGCCAACACGGTCCGTGACTTTCTGGTGAAGTACGGAGCGCGAGCCAACCAGATCCAGACCTCCGGGCGCGGAAAGCGCAATCCGGAAGTGGACAACCGGACGCCCGAAGGGCGTTTTATGAACCGGCGCGTGGTTCTCACCGTGACGAACGGGCAAGGCCAACAGGTCAGCGACGGAGGTGTGGCGGAGGCGATTCAAGCCATGACGCCGCCCGCGAAACCGGCCCCGGACTGCTGCTCCGATATTCTCAAAAGGCTTGACGACATCATGGCAATGCTGCGCGACCTCAAGAACGAGAATGACGACCTGAGAAAGCAGGTGGCCGCTTTGAAGGCGCAACCCGCGCCGCCGCCCGCCCCTGCCCTTCCGCCGCCGGTCTCCAAAGAAGAACTGTCCAATCTTGCGAGCGAAGCCGCCAAGCAAGCCGTCGAGGCGGGCAGAACCCGGAGATTCTCGCTGCTCGGCCTGAATGCCGGGCCCGATACCAACGGCAACACCACTTTCACCGGTAAGGGCCGCTTTTTTGCTCCTTTCAGCAATGACAGCCCACATGCGGTACAGATCGAGGGCGAATACCTGTATTTTCGCGATCGCCAGGAAGGGCAGTTCGACGCCGGCTTGGTGAACCGCTATAAGAGCTTCCAGGCCGGACTGTTCTCTAGCTTCAAGCATGTCAGTTTCCGGAATTTCCAAAGCGGAGGAACCCTCGGCGAAGGGGCGCTCACCCTGGATTATGTCTTCGGGCGCGGGCGAGTCGGGGCGTTCGGCACCAAGGGATTTCTGAACAATGCCGTCGTCAATGAGACGCCGCTCGGGAACAGCCTCATCCAGCAGACCTATCTGCGCATCGTCGATCAAGTCGGTTTCAGCACCCAGGTCGGCCTGTGGAGAAGCGCGTATGTGGAAGGGAACCTCGGGGCGCTGTTCCAGAGAGGCGCGGAGAACAGACCCGGGGGCACCCTACGCTTCGTGCAGCCCATCAACCGTTTCTGGGCCTTCACGGTCGAGGCCGGCTTGAACGAAACGCTGGCCGGCAAGGACAACACCGGACGCGTGGTATTCGGCATCCAGCTCGGGAACTGGCTGCGGCCGAGGGAATACGCGGAGGTCAGGCACCCGGTGCCGGTGGATATTCCGCGGCTGCGCTATGAGGTGCTCACGCGGACCGTTCGCAGCGGCAACGATCCACCCGTGGCCGATGCCGGTCCGGATCAGATCAACGTTCCTCCCGGGACTATCACCCTTGATGGCTCCGGTTCTTATGATCCTAATGGCGACCCGATCACCTACCAGTGGACGCAGACGTTTGGGCCGCCGGTGACTCTTTCCAATCCCACATCCGCCAAAACCACGTTTCAGGCCGATGCTGGAAAGCAATACAGCTTCCGCCTGACCGTGGCTGACAACCACGGCGGGACAGGTACGGCCAAGGTCACCGTGACCACCCGCAATCTGGCGCAGGCGCAAATTGTGAAATTCACTGCCGACCCGCCGCAAATCACAGCCGGCCAGACATCGACGTTGATTTGGCAAGTCGAGGGCGCCGACCGGGTCACTATCACCCCCGGCATCGGCCAGGTCGATTCGAAAGCCGGCACGATCTCGGTGGCTCCCACCGCTACGACAATCTACACGCTGACCGCCCAGAACTCCAGCGGAGAAGTGACGCAAACAGCCACGGTTACCGTGATACGCCCGGATGCGCGGATCGTCAGTTTCCAGGCGACGCCGACTAATATCCAGCCGGGGGGAGCGGCTACTTTGAGCTGGCAGACCGAGAACGCCGATCAGGTTTCGATCAGCGGAATCGGCAATGTGGCCAAGAACGGCTCCACCATCGTTTCTCCAAACCAAACCACAACCTACACGCTCACCGCCCAGAATCGCTTCGGCTCGGTGAACGCAACGGTCACCGTAACTGTCGGCGCTCCCGGCGTGCCGCGTATTCTCCAATTTTCCGCCAGCCCAACTGCCGTACTCCCGGGCGGCCAGGCCACTCTGGTTTGGCAAGTGGAAAACGCAACGAGTGTTACCATCACTGGCATTGGCAGCGTTCAGCCGACAGGAACTTCCACTGTCAGCCCCACGACGGACACGACCTACACCTTGACTGCCAGCAATGGTCAAGGCCAGGTTTCCGCTACAGCCGTGGTTACAGTGATCCAAGCGGTGAAAATCTTGAACTTCACCGCCAATCCTCCGGCATTCCAGAAGCCGGGCGACCCGATCACCTTGAGCTGGCAGACTTCGAATGCCACGCAAGTCATCATCACTGGCGTAGGTTCGGTCCCCGTGAACGGCTCGGTCACAGTGAACCCGACCGTAGCCACCAGCTACTCGCTCATTGCTTACGGCCGGCGGTCGCAGGTCACAGCTATCGTCGTCGTCAACCCTGCCAACGGCGGCGCCGGCGGAACCGGCAGAGCGCCGGTCGCCAACCCCGGGCAGGATCGCCGCGTACAGAGCGCCACGGTGCTGTTGGATGGCTCAGGGTCTTACGATCCCGAAGGCGGCTCACTTACGTTTAGCTGGACGGCCTCCGGCAGCAAGCTCGTGAGGATCGATAACGCCAACAGCGCCCGAGCGACAGCGACGCTGTTGAGCGGACCTGACCCGTATCCCGGCGAGTACGACTTCCAGCTCACCGTAACCAACAGCAAGGGTGTCAGCACGACCGTTCCTTTGCGGATCTACTACATACCGTAAACGGTTCGGGTATCACTTCCACGGCGGGGCACAGGGAACTGTGCCCCGTTTTTTTGCCGATGTTCTAGCGCATATTTTACGCCCTGCACCCCGGGCATTCTAGATGGAATTGCATTTTATACGATAAACTCGCCTTCAACGCAGCCGCTTGTGCGCTCCACAAATTTCTTACTTGTTTCTTACTTGCATGCCGATGGGCGTGATGTATACTGTGCCCGAATACTTGCTTTGCAGAGAGTTCCCAAGCTCTGGCGCTGGCAGGGTGCTTCGGCGGGGTGAAGCGGAATTGGGGCAAGCAGTACTAATACCTGTACATATAGGGATCCGAGGCGTAGTTTCGACTTCGGGTGGTTTTGGGGTGTCGGCCAACGGGGCAATTGCCGCATCAAAGCACAGGGTCGGAAGGAGAGGCCCAACAAGGAGGCGTGCCGCGGCGGGGTTGCGCCCTTTTTTCTTTCTCGATTCGATCTAACGCACAAATAAACGGGTTTGAGGCTCGATACAGGATGGCGGTTCACGGCCCTTTCGGTTGGGGCGGATTGATGTAGCCGAGCCATTTTTGGGGTGAGCAGTTCCAGGGTTTAAATCTGTAGAGAAGCGGGGAAAGACCAGCCAGTACGCGCTTAATAAAAGGGGGCAAAATGGGCACTCAGAGAGTGGTCGATCCGGCGGCTGTTTTGCCGGCGGTTCTGTTTTTGACGGTGCTCTCGATAGCGGCCTTTGCGCAAACGCAGAAGGCCACAATCCTCGGCACCATTACAGACAGCTCGCACGCGGTCATTCCGGGCGCGCAGGTCGTGGTCACGGAAATCAACACCAATGTGCGCCGGACCGAGACCACGAACGATAGCGGCTTTTATGTGTTCGCCAATATGGATCCGGGAACCTACCGCGTGGAGGTGGAACAGCCGGGATTTCGTAGGATGGTTCGCTCCGGCATTGATCTGACGCCCAACACCACGGCGCGCGTGGATCTGGAACTCAGTCCCGGCGCCGTATCGGAAACGGTGGACGTCACCGCTGAGGCCCCGCTGCTCCAGACCGACCGGGCCGACACGGGCGGCAAAATCGAAGAAGTGCAACTGCAAACCATGCCGCTCGGATTCAATCGGAACTATCAAAGTCTGATCGCCCTGGTGCCCGGCGTGGGCCGGCCCTTCCGCCCGCATTCGGAGTTCTACAACTCGCAGGACAGCCTCGGTGCTCGCGTCAACGGCATGGGCAGGCAGCTTAACAATTACCAGCTTGAAGGAATCGACAACAACATTGACACGGGCAACCTGACGGCCATCGTCTTGCCGGCCGAGGCGATCGCGACTGTGGACGTTTCCACCAGCAACTACGACCCGGAGTTTGGACGGGCTGGAGGCGCGGTGACCAACGTCACCATGCGTTCCGGCACCAATGAATTTCATGGCAGTCTGTTCGAGTTTCACCAGGACCGGGCCATCCGGGCAACACAGCCGTTCGCCACTTCCAAGCCAGGCATGGTCTATAACCAGTTTGGCGGAACTCTAGGCGGCCGGATCATCCGCGACAAGCTGTTCTTTTTTGGCGATTACCAGGGGAGCCGTGATCACTTCGGCAGCTCGAATCTGGCGACAATTCCGACCATGGCGTTTCGCCAGGGCGACCTGACGGCATCGCCGACGCCGATTTACGATCCGGCCACGGGTAACGCTGACGGTACCGGGCGGAAGGAGTTTCCCAACAAGCAAATCCCCTTAAACCGCGTCGACTCGCAGGTGCAGAAGATTTTGAGCTTTATCCCGCCGCCCACCTCCTCCGGACTCCAGACGAATTTCCAAAAGAACACGGTGCGGGTAAAGAATCTGGATCAGTTCGACATTAAGATTGACTACGTGATCGGACCGAACGATCGCCTGGCGGGCCGTTACAGCTACCAGGTGGCCTTCGTGGACGACCCTGGATTGTACGGCCCGGGCGGCATCTACGGGGGACCTCACAATCAAGGCTTTTCCGGCACAGGCCCGGCGCGCAATCAAAGCCCCAGCCTGAGCTATTCACACATTTTCAGCCCCACTCTGGTGACGGAAGTGCGGCTGGGATACGTGCGGGATCGCAATGATGCGAAGAATGTCGATTACGGCCTGACTACTTCGAAAGATATCGGAATTCCGGGCGTCAACCTGGATGCGTGGTCGAGCGGCCTCACGCAGATAGTCGTGAACGGATTCGGCCCGGAGCTGATCGGATACGACGGAAGCCTGCCCTGGGCGCGCTCGGTGACCAACTATGGAATCGTTAACAACTGGACGAAAACCATGGGAAACCATGTCATCAAGTGGGGCGCCGACATTCGCCGCGAGCGAAACGATCTGCAACAGACCGATCCTCCTCGCGGGCAGTTCACATACACGGAAGGCCCAACTCTGCTCAACGGCGGTTCCGGAGGATTGAGCTTCGGCAATTCTTTTGCGGCCTTCCTGCTCGACCAGGCGAACAAGATCAACCGGGGGCTCGCCGTATTCTTCCCGGCCCGTAGAGAGATTCTCTACAACCTGTATTTTCAGGACAAGTGGCAGGTGACGCAAAAACTGACGTTGGATCTCGGGTTGCGCTGGGAGGTCTGGCCCGCCGGCACGCCGCATTTTCCGGCCGGCTACTCCAACTACAACCCCACGAATAATACGCTCGAGCTGGCGGGCGTCGGAAGCATTCCGAACAACCTCGGGATCGATGGCAAATGGCTGAGCTTCGCTCCCCGATTCGGTCTGGCCTACCGCATCAACGACAAGACGGTTTTTCGCGGCGGCTATGGAATCAGTTTCTTGCCGCGCGTGACCGGGCCTATGAACTTTCCCGTGAAACAGGCGAACAACTTCACCGCGCCGAATTCATTTGCCGCGGCTGGATCTCTGGCGACCGGCATCCCCGCGCCGGATATTGTGCAGATACCCTCCAGCGGCATACTCCCGGCGCCGCTGAATCAGAATTACAGCATTGTGCCCAAGGACCTGTTCCACGGCTATGTGCAGAGCTGGAATATCGCCCTTCAGCGGGCGCTGCCGGGCAACTTCGCCCTGGATGTCGCTTACGTTGCCAACCATGGCGTAAACGTCCGGGCCTCTGAGCAGATCAACTACGGCCGCGTGCTTGGCGGCGGGCCCGCTTACCAGCCGCTCAACCAATTGTTCAAGCGCACCAACAGCACTACGACGGCCTTGGGCACTCACAGTTACTACAACTCGCTGCAAATGAGATTTGACCGGAGGTTCTCCCAGGGATTCATGCTGACCACATCGTATACATTCAGCAAAGCGATCGATTTCTGCACGGATATCAATTGCTCGCTGAACAACCCGATGTTTGTCTCCCTGAACCGCGGGCGTTCCGACTATGACGTGACGCATGTGTGGGTGCAAAGCTTCATTTACGATTTGCCGTTTGGGCCGAATAAGAAGTTTTTGCATTCCGGGATCGGACGCTGGATCTTCGGCGACTGGCAGGCGAACGGGATCTTTACCTCGCAGACGGGCCGGCCTCTGAGCATCACCTTCAGCAGTTCCACGCTGAACACCCCGTTCGTGAACAATCGGCCGAACCTGGTAAGCGCTGGAACGCCAGCGGTATATCACAACGTGGGCAAAGGGATTCTCTGGTTCGATACGAGCAAATTCTCGGCGCCTGCTCCGGGGACGCTGGGCAATGTGGGCCGGAATATCTTGACCGGTCCGGGCGTGGTGAATCTCGACTTTTCGCTGTTCCGAAACTTCTCGATTACCGAGCGGCTGAAGGGCCAGGTGCGGTTGGAGTCGTTCAATTTTACCAACACGGCCCACTATGACAATCCCAACACGACGTTCGGCGACGCCAATTTCGGGCAGGTTACCACGGCGGGCGGCGATTACAACACGGGCCGCGGCGATCCGCGCCAATTTCAGATCGGGTTGCGGTTGTTCTTCTGACCGCGGCGGTGGGCATTTCACTGCGAAGATGGTACGCCGTCGCAGCCGGCGCACCATCTGATGGGCCGCCCGCACAGCGCAGGAGGAAAAAACAAAGCAGACGGGGAAAGCGGGGGGAACCGGCCGGGGCCGGGTCGCCTGGGGAGGCGGCTCGCGGGGGCAGCGCCGGCATTGGAAGATAACGGGGTTAATGGGGAAGGGCAGAGCATAAGGGTGAGAACTGGGAGGAGCGGTGTGCGTCGCCACTTCTCCGGAAAGGAAAGGGTATATGCGAAAGTCCGTTCTATCAATTGTGGCCGCGCTGGCGGCGTTCGCAGGGAATGCCATGGCGCAGCAATCAGGCCAAATCGTCGGAAGCGTGCGCGATTCCAGCGGAGCGGTAGTCCCAGGGGCCGCCGTTACGGTGACCGAAACAGGAACCGGGTTCAGCCGCAGCGCCGTCACGGGCGCCGACGGGCATTACGTCCTGCCGAACTTGCGCCCGACCGAGTACGTCATTACGTCGGAGTCCGCTGGCTTTCGCAAATTCAGCCAGTCCGGTGTGGAGCTGCTGGCCAATCAGAGTCTCACGGTGAATATTACTCTCGAGGTCGGCGCAGTCACTGAAACGGTCAGTGTGGCGGCCAGCGCCGTACAGGTGGATACCACTACCTCCACCCTGAGCGAGGTAGTTGACCAGTCGCGGATCATCGAGCTTCCGCTAAATGGCCGCGACGCGGCGAAGCTCTCCACTCTGGTGGCTGGGACGGCAGTAATCTCGGTGAGCAGCGAAAGCGGCAAATCGATTCCTGGCGGCCTGCAACTCTCCTCCAATGGCTCGCGCACCGCGCAGGTCGCCTATAAACTGGACGGTACAACCAATACCGATCCGTATTTCCAGGAAAACCAGACGTTTCCGTTCCCGGACGCCTTGCAGGAGTTCTCCATCCAAACCAGCAATTACTCCGCGGTTTCCGGAAACAATGCAGGGGCGGTGGTCAACGTGGTGACGCGGTCGGGGACGAATCAGTTGCACGGCGGCGCCTTCGAGTTTGTTCGCAACCGCGTGTTGAACGCCCGCAACACGTTTTCTCCGACCCAGGATTTTTTGAAGCGGAATCAATTCGGGGTTTACGGGGGCGGCCCGGTTGTGCTGCCGAAACTATACAACGGCCGGAACAAAACGTTCTTCTTTATGGGCTGGCAGGGGACGCGCATCCGCAACCTGGCCAATTCGCTTTCCGCTTTTGCGCCCACGATCGACGAGAGGAACGGCGACTTCAGCACCTGTGGAAAGCCGTGCAATGTCGCCCTGAAGGATCCTCTGGGCGGGACCTTTCCTAACAACCGGATCCCGGTCAGCCGCTTCGATCCCTCGTCGGTGAAGGTGAACTCCCACATTCCGGCGGTGGGCGGAGACGGGTTCACCGTAATCCCGCGGCCCATCAACTGGCAGCAGGATCAGGGGGTTCTCAAGATGGACCACCAGCTCACGGGCAAAGACCGGCTGAGCGGCCGCTATTTCATCGATCATTTCCTGAACGCCGGTACGTACGATCCCTCCAACCTACTGTCGTACCGCAATCCGACGCTCGCCTCGCGCGTGCGCAGCCAGAGCGCGGTGCTCACCTGGCTTCGGACGATCAGCCCGGCCGTGGTCAACGACTTCCATTTCGGCTTCAACCGGATCCATGCGGCGCGCGGTCCCTACTTCTCCGGCGTGCCCAGTATGCAGGATCTGGGAGTCCGGCTGCCGATCTATCCGACGCTGCCGTCGATTTCCGAGATCAATGCGGTCGGGTTTTTCAATATCGGCGACAACCTCGAGGCAAAATTCCCGCGCACGGGATTTGAATGGGCCAACCGCACAAGCTGGGTGCACGGCAGCCATACGATTCAGTTCGGCGGAGAAATCAACCGCCAGCGGGCGGATATCGCCAATCAGTTCCGCCGGGCCGGCCATTTCCAATTCAGCGGCGACAGCACGGGGCTGGCCATGGCGGACTACTTTCTGGGAGTGATCCGCAGCTTCGATCAGGGCACCGGAGAATACAAGGCCAACCGCGACACCTACCCGGCAGTCTATTTTCAGGACGACTGGAAGGTGCGCCGGCGGCTGACGCTGAACCTCGGCGTTCGCTATGAGCCGACCCCGCCCTGGCACGAGGAGCGGGGGCGAATCGAAATCTTCCGGATACCCGACTTTCTCAACGGCGTGAAGTCCACGAAGTTTGTCAATGCGGCGCCGGGAGAGACGTTTCGGGGAGATCCGAATGCCCCGGAGGACGGCACGCTGGGCGACTACAACAACGTTGCCGCACGGCTGGGATTTGCCTGGGACGTGTTTGGCGACGGCAAAACCAGCGTGCGCGGCGGCGCCGGCATGTTCTATGACCAGCACCTCGAAGGGGACTTCAACAACAACGCGGTCAACGTGCCGCCGTGGAGCATCCGGCTCAGCGTGACGCAACCGGAAGGGCCGTTCTCCGATCCGTATCGCGGGCGCAGCGATTTCAACCTCGTCCGGGTCGAATCGATCGGCGATCCCAACGCGCCGTTTCCCCGGCCGGTCGCCATCTCGACCTACGATCCGCGCCAGGAAACGCCACTGGCTTACAACTGGAACCTGACGCTCGAGCGGGAGGTCTTTCCCGAATGGCTGGTGCGGGCCGCCTATGTCGGTTCCGCTTCCAATTACGGCCGGACCACCGTGCAGCTCAACCCGGCGGTGTACATTCCCGGGTCTAGTTTGGGGACGGATGCGAGGCGGCTTTTCGCGCCGACGATCGGCGGCGTCGATTACTATACGCAGGACCGCCGGTCGTACTATCACTCCTTCCAGCTCTCCGTCACCAAGCGGTTTTCGCGGGGGTTCACGGTGCTGGCGAACTACACGCTGTCGAAGAGCCTGGACGATTACGGCGACAAAGTAATGCCGTGGTACTTCCCCCATGCGAACGCCATGCAGTACGGGCCTTCGGATTTTGACCACCGGCACCGGTTCGTCGTCTCCTGGGTTTGGCAGTTGCCCAACGTCGTACCGCAAAACGGGTTCGGCAGATGGGTTCTAAACGGGTGGCAGTGGACGGGCATTGGGCAGTATCAGACCGGAGCGCCGTTCACCATCAAGAGCGGAAAAGACAATTCACTCACCGGCCTGGGCAATGATCGGGCGAAGCTGACCGGCGCCGGCATTACTCCGCCGGCGGGTGCGGATAAGCGTGTGTGGTTCAATTCGGCGGCATTTGCCGTCAACGATATCGGGACCTTCGGGACGCTTGGAAGAAACACCCTGTACGGGCCCCAGCTTTATAGCTGGGACATGGGGCTGTTCAAGAATTTTCGGGTGAACGAGCGCTTTCAGACGCAGTTCCGCGCGGAGTTCTTCAACATCTTCAACCAGACGAACTTCGATAACCCGGTCGCGCAGGTTGGCGCGGGGGGCTTCGGCAGCATAACCCGGACGAATCCCGCGGCCGGAGATCCGCGGATCATCCAGTTCGGGCTGAAATTGACATTTTGATATGGGGCGGCCTGGTCAAACGTATGGTCGAGCCGGACAGGGTTCTTCCTTTAGGTGGAAACGAGCCGGCCCGGAGGCTGTGCAACAGGTGACTCGGAGGCAAATGCGGCGTTCGATGATTCCAATGTTCGCTGGCCGGAGCCACAGTCGGGATCCGTCGCGAGCTGACTCGGAGTGCGGGACGCGGGTTGACCGGTGAAGCTGTACCGGATTGAAGATGACAAGGCCGCCAGCCCGCGATCGGGGCTGGACGGGTTCGGCCTTTGCGCGGCTCTGTCCTGTTAGTTTCGCGCCGTGAGAAATTCGCCGTCGAGGCCCGCTCCTTCAACCTCCACGATCTGGTTTCCGGGCAGCCGCACTCCCGGGATGAGCACCTTGATGTAGTTCTCGCTCAAGGCTACGGCCCCCGCGGGGTGAGAATCGTCGAGGGTGATCGCAGACAGGCGTTTGCCCACCCAACGGCGGCGGAAAGCCTCTCCCTTCTTTTGCGCCAGTTCGCGCAGAACGCGGTTGCGTTCGCGTTTGACCGGCGCCGGCGCCTGATCGGCGAGCTCCGCCGCCGGCGTGGATGGCCGCGGCGAGTATGTGAAGACGTGCAGGTAGGTAAACGGAAGCTCTTCGATCAGGCGGTAGGTTTGCTCGAAATCCGCTTCGGTTTCGCCGGGAAATCCGACCATCACATCGGCGCCGAACGCCGCTTCAGGCATCCAGGTGTACGCCTTCTCAATGCGCTCGGCGTACTGGTGGGCGCGATACCGGCGATGCATCTTGCGCAGAATGCGGTCGGAGCCGGATTGCAGCGGCGCGTGAATGTGCCTTGCCATTCGCCGGTCGCCGGCCATCAGCCGGAGAAGCTCATCGGTCCAATCCATCGGCTCGACCGAGCTCAAGCGCAGGCGGGCGGCGCTGGTTTCCTCGAGAAGAACACGCAGGAGACCAGCCAGGCGGGGTCGCCCAGGCAGGTCCTGCCCCCACCGGCCCAGGTTGATGCCGCTGATTACAATTTCGCGATACTGCGAAGCAAGCACACGCGCCTGCTCGAGTACGAGTTCCGGCGGAGCGCTTCGGCTCCGGCCCCGGACCGACGGAATGATGCAAAATGAGCAACGGCTGTCGCAGCCGTCCTGGATCTTCAGAATGGGCCGGGTACGATCGAACGTGACCGCCGGGCTGGCCTCGCTCGCCCCCGAGCCGAGCACAGGCAGGAACCGGTGCTGAGACGAGATGTCGCCTACCAAGATCTGGCCGTGAAATTCGAGATTATCCGGGCCGCACTCCTCCGAGAGATTGTCAAGGGGTTTGACAGGTTGAGGAAGACCGCCCTTGACACTCCGGGGAGCAGCTGCCGGGGGTTCCCCATCTGCCGGGCCGGGTTGATTCAAAAGGGGCTGAATGGGAACGAGGTCGGAGATCAAGTGTTTGTGGGAATTGCCGACGACCCAGCTTACGCCCGGCAGCGCCGCCAATTCCAGCGGAGCGCGTTGGGCATAGCAGCCGGTCACGAGAATCCGCGCGCGCGGGTTTTCGCGGTGGATGCGGCGAATAGCCTGCCGGGCATCCTCATCGGCCGCTGCCGTTACCGTGCAGGTATTGAGGACGACGACGTCGGCGGCCGCCGCGCGGCCGGCGGGTGCGAAACCCTTGGCTTGCAGTGCAGCTTCCAGCGCTGCGCCGTCAGCTTGCGCGGCCCGGCACCCGAAGTTCTGGACAAAGAAGCTGGCGGGCGACCCCACGAAAGCCATTATAGAATGCACCCGCCCCCGCTTGAATGCGAGGATCACCCGAGGCCGGCTTACAGGCTAAGACCGGAACTCTAAGCTGAAGCGCTGCTGACGCCTCCCGTAGCCGCCACCCCGCGACGCTGGAGGAAACACTCCCGGCAGAATACAGGCCGCCCCTGTGTCGGCTTGAAGGGTACCGTGGTTTGTTTACCACACTGAGAGCAAACGGCTACGGTTTCCACCTTGTGGGAGCCGGGATGGCTCCCGCCGTGAGTCCGTTTGCTCTTGCATGCTTTACAACGCTTGGGCTCATTCTTGAAGTTCTTGTCGTAAAAGAAGTGTTGTTCGCCCGCCGTGAAGACGAAATCCGCCCCACATTCCGTGCACTTCAGGATACGGTCCACAAACTCTGGCATCTTGCACCTGCGCTTAACGCTACCGCCCTGCTTCTATGTAAGAAGCCTAATACTGCTTTACTATTCCCAGGCCCTGAGGATGCCATTCGGGTTTCGGTTATGGCGCTTTACTCAACTTCTCGACGCGATTTCTTGCGGTTACGCTTACGAGCCAGAGCCTGTTTTACTCGTTTCTTTTCGCCCGGCTTCAAGTAGAAAGAGTGCCGCTTCACTTCTTTGATGATGTCTTCCTGCTGCACTTTTCGCTTGAACCGGCGAAGTGCGTTCTCCAAAGATTCGCCTTCTTGGAGCCTGACTTCAGCCACCCACTACACCTCCCCCCGGGGTACTAATTCGAAATTGACCGCCTCTAAGACAAGCAGATTGTATCCTATTTCAAGGCGCTTTTCCACAAAATCTTTACAACTCCCCCCTAGGAATTTCACTAGGACCCCGTTGGGAGGGTAAAAACCACCCGAGCCAAGCGGTCCGCGGCAAGGCTCATTTCAAAATGCGTACCCCGCCCCCGGTCGCCTGTGGCAAATGAGCGGCCTAGGCGGCGATCTGTTATAAAAGAATTTCTCCCGATTCCCATGCAAGACGTCCTCACGATTCTACTGGCCGGAGGAGCCGGCGAACGTCTCTGGCCCTTAACGCGAGAGCGCGCCAAGCCCGCGGTTCCTTTCGGCGGCACCTACCGCATCATCGATATCACTCTTTCCAACTGCATTAATTCTGGCCTGCGCAAGGTCTACATCCTGACGCAGTACAAGTCGCTCAGCCTCAATCGCCATCTCCGCCGGGCTTGGAACATCCTTTCTCCGGAACTCGGCGACTTCATCGAGGTTTTGCCGCCGATGAAGCGCGTCAGCGAAAACTGGTACTTGGGTACGGCCGATGCCGTGTATCAGAACCTCAGCAGCATCTTGGAAGAGGCCACCCCCTACACACTGGTGCTCTCGGCGGATCATGTGTACAAGATGAACTATGGCCGGCTGGCTGCCTGGCATCGGGACCACAAAGCTGACGTCACCCTGGCTACGATTCAGGTTCCACCCTCCGAGGCGCACCGGTTTGGCATCGCCGAAATCGCCGAAGATGGGTCGATCCGGGGCTTCGAGGAAAAGCCCCAGCACGGCTCTCCGGAACGCTCGCGCTTCAATCCCGAAATGTGCAGCGCCTCTATGGGCGTTTATTTGTTTTCGACCGAGGTGCTGGCGGAAGCGCTGCGCCGGGACGCCGAGGATGCCGGCTCTACGCACGATTTTGGGCGCGACATCCTGCCCTGGCTGGCGCGGGAGGCTCGTGTTTTCGCGTACGACTTCATCGATGAGAACAAGAAGGAAGTCCGGTACTGGCGGGATGTCGGCACCCTGGACGCGTACTACGAAGCCCATATGGACCTGGTCTCGGTGAGTCCCGTCTTCAATTTGTACGATACATCCTGGCCCATTCGAACCTTTCTGGCGCAATATCCGCCGGCCAAGTTCGTTTTCGCCGACGAAGGGCGGCGCATGGGCGTAGCTTTGGATTCGCTCGTCTCCCACGGATGCATCATCTCCGGCGGGCGCGTGATCAACAGCGTGCTTTCCCCGGGGGTGCGTGTCAATAGCTTCTCCGAAGTCGAGTACTCCATTTTGCTGCCGCATGTGCAAGTCGGCCGGCGCAGCCGGATCCGCCGCGCCATCATCGATCGCGGCGTGGTGATTCCGGAACGGTCGGAAATCGGGTTCGACCTTGAGCAGGACCGCCGCAAAGGCTTCGTCGTAACCGACAGCGGAATCGTCGTGATTGACAGGGAGACCATGGCGCAGCAGATGGCCGAAGCGCCGCAGCGTATCGGATGACCGGCCGGTTTCAGATCTCAGCGCATCACCGGAAAGGGAACTAATGACCAGAATTGAACGAGTGATTGGAAGGGAGATTCTTGATTCGCGCGGCAATCCGACCGTCGAGGCCGAAGTCCTGCTGACCGGCGGCAGCCGCGGGCGCGCCGCTGTGCCATCCGGCGCTTCCACCGGCGAGCACGAAGCCGTGGAGTTGCGCGACGGCGACGCGTCCCGATATTGCGGCAAAGGGGTCCGCAGAGCAGTCAACCACATCAACGTCGAACTCAATATGGCTCTGAACGGCCAGGATGCCGTCGATCAATTCACGCTCGACCGCATCATGCTCGAGCTCGACGCGACAAAAAATAAATCTCATCTGGGCGCCAATGCCATACTGGCCGTGTCGCTCGCCGCCGCCCGCGCGGCCGCGGCCGCCCTGGGCGCCTCTTTGTATCGCTACCTGGGCGGCGTAGGCGCCAGGGTATTGCCGGTGCCCATGATGAACGTGATTAACGGCGGCGCGCACGCTGACAATTCCGTAGATTTTCAGGAATTCATGATCGTGCCGTACGGAGCGGGTAATTTCGCCGATGCGCTCCGTATGGGTGCGGAAACGTTTCACGCGCTGAAAAAAGTGCTCCACCGCCGCGGCCATTCTACTGCGGTCGGAGATGAAGGCGGCTTTGCCCCCGATTTGAAATCCAACGAAGAGGCCGTCGAAGTTCTGCTAGAAGCGATTAGCGCCGCCGGCTACAAACCGGGCGAAGAAATCGCCCTGGCTTTGGACCCGGCCTCGAGCGAATTCTTTGCCGGCGGCGCCTATCACTTCAAAAAATCCGACAAGAGCTCCCGGACTAGCAGCCAGATGGTGCGGTTTTATGAAAACTGGGTGCGGCAGTATCCTATCGTCTCGATCGAAGACGGTATGGCCGAGGACGACTGGGAAGGCTGGCGCGCGCTGACCGCCGAGCTCGGCTCGAAAATCCAGCTCGTCGGCGACGACGTGTTCGTCACCAACGCCGAGCGGCTGCAAATGGGAATCGAGCGCGGGATCGCCAACTCGATTCTGATCAAGGTCAACCAGATCGGCACCCTTTCCGAAACGCTCAAGACCATGGAGCTGGCGGCCCGCGCCGGCTACACCTGCGTCATCTCGCACCGGTCGGGAGAAACCGAGGACGCCTTTATCGCCGATTTGGCCGTTGCCACCAACGCCGGCCAGATCAAGACCGGCTCTTTGAGCCGCACCGACCGCATCGCCAAATACAATCAGCTATTGCGGATTGAAGAGGAATTAGGAAGCCAGGCAGAGTTTCTGGGCCGGCGCGCGTTTCTCCGGCAGTGCGGGAATGGAAGCCGAGCCGGTGAAACGCCGTTGCCGCGGCAGCAGGATCCGGGGAAGGCAAAGGGGAAACCGAAAGCAAAGAGCCGAAGATAGCTGGCGCTTGGCATTCGATCTCGTCCACGGGGGCCTGCCAAAAGCTGTTCCGCGCAAGCGGCCGGGTCGTTTTCCCGTTTGCTGCTAAGGAGCAACTTAAACGGCCGGCTTTCGGAACGATTTTCGGCCAAGGTCCGGCGCCGGGAGTCCCTTCGAACCCGCATTCATGGAAAGTGGGATCAATCTCTCGCCGCCGGCCCGCTCCGTCTGTGTCAAAATAGAGATCTCCTCGGAGAACTTCCAATAAGGGTTGAACCGTGAATCAGAACGAGAATCTGCCGGAGTCCTCGTTTGGCGAGCTTTTGCAAGCCTTCGAGGGCAGCCGCCATTTCGGGGCGTTTGGGCCCGATGAGCCGCGCGTGGGAATTGTCGCGGCCATTACCGGCGAGCAGGTGTTTGTGGATATCGGCGGCAAGTCGGAAGGCGTGATTCCCGTCGCCGACCTGCGGAATCCCGATGGCGCGCTGAAGGTTCAGGTCGGAGACGAAATTCAAGTCACGATCAGCGGGCGCGATTCCGAAGGATATCTACTGCTCTCGGCCGTGGCTGCGCGGCGCCCGCAGGACTGGAGCGCGCTGGAACGGGCCTTCCAGAGCAGAGAAATCATCGCCGGCCGAGTCACCGGCGTGGTGAAAGGCGGCTTGAGCGTCGATGTCGGCGTCCGGGCGTTCCTGCCAGCCTCGCGCAGCGGCTGCCGGGAAGCGGCGGAGATGGAAAAGCTGGTCGGCGAAGAAATACGCTGCCGCATCATCCAGCTCGATATCGAGGACGAGAATGTGATCGTGGATCGCCGCGGAGTGCTCGAAGAGGAAGCGCGAACGGCCCGCCGGCGGTTTCTCGAAAGCCTCCGCGAGGGCGCTGTGGTGCGCGGCAAGGTGCGCAGCTTGACGGAATTTGGCGCCTTTGTTGATCTGGGCGGCGTCGATGGCTTGCTGCACGTGGCGGACATGGCCTGGTCTCGCATCACCGATCCCAAAGCCGTGGTCTCTCCGGGCGACGAGGTCGAGGTGAAGATTCTTCACATCGACCGCGACAAGCCCCGCATCGCCCTCGGAACCAAGCAGCTCACGCCCGATCCCTGGACCGAAATCGGCCAGAAGCTCCACCCCGGAGACCGGGTGCGCGGGCCGGTGACGCGAGTCATGGATTTCGGGGCTTTTGTCGAGATTGCGCCCGGCGTCGAGGGCCTCGTCCACATCTCGGAAATGTCATGGGCGAAGCGTGTGCGCCGTCCGGGCGACCTCGTCAAAACGGGCGATGTGGTCGAGGCCGTGGTTCTGGGCGTCAATGCCGCGGAGAAGCGCATCTCGCTGGGCCTGAAGCAGGCGCTCGGCGATCCTTGGGAAGAAGCGGCAAAGCGTTTCCCCCCAGGTACGGTGGTGGAAGGAACCGTCCGGAACGTGCAAAAATTCGGCGCCTTTGTCGAGCTGGCTGACGGCGTCGAGGGCCTGCTGCACGTCTCTGATCTGGCCAGCGACCGCCGTTTGAATCACGCGAACGAAGTGCTGAAAGTCGATCAGCGTGTACGGACCGTGGTGCTCGAGTTCGATCGGGAAAAGAAACGTATCAAGCTGGGGATGAAGCAGCTCGAGCCCGATTCGAGCGACGAGTACATCAGCGAGCACAAGGTCGGAGACGAAGTGACGGGCCGTGTCGTGCACATCGAGAACGGCGCGGTTCGCGTCGAATTGGGCGAAGGCGTCATCGGCATTTGCCGGGCGGGAGACGCCCCTCCTGCCGCCACCGGCAGCTTTGGCGCGCAGCTCGCCGCCGCGCTCGGGAAGCGGGACACGCCAGGCCCTCAGGGCGTGGCCCGCGAAGCCTTGCAAGTCGGGCAAGTCCGCTCTTTCCGAATAACCGGTCTTGACGCGGCCTCGAAGCGGATCGACCTCGCTCGCTGACCCGCCATACTCCGAAGCCGTATGGCTGCACCTACTTACTGTAACGGGGTGGGGCCGCGCCTCACTGTGGGCGGACCCAAACCAGCCTCGGGGAGCCCGCCGTAACAACCAGAAAATCTCTGTCGGCGCCACGAATGCGGGTCTGGCGATTTTCTCGAGTAGAGCTGAGAAAGTTGGCCGAGTCGAGCGGTATCCACTTCCTCAGAGCTGTGTCTGGCTGATACACCTCGCCCTTGGCAAGATCTCCGCCTATTCGGATAACTCCGCCATCAGCAGCCTGTCGATGTTGCGCCGGATGGATTCCGCTCCCGGCCAGTCAGGATGGACCCGAAGAAAATCTTCAAGCTCGCGGGCCGCGGCCTGCCGGTCATGCCGGCGCACATCGATCTCCGCCAAAATCAGTTGCGGATGCGAAAAATGACGCGGGTCGATGCGCTTGGCCGCCGCCAGGTACTCGGATGCCCGATCGAGGCTCCCTAGGTAGTACAAATTCATTCCAAGCTGCGCGTTCGCCAGGGCGTCATGCGGCCGGACGCCCACGGCCTGCGTGTTGTACGAGAGCGCTTCGTTCCATTTGCCGCGGGTCAGAAGCGCTCCTCCCAGATTGACCAGCGGCTCAAAAGCCGCCGGGTTTTGTTTGAGAGCTTCGCGAAAACAACTTTCGGCCCGCGAGAAGTCGTGGCTTTGGTAGGCGATGGTTCCCAGGCTGTTCCAAGCGATCCAGTACTGCGGAGCGATCTGAACGGCCTTCTCGAGGTGCGCAACGGCTGCGGCGACGTCAGGTTCGGCCAACTTCTTCTGCGCCTCGGCATATTCCCGGCGGGCGCGCTCCGGAATCGACAGCTCCTTCGCCGATACGACGGCGCGCCGTTGCAGCGCTTCGATCGAGACGACCTTGGGATCGGTCAAGTCCACAGTGACTTCTACGCGCCGCTTCGGGCCGGCCGACTTGGGCCCGACTTCGATGGTCTGCCGTGCTTCGCCGCGGCCGGGAAGAAGAACGGCGAGTGTGTAGGTTCCTGCTGGAAGGCCGCGGAAGCGGAAACGTCCGGCCGGATCGCTTTGCGAGGAGCACATGAACGGAGACGTCGTGCTATGCAGCGAAAGGGAGGCGCGCCCCTGCGGCCGCACTCTGCCCGCAAGCTCGTATTTGAGCGGTTCCTTCGGCTGGCCGGCTGCCATCGGCGCAAGGAGCAAGGCCGCTGCGAGCATCAGAATCACGGTACGGCATTATAACCCCGGAAAAGAAAAGTTCAAGACCGGTGTTTCGCCTAGCGTTTGCTAAGGCGGAACATCATATCAGTTAGGGCGGAGCCCAAGTCGTGCGGAAGGGAGATCGAGTATTCGAGGCCCCGATAGAACTTCAGCGCCGAGCCGATCGCATCCCGCCATGGATTGTTGCGGGGATTGAAGTTGTAGTTCAGGTAGAAAATCGGGCAGTTGGCGCGGCCGGCTTCCTTGAGTACATCGGAAGGGATCTTCTTCTCCAGCATGAGCTTGGGACCCGTGATGATGATGGCGTCGGGCTCCGGATTCTGCGGGCCGAGCTGCTCGGTCAGCAGAGAAGTGAGAAAGCGCGTTCCGCTCTGCGGGTCTTGCAGGCGCCGGTAATCCACCGTTCCGAGGTGGATGCCCGAGACGGCCTCTCCCAGGGCAGGGAAGTTGATGCGCTCCACATTGTCTTCCCGGTAAATGACCCTCTGTTCCTGCATGTTGAAGGCAATCACCGTAAAGCGGCCGATCTGCGGCTCCCGGGCGATTGAACGCAGGATCGAGACGATAGCCTCGATGTCCCAGGGTTTCAAGCTGGCTTCGCGCGGATTTGTCGGCGAGAAATTGACCAGCACCTTCACGTGCAGCAGCCGGCCCGACTGGACGCGCTCCACGGGCGGCTGCTCGCTGAAGGGCTCCTGCGGACGCTGCGCCACGGTGTTCGGCGGCATGATCAAGGGCAGGTCTTTGTTGTCGTTGTCCAGTTTGGCTTCGGCTTCCCAGTGAGTGGAGCAGACCCTCTCGGTGCGGTCGCGCATCAGCCAGTCCACCTTGTATCTCCCCGGCCCCATGGTGAAGCCGCCGGGCAAAGTCGCCTCGCCCTTGGCATCCTCGTCGATCGGAGGTACATTGAAGCGATCTACGAGGTAAATTTGATTCGCCGGCTGATCTACGGGCGTGACCCGAATCAACACCCGCAACTGATCGCCGCTTCCGGCCAGTTCCCTTAAGGGAATGGTTACCTGATAGCTGGTGTGAAAACGCAGATCGAAGCCCAGTTCCGGCTTCATGGGAGAAACTTCGCAGGGCAAGTCGTCCCGCTTGTCCCCCGCTTCCAGTACGGCCATATCGGTGTTGACAATGCGCGCCACGCCGCCCATGCGCGAAAAGTTCAATTCCGTCTGCGCCTTCCCTGCCGGGGCCAGCCCGCCCCAAACCACTGCCAGTACCAGCGCCCCAAGGTATCGCCCTACGCCAGTTGTGCGCATAGCAACCTTTCGGTCAAGTATCCGCCATGAAGTTACAAATGTCCAGAGGGCAATTCTAATTCCTGTGTTACAACTTTGGAATTTCGGAACGTTTGCCGTTTCACAACGCCTACCGGTAGATTTGATTGAGCGCATAGGCCAAACGGTAACCCGCCTTCGCCAACTGCGTGCGCACCACGGAAGCCGCCCGCCGTTCGTAATTTTGATCCAGCATCACGCTGTCCTTTACGGGCTCGGGGAACCGGTATGCCACATCCCGGGCGAGATCATGTGACTCCATGGCCCATTGCTCGGGCGTTCCGCGCGCCCATGCGCGGCGCCGCCGCCTGGAAATTTTACCCAGACGCCGCAATTTTTCCCCGTCGAGCTGCATGGACTTAATAATGCCTGAGTCCCAGACCTGGTGAAGGTTCATCAGTTCGCCCTGGAATTTTACCTGGACGTCATTGCCGCCCCGATCGCCCTGGTCGCCGCAGTGGAGTGGCTGGTGCAGGTCGCCCACGAAATGCACGAAATAATAAAGGGCCTCGTAACGGCGCTCCGGTGAGAGTCCCGGAGCCGCCAGTTCCCGCCAGAACCGTTCGATAGCGCCGATAATGCATTGATCATTCGGGCAATATTTCCCGCGATCCAGCGATCTTGCGGTAATGGGGATATCCACGTAGTGCCAGGGCGCGGTTTCCGGGCGCCGGGTCCGCACCTCGTCGGCAATGTTGGCGATATCCTCCAAGCGGCGGCCAGGCCCGAGGATCTGGCGGACCGCCGCTAACGCTTTGCTAGACAAGTGCCGTTCTGCGATTTGCGCGGTAATGCGATGCCCCTCCTGGCCCCAGCTCCAGGCCCAGGGAGCCGCCAGCAGGAAGAGAATTGCGAGTTTGGCAATCAAAAAATCGACCCGGCCAGAGGTTTGTTAGCTAGGCAACATTCCCCTCTGCTCCGATTATGCCACGGTACGCAAGCCCACCTCGAAAGCGGGCACTCGGCCAAGCCCGCCCCCTCGGCCGGAACGCAGGCTCAAACGGGGCGCCGGCCGCTTCGGCTCCAGCCGCAGTAGGGCCAGGAATTGCCAGATTTCGAACGAAATAGCGGCCGTTCGGAGCCTGGACCCGGGTCTTCTGCCCTCTTGCTGTTGACCATGGCCGCCGCGCGGGGAAGCTTCCCTTCCCGGCTATCGGAGCAAGGGGCGGGACTGTTCGGCCGCTTTGCGCTTCAGCCGCCTCTGCCGCCTCTCCAAAGCTGGCGCCGGGGCAAGGGCGAGGGCTGCGGCTGTCATCTCCAGGGCCAAAGAATAATTTCGTTCCGTGTGCTCATAGTACTTGGCCAGTTCCTCGAGCGCCGCGCTGCGGAAGGCATTTTGGGTGAATGCCAGATCGGACCAAATCGCCACCGCGCGGTCTCGATGGCCCGATTTCTTCTCCAGAATTGCCATTTCCCATAGCGCCGAAAAAAGGTCCCGGTCAGAGAGGCCCCGCTGGATCGCACGCCGGTAGAGGGTGACGGCCTCCGGCAATCGGCCATTCTGCCGGAGCCACCGCGCCAGCCCGAGCAGATCCTCGCCATGCCGCAGACCGGAGCCCTCGGGAGCGGCGAAAGCCGGGAGCACAATGGCCGTCAGAGCCGCCAGACTCACGATATCCATCGTGTTGTGATGGAACAGCGGCGCTAGGCGGAAGGCCTGGCGGGTCCGTAAGTACTCGAAATAATGGTAAGGAATCATCTCCCCCAGCAAGTCCCCCTGCCGCTCAACGCCGAGAATCTCGTTTTCAAGCTGGATCAGTCGGCAGGACTCCAGGCGAAGCCGCCAGAGCCGGCGGGCGGCGAAGAGCAGATCGAGATGGGCCAGCCGGCTTAGAGGCGAGGCCATCCGGCGCAAGCAATAACGAGATTCGAGCAGGGGCGCGTCGTAGGCTTTTCCGTTATAGGTGATGAGCACCTCGAAGCGGGAGAGAAGCGAAGCCAGCCCGGCCAGCATGGCGGCCTCTTCGTCGTAGTCGCGCATGAAAAACAGCCGCACGCGAAAGCCCGCCGGCTCGATGGTCCCGACGCCGATGAGAAATGCGCACGTGCCCGTGCCGGCCGACAGGCCGGTCGTTTCCGTATCGAGGAAGGCCCAGCGTCCGGGGGCGCACGCTGGCAAATCGTCCGGGGAGATCGCTGGCAGCAACTCGCCGGCAAGCTCGTTCAGCCGCGAAAACTCAATGCCGCCATGATGTCGATGAGACGGGAAAAATTTCTCAGCCAGAAAATACCGCCCCTGCTCGTTTTCGACCACGGAGCCTGGAACAAACTTCTCAGGTGAGTAGCGCACCGGAGCATAAATCTCAGGCTCGCAGGCGGAATCTCCGGGGGAAAACGCATCACTGCCGCCGTACAAAGCAAAGGTCCCGTCCAGAGATCCGGGCGGGCTCGTGCCCGCGGGCCCGCCCTGGTACTTGCGATTGATACGAGTGATCCGCCGCCGCAGCAGAGCAAGCTGCGATTTGAGGTCGGAGGTCATCAGGCTCCCAGCTCAGCCAGATATCGCAGAGCAGCTTCTCTGCCTCGTGCTCCCACTTCCTCGATGGGGCCGACGCACGACGGGCAGCCTGCTTTACACGGGCAGCCCTCGATCAACTCCCGGCTCTTTGCCAGCAGCTCTGCGCACATCCGAAAGAGAGGCTCGCTTTGGCCGATTCCGCCGGGGTAGTTGTCGTAGAGATACAGATTGGGCTCGAACTGCGGCCTCTCGAAATTCCCGCTGCCCGCCGGGTCTTCAGTGACCGCAACGCCCAAATCGCGCGGATCGCACATCAGCAAGAGAGCGGCGACGGTGCGCAGCACATTGCCCAGGCCCGCCAGACCGCTCTGCCGCTCGGAGGGCGTAAAGTCGGGCATGCGTTCCAGCAAGGGCTGGGAAAACGACAGCCAGAAGGAAGTCGTGTGCATCTCCTGCTCGGGCATTGAGAGCTGGCCTGCGCCGACGTTTTCGAGCGTGTAGAACTTGATCTTCTTGAAGCCGACAATCTGGCGGTTGATCCGGACCTCACCGTGCGCCTTGCGGGCCGCAGGCGGAGCCGAAAAGCCGCCTGCCTGGGAACCGGAATTCACCTCTGGCGGTTTGTCTCCGAGCGGCTCCGATTCAAAGGTGTCGAGGATTTTTACGTGCGTGTAGTCGATCGCGTCGGTGAAGTAATCGCAATCCACGCTTCTCACATACGCCTTGCGTTCCTCGTAGTTCAGGCGCTCGACGTGATATTGCCGCGCCTCATGCAGATAAATTGCCTTTTCGTGCAGTGTGGTGAGCGCCGACGAAAAGTCCACTTCGCCGATGACTTTCGGCTCGGCGGTCACGTCGATCACTACAAAGTTGTCGCTGGCGACTTTCCGCAGGCTGATGGCGTCGGCGGGGTACGATTCCGAGGTCCAGTGCCAGGCGTTGCCGGCGAAGTGCAGCACGCCGAGCTCCTCCAGAAATTTGCACAAATCTTCCGTTGGGCGCCCGCCGAAGCTTTCGCCGCTGCGGACCGGCAGCTCGAACGCTGCGCACTTCAGGTGATTCACCAGGATCTCCAGATTGTCGGCGTTGATGCAGCCGTGCTCTGGGGACTGGCTGAAGAAGTAATCCGGATGCTCGATGATGTACTGATCGAGTGGAGCGCTCGAGGCCACCAGCACGGCCGCCGAGAGCGCCTGCCGCCGGCCGGCGCGCCCGGCCCGCTGCCACGTGGAAGCGATGGCGCCGGGATAGCCTGCCATGACGACGACATCGAGCGAGCCGATATCGATGCCCAGCTCGAGCGCGTTGGTCGCTACTACTGCCTGGATTTTGCCTTCACGCAAACCCCGCTCGATCTCCCGCCGCTCTTTCGGCAGGTAGCCGCCGCGATAGCCGCGGACGCTGGCCGCCCGCCCCGGCCCGTTCTCGCACGCGTCTTTGAGGTAGGTCACCAGAACCTCCGTCGCCAGGCGATTGTTGGCGAATACAAGAGTTTGCTGGCCCCGCTCGATGAAGCCGCGGGCGATATTGCGCGCCTCGTGGATATAGCTGCGGCGGATGCCTAACTGCCGGTTGACGACAGGCGGATTGTAGAAAACGATAAACTTCTCGCCGCTCGTCGCCCCGTTCCGGTCAATCAATTGCACGGGCTGCTCCAGCAGCGCCTGCGCCAGTTCGCGGGGATTGGCGATTGTGGCGGAGCAGCAGATGAACTGCGGCTGAGAACCATAGAAAGCGGCGATCCGCTTCAGCCGGCGCAGTACATTTGCCACGTGGCTGCCGAACACCCCTCTGTAGGTGTGCAGCTCGTCGATCACAACATAGCGCAGGTTCTCAAACAGCTTGGCCCAACGCGTGTGGTGGGGCAGAATGCCGGAGTGCAGCATATCGGGATTCGTGAGCACCACATTCGCACGCTCGCGAATGGCGCGGCGGGCGTCCTGTGGCGTGTCGCCGTCGTAGGTGAATGCCCGGAGATCGCTGCCCATTTCTTCCACTAGGGAATGGAACTCGTGAAGTTGGTCCTCGGCCAGGGCCTTCGTTGGAAACAAGTAGAGGGCGCGTCCGGAAGGGTTCTCGATCAGGTAGTGCAGCACCGGCAGGTTGTAGCAGAGCGTTTTCCCGCTCGCAGTGGGCGTGACAATGACCAGGTTTTCCCCGGCCCGAATGCGCTCGAACGCCTCCGCCTGGTGAGAATAGAGGCGGGCTATGCCTCGTTTGCGGAGCACATCAGCCAGGGCAGGGGAGAGCGACGCCGGCATCTCCGCCCAATCAGGCTGCCGGGCCGGAATCCGCCGGATGGCCGTGACCGGCGAGTCTTCTCGCAGGGCGAGTTGCTCAAAACCCGCCAGTGCAACATCGAGGCGATTGTCCAGCCGGGTGAATTCACTCAGGTCGCGCTTCGGTTCCGGGTAGGTAAGGGGAAGAGGCAAGGGCGTTCTCCTTCTCTTTTTATTCGCCTCTGTTACTGTAGTGGATTTTTGCAAGCCGATCAAGAGGGAAACGCGCAAGAAACCGGTTTGCTGGCCGAAACCCGGTGGCTGTAGTCTCCGGAAGCGAAAACTCGCACAGGCGGCGCGCGCGGCTGCCGGTTGGAAAGCGATATAAGAGCCTATAATGGCCCAAGGAGATCGTTTTGCAATATTTCTGGCTGGCGATCGTAGTGGCGGCCCTCCTTGTGGCGTGGCGATTTGGCGGGTCCTGACGGCCTTCCAAGCCCGGCGGTCGGCCGGGAGGGTAACGGCGGCCGCGCTGTCTCCTGACTCATCGCCATGGGAGTCCTGGAAAAACTCGGGGTTAGTAATTCCAGCCCCTTTGAGTCTTCCGCCGCATCTGAGCGCCCTCTATCTGAGGATCTCCTGCCGCCTCAATTCCGCAAAGGCTTGCCCGTGCGGAGCATGTATTCCACGCGCTCTTGTGTCTTCGCTTCACCGCAGAGACTCAGGAATGTCTGCCGCTCCAGGTCGAGGAGATAGCTTTCCGGTACGCTCATCGGCTGGGCCAGATCGCCCCCGCTGAGAACATAAGCCAGCTTCGTCGCGACGTGGCCGTCGTACTCAGTGGCGTACCCGGCCCGCCGGGCAAGGTATATGCTCATTTTCAAGTAAGCCAGCCCCGCCCGGCCCATCACCGGGATCATCGCGGGAGCGGCTGGCGCGGCATAGCCGGCCTGGGCCATTGCCAAAGCAGTCTGCCGGGCGTCTTCGATTAAGCGGTCCCGGTTCATGGTGACCGGGTCCTCGGACCGCAAGAGGCGCCATTCGGCCGCTTCGGCAGCGCTCGAGGAGACCTTGGCCATTGCGATCAGTTCGAACACTTCTTTCAAATACGGAGTCGGGTCGGCGTCGGCCGGAATCGTCCCCATCCATCGCCATAGCAGTTCCTTTGCGCCGCCAGCGGCAGGAATCAGGCCGACGGCGGTTTCAACCTGGCCCATATACGTTTCAGCCAGAGCCTGGACCCGCGACGTGTGCATGGCAAGCTCGGAGCCCCCGCCGAGCGTCTGCCCGAAGACGGCGGCCACAACGGGTTTCCGGCAGTCGCGGAGCGCTAGAAAGGCCTGCTGAGTGGCGCGGACGGCTTGGTCGATCTCGTCCCAGCGCTGCGATCTGCAAAGCTCGAGCAACCATTGCAGATTCGCGCCGGCGCAAAAGTTCTGGCCCTCATTGCCAATGACCAGTCCTTCGTAGCGGGACTCTGTCTCTTCCACTCCTGAGCGGATCATGGAAATGACATCGCGATCCAGCGTGTTGGCCTTGGAATGAAACTCCAGGCACAAAATGCCGTTGCCGGTATCGATGAGGCTCGCGCCGGGGTTGGAGCGCAGGATCTTGTTTCGCTGTTTGAGCGCTGCCAGGCTGGTCACGCCGGGCCTGGGCGAAAGGGGTCTGTAAGAGACGCTGGCGAGATCGAAATAAAAGCGGTCTCCTTGCAGCTCCTTGTAAAAAGATGCGCCGCCCGATTGCAGCAGCTTCTGCACCAGCGGCGGCATTGCCTTTCCTTCGGCCTCCATGCGCTGCGTCGATTCAGGAACTCCGATGGCGTCCCATATCTCAAACGGTCCTTTTTCCCAATTGAAGCCATAGCGCATGGTGGCGTCGATGCTGGGAACGTCGTCCGTAATCTCAGGAATGCGAGCGGCCGCGTAGAGCAGAAACCGGCTCCAGGTGTCCCAGAGAAACCGCCCGGCGCGATCCTGCTGCGATAACAAAAACCGGAGCCGTGCACCCAAGTCGCGGATTTGCTTGGCGGCTTCCAGCGAGGGTAGATCCACGGGCCGCGGCGGGCCGTACTCAAAGGTTTCAAGGTTCAGCACGAGACGTTCTTTGCCCTCCCGCTTGAAAAATCCCTGGCCTGCTTTGTCGCCGATCCAGCGTTTTTCCACCATGCGCTTCAGAAATTCGGGAGGGGAAAAAACCTCGCGCTGCTCATCTTCGGGCACCAGGCGATATAGGTTCTCGCCAACGAAAACACACACATCGACGCCCACAAAGTCGGCCAGCCGGAACGTAGCCGTATTCGGGCGGCCGATCAGCGGTCCGGTAAGCGCATCGACTTCTTCAATCGTGAGCCCATGTTTTTGCATGGACTTGAGAAGGTCCATCAGGCCGAACAGAAAGAGGCGGTTGGCGATGAAATTGGGGCGGTCCTTGGCGAAAACGACGACTTTGCCCAGGCGGCGATCGCAGAAGTCGCGGAGAGAATCGATCACTTCAGGGAGGGTTTCCGGCGTGGGAATCATCTCGACCAGCCGCATCTGGCGCGGTGGGTTAAAGAAATGCACCCCGAGCCAGTGAGCCCGGAAATCGGCGGACAGGCCCTCGGCAAGCGACGCGATCGGCAGTCCTGAGGTGTTGGAGCTGACCAGCGTTCCCGGCTTGCGATAGTTATCCACTTGGGCGAGCAGGGCGCGCTTGGCGTCGAAGTTCTCCACTATAGCCTCTATGATCCAGTCAACGCCGGCAATCTTCGGCAGATCGTCTGCGAAATTTCCGGTCCGAATGCGCGAGGCAAGCGCCGGCAGGAAGAGCGCGGGCGGCCGCGATTTTTGCATCGCCTCGAAAAGCTGCCGGACGATGCGGTTGCGGACCGTTTTGCTCTCGAGCGTAAGGCCCTGCGCGGCTTCCGCGTCGGTCAACCGGTCCGGCGCGATATCGAGCAGCAGCGTTTCCACTCCCGCGTTGGTGAGGTGGGCCGCGATGCGTGCTCCCATTGTACCTGCGCCGAGCACGGCGGCTTTGCGAATGATTCGAGACATGGAGTTTGGTGAATCGAAGAGCCGAATTATGAGGATAACAAGTCGGCGGCAAATCCGCGCCGAGCCAGGGAGCGGCAGCGGGCGCCCTCCTTCTTACAATCCTGGCTCCCCGGAAAAGCCGGCGCCGGGTTACCTTCCACGGACCTTAGTTTTGAAGCCACAGCCGGCGGCAGGCGGGAGAGGGGCTTTTGGCCGCCTAGGCTTTGACCGGGCTCGCTGGGCTGGGCGCCGGTTTGTGGAGCACGTCGAGGATCTCGTGATACAGTCGCGTCTTCATCTCGTAACGCTGTGGCGCGCGCGTAATGTAGCGCACGACGATGTTGACGCCCGAGGCGGACGGCCGCAGCTCGACGGCGGGGCTTGCCGAAAACGGCCGAAGGTCGTACTGATGGGTAACCCGCTCCCAGTCCTGCTCCGCCAGCCGGGCGTCGGCTGCGGTCTCGCGCTCGATGGTCTCTTGGATCTTACGCGCTATTTCATGGGGATCTCCGGCGGCGGGCAGCGGCAATTGCAGTTCCTCCCACAGCCACTGTCCGGCTGTAGAGAAATTGAAATAGTGGCCTTCGATGGCGAAGCTGTTGGCGAAAGCCACCCGGCGGCCGGTTGGATGTCCTGTGCTGGCCCAATTGCCCATTTCGAGAAGCACGGTCCGCAATAGTCCGACTTCGATGACCTCGCCGCTCACGCCCTCGATCTCCACCCAATCGCCGACATGGATGCCGTTCCGGCCCATCAGCGCGAACCACCCGAAGAACGCCACAATAAAATCCTTCAAGACGACGGTCAGCCCCGCCGTCGCCAGGCCGATTATGGTGGAGGTCTGGCTCGGTGCTCCGAAGACGATGAGCAGAATCACGCCGGCGGCCGCCAGTTGAACGGCAATGCTGGCGATGACGCGCAATTGCCGCAGGCGGCGGCGATCCGTCTGGCGTCCGAAGGCGTGCCGAATACCTTTGGAAAGCAACAACGAGGCGATGAGGATCGCCAGAACCGCCGCCACTGAATTCAGCAGCAGATGGAGAACGCCGCGCCGCCTGCCCTCGACGGCGTCGATCCAGCTCCGGTAATTCTCGCCGAGCTGCTGGGCGTCCTGAATACGCTTGTCGAGCTCGCTGAGGCTCTTTCTTTGGTCCGAGAGACGATGCAGGCGCGCCAGCATAGCCTGCGTGTCTTCGTCTTCCCGGTCGCCTGAGGGCGCGGATCCCTCCGCGGAAGCCGGGATTGTCTTGTTGTTTACCAGCTTGTCCAGAGCCTCATGCTCGCGCAGCAATGCGGAGGCCTTGGCTGCTGCTTGTTGTTGCGCGGCGAGCAACTGGCGTTCCCGGGCGCGCAGTGACATCCACAACGCCAACTGCTGTTGCAGGGTAATGGGGCTCGCGGAAGCGGAGACCTTGGGCAGCGCCGCCGGCTGCTGCTGCGCCGCCTCATGTTTCTGGAGCGCTCTCTCCAGCTTGGAATGCCTGTCCCCGCCTTGCCGCGCCAGGTCCTGCTGGGCGTCTTCCAGTTCGTCCTGATCGAGCGCAAGCTGCGCTTTCGCCAATTCCAGTTGATCGATCGCCGAATCCTTGCTGGCCGCTTCCTTCGTTAGCTGCGCGATCCGGGCCTGCCCCGCGGCCACTCGGGATTTCAGCCGCGTCACACGATCGGCCAGCTCCTTCAGCGGGCCGCGGGGCGGCGCGCTGAGCGCCGCCTCCCGCAGCTCGGTGGCAAAAGCCTGATCCAGTTCATGATCGGCAAGGCGCAGCGCTTCGCGGGCGAAATCCTGCTCTTCCGGGGTATCGGCCTGCGAGGCGAGCTGGCGGGCGGTTTGCCAGAGGTGGTAGTCCACCAGCGGTGCTTGGCCGCGCCCGGGCGGCTGCCTCGCCCCAGCACGATTCGATCCCTGATCGCGAGTGAGGTACGACGCCGTAACGCAAGCAACCAGCAGGCCGGCGAGCAGGATTGCCAGAGAATCGGTAGAGCGCTTTATCAAGGACTGCAAGATACTGCGCATGGCGACATGCACTTTCCAGCATAAGGGAACGGTGGCGGGTTCTGCACGGCCCTAGCTTTTCCGGAAGAGCTATTTTCGAAAAAAAAGAGATAGCGCCATTCCAAAGCCGGCCAGAATCACAACGCGCCGGACAGCCGCGGGGCCCAGCCGGCGGGCTGCTCCCGCGCCTCCATATCCGCCTGCCACCGCTCCGGCAGCCATGACGGCCGCATCGGGCCAATCAACCATTTTGGCGGATACAAAATACGCCGCTGCCACACCGTTAATGCACAGAGCGAAAAAGTTTTTTAAGCCATTCATTTGATGAATATTTGTAAGACCTAAAACACTCAGGGCCGCCAGCATCAAAATACCGATGCGCTCCGAAATAGCCGCCATGGGCCGCCACGAATAGCTGAAACAGCATGGCCGCGGCCATCCATCGCGGCGAGTGGCGCGCCAGTCCGCCGGTTTTCTTCATTCGCTCCTGTACCGGCTTCTGAATGAGGAACAGCAGCGAAAGATATGAGCTTCCGAGGCCCGCAGTTCCCTTCGATACCCACATGCTTCCCAGCGATCCGGGCCAGATGGCAACCGTGCTTGTGGCGTTGGCCGCAATGGAGGGCAGCCCGAGCCAGATCAGCGTGGGGAACGTGACCAGCGTGCCTCCGCCGGCCACGGAGTTCATCATGCCGGCCATGCAAGCAGAGCCGAAGGCGGCGGCAACACGAAAAGAATCGAGAGCGGACACGCTGACATAATAGGAGATTTCCGCTTTCACCGCCTCCTCATGGCAAAACCGGCCCGTGGGAAACGCCGCGCGGCGCGCAGATCGCCGGCGGCCAGCGGCTTTTCTTAAGTTACAGCGGATGAGCGATGGCGCGGGCCAGTTTGCCGAATGGGCGGAACGCGCGCGCCCATTTGCCATGCCTCTTTTGCGAGGTGGCGGGAGGCGGGTCCGGCTCTCTATACGTGAAAGCGGGCCTTTCAGACAGGGCCGCGGATTTCGATCGTCGCATCCCCTTCCCCTGCGGCGTTTCGGGGACGAGCAGCAGGGCCGGTTTGGCGGCCTCCGCTGCTCGTGGTGGAGTCGGCGAATGGCCGGCCGCCGCGCTGGGTTGTGGAAGGAGTCCCGCATTGCCGGCGCCGCCCACCTCTTTGGCTTGCACTATAAACCGCTGCGGAGCCGGCCCAATGTAGGAGAACGGATAACAGGTCACCAGCGTCAATGTAGGCTGCACGGCCGGCCGCAGCACCTGGCTTTCCTGAGGATCCACAATCATCATGGAATCGACCACGTACTCATGAGCTCCGCGGGGCGTGGAAATAACAATTTTGTCGTTCTTCTGCGCGTTTCGCAGAGAGCGGAAAAAGGTGTCACGGTGCCCGGCGAGAACCACGTTGCCCGGTTCTCCGGGAAGTGCGCTCCCGGGTAGATGGCCAACGGCGAGGCTCAACGTCTCGTCATCGGTTCCATCTCGAATCATAGCCGAGAGCCCGAGCCGGGCTATGCTGAGACGTCCGATCACACCCGGAGACGCGGCCTCGTCCCGGCCTGGGCGTTTCGAGGGCGACGGCCCGGCTGCATCAAGGGGCTGGCGGGAAACCGGAGAACTTTCCCGCTGCTCCTCAATGCCGGGCGCGCCTTCCGTTGCCTGGTAGGGAAACCGCTGTTGCATTCCCGTGTGGGCTGACTGCGGCGCGCGAGAGTAGATCGGCGCGTTGCCGTTAAGAATACTTCGATCCAGCTTCCAGCTCTGGTACCGTTGCCAAAGCGCCGCGCCCAGAATCTGGAAGCCGCAGTAGGCCAGCAGGAACAACCCGGCCCCCAGCGAAAAACGCGCGGCCCAGCGTAGGGGAACTTTAGTTTTCGTCCGGCGCTGGGCCAAATCATTCACCGTTGATCTCGACCGGATGGATTGCCTAAGCGATCCCTTTTGCGAGCCGCCGAAGGACCAAGCCGGCTCCGGCCAGAAGTATGCCTACGCCTGCCACTAAAGGAAGTGGGCTGGCGGTTCGAGGCATCCGTTCCGGAGCGCGAGAAAGCGGCGTGGTTTCGGCCTGCGGATTGGCCTGGGCCGCCGGTGGATTCGCTTCAGCCGGCCGATTCGCCTGAGCCGTTTCTACCGGCTGCGAGGGAGCTGCGCCGGGCCTTTCCGCGGGAGCAGGAGCGGGGCTCGGGTTTGCACTCGCCTCCGTCCCCCCATGTAACGTGGCGCCCGCCTGCGGCGCCTCCTCCGGAGCGGAAGGAACGTTTTCGTGGGTTACTTGCGCAATTTCGCTGGCCCGCGCCTTTGGATAGGCGAACTCCTGGCCGATGTTGTTGCCGGGATAGAACCACGTTTTCAGAGCTTTGGGCTGGCCGGCGGGCATTTCGTAAAATGCCATCTCTGTCTTGCCGGTGGGCCGCATGCGCTCGCTAGGTATTGCAAGTACTGTTGCGTAGATATGGTTCTCTTCGGCATTCATGATCTGAACGATGTGCCGGTCTGCCTGTGAGTCAGCCAGCTTGAATACGTATTTGCCCGGCGGCAAGACGGCGCCGGGCACTTCCACGGGCTCGGAAAAGGTGACAATGGTCTTCTCGTTCCATTCGTCAGCCTGGCACGGGATAACGAAGCTCCCGTAAAGCAAACAAAGCAGCGCCCCAAGTATCGCGTTGATTCGGGTCATTGTATTTAGACCTCCTGTTTGGCGCGAGCGGTCGTGCTCGACGCCGGTCCGCAGATCGATCACACCCTCTATTCGCCTGTTTATTGCCAGACTGACAAAGCCCGTGTTTCCAGACGTTCAGCCCCGGAAAGCCCCGCCCCCACAGGCAATTTTTACAACCTGTTCGCATTCGGCGCCCGACCTTTGGGAGAAAACTCCCGGAAAATAGCGGATCTTGCCGGCTTCGGGCGATTTCGCCGATATTTGGCAAGTGCGGGCGCCCGAATCACAGCTTACATCTTAGTAGTACAGCAAGAGCCGGCATGAAGGGCATTGTTCTGCATGGATTCCGGACGGGCCATGGCGCATTGCCGGACACGGCGTGCGCGCCGGCCTGAGGGTTGCTGTTACTCGGGCAGGAAGGGAGCAAATGATCCAACGCCAAATCCAGCCGGAAGGAACCACGTGGGCGAAACCGGCGCGCAAAGATCCGCCGAAGACCGAGCCTCCCAGAAAAGATCCGGACCCCAACGAGCCCGAGCGCCGAGACCCTGATCCGCAAAAGGCCCCAAAAAGCTTTCAGTTTCGCGCCGAAATCAGGGGGAACCTGAATCTCTGGGTCCTTCCAATACACTGATTGCGTACTATTTCACGCCGGCAAAGCGGTCTGGCATTCGGTGTGCCTTGAGTTCTGGTGAAAGGACAACCATCATGCTTTGGTATGCTTGGGTTTTTCTCGTGATCGCCATCATCGCCGGCCTTTTTGGATTCGGCCTTGTAGCGAGCGCCGCCGCCGGAATCGCGAAGGTGCTCTTCTTTATCTTCCTCATCGTTTTCATCATCAGCTTATTCATGGGCAGGCGCGCGGCTTGAAGCGGGAACAGCTTTGAACCGATCCACACTCGGGCAGCGCGCACGCATTTGCGGCGCTTATCGTTGGCAAGGAGTGTAAGGGGCGGGGGGCTTCGCCTTTTTCAAGCGACCATCTGGTAGAGAGCCCCGCCGAGATACTTTCGTAGCGCGACAACGTCAAGGTCCATGCCGCGCCGCGAATACTTCAGCAGGTGGTCCCGGCGGAACTGGTTCATGTACTGCGTCACCATTTCCCGCGACGTGCCGACATACCACGCGAGCTGTTCGTGAGTCAGAGGCGGCAGGTGTATAAGATTGCCATCCGCCTGCTGCCCGAATCGGTCGGCCATATGGAGCAGAGCTTTTGCGAGCCGGCGGTGAATTGGGTCAACGCAGAAGCTTTCAATGCGGTTATTGGCATTGGCGAGCTTTTGCGCCAGCACGGACAAAAGCGCCGGACCTAGAGCGGGCGTGCGAGCCATTAAACGCTCCAACTCCGGCAACGTCCAGAGCATAATCGAAGTTTTGTCCACCGCCGTGGCGCGTTCGCTGTCCTGGCGAATTCCCAGAAAGCACATATCGCCGAAGAAATCGTCTTTATGGCAGAAATCAATGACGACTTCTTTGCCGCCTTCGGCGATCCTGCTCACTTTTACCCGTCCCTCAATAATCAAGTGCAGGCCTTCGCGCTGGTGGTCTCGATCGTAGATGACGGTATTTTTTTCAAATTGCCGAATGGGAGTCCGCGGGAGCATCGCGAGCGGATCTTCCGGGACGACCGCAAAGCTGATCAAATTCGGCGCGGGCGACATGAGGGCCTCCTGACGTGGAAAAATCCCAGTAAGTTGATGGTTTATAGCAATTTCCAAACCAATGTGATGCAACGAATGCAAGTCGAGCGGCTGGAACACTCGGGCAGGGAAGTTCTGTCACCGGCAGGCAAACCATGCGCCGCGGCTGGTAAAATGTTCGCCGGTCGGCATCGGTGGAAATCACGGCAGCACCCCACTCGACACAGGAAATTCTTACACCTGCGGTAATTTACTTCCAGTACTAAGCGACCGGGCGCAGCTCGGGGCGCCAAGGCGTTCGGCGATCGAAAAACTGCGAGCAGCGGCGGCGCCCTGTTGCGGCCCGCCTCCCGTAAGATATTCCATTACCACCGTATTTGCGACTGGCGGGAAGACTTCGCCCCCATCCGAAGCTCCTGTGCCCGGCGTGCGCACCACTACGCCACAGCGCATGCGCTTCCGATGGCGTTGCAAGCCGCTTGCCGCAACTCACCCCCTTTGGCGACGCCGGTGCATCAGGAGGAGCCTGCCGCCGCGGGTTTGCAAGATGCCGGGTACAATCAGGAGGATATCGCCGGATGCTTGCGCGGCGAACGACGTGAATCAGCGCTCTGAGCCCCTATCATTCCCAGCCAGCGCCGCGATGAAACAGATCAGCGCGTTGGATCCCGGCGTCTTGAGTCTGGAGGAAAAGGTCGGACAACTGTTTCTTCTGGCGTTTGAGGGGGCGTCGGCGCGGGAAGCGAAACCCCTTCTTCGGGATTGCTTTGTCGGAAGCGTCTATTTGAGCCAGGACAACTTGACCGGCGTCGATCAGGCCGTGCAACTGCTGTGCGATTTGCAGGATACCGGCGCGGCCACGCCGCATGCCCTGCCCATCCTGGCCGCCTGCGATCAGGAAGGGGCATGGAGCGTGTTGAATCCTTACTCGACCGCTGGACCGGGAGCGCTGGCGCTGGGAGCCGCCCGTTCGGACCTCATCGAGGCGATGTTCGCTGTTATAGGGCGCGAACTGCGAGTGCTCGGCATTTCCGCCGATCTGGCTCCGGTCGCCGACGTAAATTGCAACCCCCGCAATCCAATCATCGGGTCGCGTTCCTTTGGCGGGGATGCCAAGCGTGTTGCCGAGGCCGTCGAGGCTGCTGTGAGGGGCCTCCATCGAGGGGGTGTTGTTGCTTGCGCCAAGCATTTTCCGGGCCACGGCGACACCGCCCAAGACAGCCACCAGGGCGCCGGCGTCGTGGCGAGAGACGCGCAGCAGATCAGAAACGGCGATCTGATCCCATTTCGGGCGGCTATAGCTGCCGGCGTGGACATGATCATGACGGCGCATCTTCTTTATCCGGCATTCGATCCGGAGTGGCCGGCGACGCTCTCGCCCGCCATCCTGCAAAATCTGTTGCGCCAGGAACTCGGTTTCACTGGAGTCATTCTGACGGATAGCTTCAGCATGGGCGCAATCCGCAGGCTGTATGATCCTGCTGAAGCAGCCATTCGGGCGATCAACGCCGGCGCGGACATGATCATGCTGGCAGAAGAGAGGTATGGCGCCAAGCCGGAGGATTATTTACGAGGGCAAATAACGCTCATTGAAAAAGTTCGCGCTGCGGCTCGCGGCGGCGTTATACCCCCTGCGCGGCTGAATGAGGCGGTGAACCGCGTGCTTGCCTTAAAAGCCGCCGCAGGTTTGTTCCCCACGGCGCACCCCCGCCGGGAGGAAGCTGTTCGTGTGGTCGGGTGCGCCGCGCATCGCGCCGTGGAACTGGAAGCGGCGCGAGCCGCGGTCGCCGTGGTTCGCAACCGCGATGGCCGTGCGCCCTTGGCGCTCGCCGCCGGCAGCCGCTTGGTAGTGGTCTCCCCGGTGGACCCTGCCGCTTATCAGATCTTCAGCAAAATGCGCGGCATCGGCCCGAACATAGCCGAGCCGCCGGCGAAAACGCTGTTTCAGCAGATCCAGCGGCGGCACGCCTCCAGCGATCTGGTCACGATTGTGGACGCCGGCGCGATCAGCAGGTACCGGGAGATTCTGCGGAGCGCCGCAGCAGTGATTGTCGCTACAGAGAACTACCCGCTGCCGGGATTCCGGTTTCCGGCGGAATGTCAGAGAGCGGTAATCGAAGGGCTGTTAGCCGCCGGCCTCGATCCTGTCATTATCGGCCTTCGAGATCCTTACGAGTTGCTCGACTTGCCGGCCGTGCGAACATACATTTCGGCCTTCGGCTACGCGCCGGTGTGCTCCCAGGCGGCGGTGGAGGTGCTCTTCGGAGAGCGTCCGGCCGAAGGCCGCCTGCCTGTAGAAATATCGTGAAGGCAGCGCGGCGGCTAATGACCATTGGCCGCCGTGCTCCGCTTCAGGCCGGGTCTCCGGAATTCATGGCCGTTATTCCGTAGGCTGCCAGGAAACGGCGCGCAATGTTCCCCTTCAGCTTGGGATCGGACGCTCAAGCTGCCTAATCGCCTTTGGCGGCGGCGGGCTGGAGCGGGGAATCGACGGGTCCGCCGAGCGCCGGAATACCCTGTGCGGCTGCGGCCCTTCCTTTTCTTCCGAACCTGCTGGCATTCCAGCGCTGGACAATGGATGCCATGTAAGTGTAAACGACCGGCGTAAGGTAAAGGGTGATCATCTGGGAAAACAGAAGACCGCCGGCGACGGCGAGTCCCAGCGGACGCCTCGCTTCGCCTCCGGCCCCGTAGCCGAACGAGATAGGCAGCGCTCCGAGCAGCGCCGCCATCGTGGTCATCATGATCGGCCGGAACCGGATCAGACAGCCCTCGTAAATGGCTTCGGCGGGCGTCTTGCCTTCCTTTCTTTCGGCCTCTAACGCGAAGTCGATCTGCATGATCGCATTCTTCTTGACGATGCCGATCAGCATGATGAGCCCGACGAAAGCGTAGATATTGAGGTCCACTTTGAACAACAGCAGAGTGATCAGGGCCCCGAATCCCGCGGAGGGAAGCCCCGAAAGGATCGTGATCGGATGTACGTAGCTCTCATACAGGACGCCGAGCACGATGTACACGACCATGATCGCTACGGTCAGCAGGATGCCCAGGTTCCGCAGCGAGTCCTGAAACGCCTTGGCCTCTCCTTGAAATGTCGTAGTGATTGTGGCCGGAAGATTTCGTTCCCCCACTTCTTTAATCTCGGCGACAGCCTCCCCCAGCGCCACTCCCGGTTTCAGATTGAACGAAACTGTCACCGAGGGCAGTTGGCCGGAGTGATTGATCGTGAGCGGGCCTGCATCTTCGGTGAGCCGTGCGAAAGACGTGAGCGGCACCAGGTTTCCGCTAGTGGACCTGAAATATAAATGGGGCAAAGAGTCAGGACGCCCCTGATATTGGGGCAGCAGCTCGAGCAGCACCCGGTTCTGGCTGGTGGGCAGATACATCGTCGTCGCCCAACTGGGTCCATAGGCGTTGTAAAGTTCGCCTTCGATCTCGGCCACGTTCAATTGCAACGCCGCCGCTCGGTCCCGGTCGATCGTGATGTTCATTCGCGGGTTCTTGATTTGCAGATCGGTCGTTACGTCTTGCAAACCCGGAAGGCGGGCGATCTCGCGCTCGAGCCGGGCGGCCTGGGCGTAGAGCTCGGCGGTATCCGGCCCCTGCACCGTGAACTGGTACTGGCTTTTCGACATCCGGCCGCCGATGCGGATCGCCGAGGGCGGCGTCAGAAAGGCTCGAATGTTGGGAAAAGTCGCCAGTTTGGGCCGCAGCTCCTCGATGATCTGCATCACGTTAAGGCGCCGCTCTTTGCGAGGCTTCAGCATCACCGACAAATTCCCCGTGTTCCCGCTCCAGCCGCCTCCGATCATGGAAAGAATGGAATCCACGTTTGGATCCGCCTTGACGACATCGGCGATCTTCCTTTGCAGCTCAGCCATCTGGTAGAAAGACGTGCCTTCAGCGGCCTCGGTAGAGACGTTGAGCTGATCCAGATCCTGCGTCGGTATAAATCCTTTGGGAACCTTCACGAACAGATACGCAGTCGATCCGAGAACAATAAAGAAAATCGTGATCATCACTGGACGATGCCGCAGCACCCAGCGCAAGCTCAGATCATAGCTGCGCAACATGCCCTGAAAAAACCGCTCCGTGGCGCGGTAAAGACGGCCATGGCCGGCTTGATTCGGAGGCCGCAAAAAGCGGCTGCACAGCATCGGCGTCAGGCTGATGGAAACCAGCCCGGAAATCAGGATGGCCACGCAGATGGTTACGGCGAATTCGCGGAACAGGCGTCCTAAAATCCCGCCCATAAACAATACCGGGATGAACACCGCCGCCAGGGATACGGTCATGGTGACGATCGTGAACCCGATTTCTTTCGAAGCGCTGAAAGCCGCTTCCAGCGGGCGCTCGCCGTGCTCGAGATGCCGGACGATGTTTTCCAGCATCACGATCGCGTCGTCCACCACAAATCCAATGCACAGGATCAAGGCCATCATGGACATGTTGTCCAGGCTGTAGCCGAGCACGTACATGACGGCGAAGGTCCCCACAATGGAGAAGGGCAGCGCCATGCTGGGAATCAAAGTAGCTGAGGTGTTTCGCAGGAACAGGAAAATCACCATGATGACGAGCACCAGCGTCAGAATCATGGTGGACTGCATGTCGTGAAACGCGTCCCGAATATTCTTCGATCTGTCGCCGCGGATGCTAAGCTGCACGGAAGGCGGAAGCTGCGCCTGGAACTCTCCAAGCACTTTTTTGATCGCTTCAATAACTTCGATGGTGTTGCTCCCCGGCTGCCGGAAGATTACCAGGTTGACCGCTTTTCGCCTGCCTTCCCGGTCGTAGATCCAGGACTCCTGCTTGTTGTCCTCTACATTGTCGATTACGTTGGCTACTTGCTCCAGACGCACCGGGGCCCCGTTCCTGTAGGCGACCACCACCCGGCGGTAGGCGGCGGCGTCGCTGAGCTGGCCATTCGCCAGGACGTTGAAGGCCTGGTGCGGCCCGTAGAGCGTGCCGGTAGGCAGATTGACGTTCCAGCTACGCAGAGCGGCGGCGATGTCGTTGAGAGCGATGTTGCGGGCGGCCAGCTTGTTGGGGTCTACCTGCACCCGGACAGCGAACTTCTGCGCTCCCCAAACGTTGACCCGGGCCACGCCGCTGACCATCGAAAGCCGTTGGGCGATGCGGTTCTCGGCGTAATCGTCCAGCACCCAGATCGGCAATGTGGGAGAGCTGACGGTCAAAAACATCACCGGCGCGTCGGCAGGGTTGAATTTGAAAAACGAAGGGGGCGACGGCATGCCCGGCGGCAGTAAAGGCATGGCCTCCGCGATAGCCGTCTCCACGTCCACTGCTGCGCTGTCCTGGGTGCGGGAGAGATCAAACTGAAGGGTGATCTGGGTGCTCCCCGTGGAGTTCACCGAGATCATTGAATCGAGGCCCGCGATTGTGGTGAACTGGCGCTCGAGCGGCGTGGCGACGGCCGACGACATCGTATCCGGACTGGCCCCCGGCAAGCTGGCGAATACAGACAGCGTGGGAAAATCGACCGTCGGCAGATCGGCCACTGGCAAAGCGCTGTACGCCAGGACGCCGAAAAGGGCCACGGCGAACATCAGCAGGCTGGTGGCGATCGGGCGCCGGATGAAAGTTTCGGAAATGTTCACAGTCTCGTCCTGCGGGGCCCTCTAGCTAAGGCGTTGCCTGCCAATTTTTGTTACTTCCGGCTGGGTTTTCTGCCCCGAAGAGCTTGACCGATGCGGGATCTCCACATCGGACAAAGTTTATCAAAACGGGAGACTTTAATCCCGGCTTGGCGCGGGCAGCCGCCCGGCTGTGCAGTCCGGCGCCCTCCGAAAATCGGGCCGCATGAGAAGACAGCGGTGGAACAGGAGCCCTTAGACGGAAAAGCAGGGGTGAAGTAAGCGGGCGCAGAACGTGAATCGCTGATACCCGCTCTGAAATGGCCTCAGCCACTGACCGGCGCGGAGCCCCGGGCGCTCCCGGCGCCGCGAGGAATCTGCTTCGGGTTTTGACGCCAGACAGATGTCATGCTCACAAAGGACCGCAACGTCCTCGGACCGCGACCAGGCGAGTCGCGGCCCTCCCGCTATGAGAGAGGCCGGAAAAGGTTGTGCCCGGCTCCGGCCCGGGAGCGAAGACGCTCGCCGCCCGGCGCTTTGCGAGTCCCGCGGCGGCTAATGCGCGGCCTGAGTCTCCATCTGCTTTTTCTTTTCGCGCTGCTCGCGCAGAACAGCTTTACGGCTGAGCTTGATCTTGTTGCCCTCGAGCGCCAGCACTTTCACCAGGATCTGGTCGCCTTCCTTCAGCTCATCGCGCACATCCCGAATGCGGTGCTCCGCCACCTCGCTGATGTGCAGCAGGCCGTCGGTGCCTGGGAAAATCTCCACAAAGGCCCCGAAATCGACGAGCCGCACCACTTTGCCGAGATACGTCTTGCCGACTTCGGCCACGGCCGTGATGTCGCCGATCATCTGCATCGCCTTGTTAGCCGACGCCTCGTCGGACGACGCGATGTGGATCGTGCCATCGTCGTTGACATCGATCTTCACCCCGGTCTGTTCGATGATAGCCCGGATTACCTTGCCGCCCGGCCCGATCACGTCGCGAATCTTGGATGTCGCGATGTTCATCGTGTAGATCCGCGGCGCGTAAGGAGAAACCTTGACTCTCGGCTCGGCGATGGTTTGCAGCATCTTGTCCAGAATCAGCAGCCGCGCAGTGCGGGCCTGCGCCAGCGCCTTTTCGAGGATCTCCGTTGACACGTTCGGAGTCTTGATGTCCATTTGCAGCGCCGTGATGCCGTCGCGCGTGCCCGCCACTTTGAAGTCCATATCTCCATAATGGTCTTCGGCGCCGGCGATGTCGGTGAGCACCGCGTATTTATCCCCCTCTTTCACCAGGCCCATGGCGATGCCGGCCACAGGCGCCTTAATCGGCACGCCCGCATCCATCAAGCTCAACGTCGCTCCGCATACGGTAGCCATAGAGCTCGAGCCGTTGGATTCCAGAATGTCGCTGACCACGCGTACGGTATATGGGAAATCCTCTTCCTCGGGGATCATCGGGGCCAGGGCGCGTTCGGCAAGCGCCCCGTGGCCGATTTCCCGCCGCCCGGGCCCCCGCAGAAAACCGACCTCGCCCACCGAGAACGGCGGGAAATTGTAATGCAGCATGAATCGCTTGAAGCTCTCCGCTTCTTCCAGCAGCTCCTGGCGTTGCGCATCCTCTTTCGTCCCCAGCGTCGCTGTTACCAGAGCTTGCGTTTCACCCCGAGTGAACAGCGCCGACCCGTGAGTCCGGGGAAGCACCGCCACTTCGCAGGAAATCGGCCGGATCTGATCGAAGCCCCGGGCATCGGGCCGGCGGCGCCGCAGGATCACGTCCTCCCGGAAGATTTTTTCCTGCAACGCTTCGAAGATCTTCTTGGCTTCCGCGGCCTTCTCCGGCTGCTCGGCGAAACCGGCCAGGACCTGGTTTTTCAGCTCGCGTACGAGTTCATGGCTTTCCTGCTTGGGATGCTTGGCTGTGTCCAGAGCATCGCGAAGCGAGGCCCCGAATTTGGTTTCGATTTCGGTGTAGAGCGCCTGATCGAGAGCCGGCGGCGTAACCTTGCGCTTCGGTTTCCCGACTTTTTCGGCCAGTTCCCGGATCGCCGCTACGATCTTTTTGCAGTTTTCGTGGCCGAAGTTGATAGCTTCGATCATCTTGGCTTCGTCCACTTCCGATGCGGCTGCCTCCACCATCACGATGCCCTCTTCGGCCGCGGCCACTACGATGTTGAGCTTCGATTCCTTTAGCTTTGCGTATCCCGGAACGGCGATGAGCTCCCCGTCCACCAAGCCGACGCGCACGGCGCCGATGACGTGCAAAAAGGGGATATCGGAAATCGCCAATGCCGCTGACGCCCCGACGATGCTCAGCACGCTCGGGTCAAACTCGGGGTCCGCCGAGAGGACCATGGCGATGATCTGCGTTTCACAATGGAAGCCCTCCGGGAACAAGGGCCGAATGGGGCGGTCGATTAGCCGGCTGGTGAGAATTTCCTTCTCGCTCGGCCGCCCTTCCCGTTTGATATATCCGCCGGGAATGCGCCCGGCCGCGTACGTGTACTCGCGGTAATCCACCGTGAGCGGAAAAAAATCAATTCCTTCCCGGCCCTCCTGGGCCGCGACCGCGGTCACCAGGACCGCCGAGTCTCCCGAACGCACCAGAACGGCGCCGTTCGCCTGTTTGGCTATCTTGCCTGTTTCCAGCGTCAGTGTACGTCCACCGACTTCGACTTGCGTGGTTTGCGTCATCTATTACTTTCTCCTGCGGGCTGTCCCCGAAACGGATTCACCGGCGGCCAAACCACGGCCCGCGGCTGACAGCCTGCTGTTTGATTAGTATCAGCGAAATGGAAGCGGATGGTTGTGAAGAGGCGAGACGTTTGATTTGAGCCAACAACTGGCCGCAGCTCTCACTGAGCGTCGCGTAGCCAATTCCAATGTCAGAACCGATCGCTGAATGCTAACGGCGAATTCCCAGCTTCTGGATCAAGGCTTTGTATCGTTCGGCGTCGTACGCTTTCAGATAGGTCAGCAACCGGCGTCGTTTGCTCACCAGCATCAGCAGCCCGCGCCGGGATCCATGATCGCTCTTATGCGCCTTAAAATGTTCCGTCAGTTGCTGGATGCGCTCACTCAAAAGGGCGATCTGCACTTCCGGCGAACCGGTGTCCTTGGCATGGGTATGATACTTGGTGATGATACTTTGCTTTGCTTCTTTCGCCAGTGGCATTCTCTGGTTCCGTACTCCTTCTCAGCTTCTATTTCGCTTTATTACTCCCCTAGCATAGCACAACCGCTCGCCGCGAGCCGGCCAGGAAGCCGTGTTTTGACAAATTTACGTCCAGAGAGACTGCCGGCGCTGGATCTGCTCGCCCAGATCCCGGTAGATGTCGGCCAAAAAGCAGCGGTCTACGCCCAGGACGGCCAGAGCCCGCGGCGCAATGGCGCTGGCCGCCTCGGCCGCCGCCCCCTGCTGCGCCCGCCCGCGGCGGGCATCTGCAACCCAGGCATCGGCGAGCTTGCGTGCCGTATGAACAATTACGATCACGGCGAGAGGCGCCGCCGCGAAATGGACCCCCCAGGGATCGGCGCAGTGCTCTGCGACCGCCGGGAACGGGGGCGGAAAATTCCACGCTTCCAGGAGCCATTTGCCCGCCACCCGGGACTCCACGCCAAAAACGATTCTTTCGGCTTCTTCGAGCGCCATGTGGCCGGCCAGGCGCAGGGTTTCTTCGTAATTCTCGCGGAACTGCGAGAGAAAAACGAGCTCGCCGATGTTGTGCAGCAACCCGGCCAGCAGGATCTCTTCGCAGTCGGATCGCAGCAGCCGCTCGGCGATACAGGACGCTGCCGCAGCCGTCACCAGCGAAGTCTCGCGGACATGGCCGGCCGCCGGCTTGCGGTTTGAAAGCATGGCCAGGAGTTCTTCGCTCAAGAAGCGCCGCAACAGCGCCGCAATTCTGTCACGGCCGGCGAGAGTGATGGCCAGGGAAATCGTGCGCACCTCGGAGGGAACTGCAAAATAGGCTGAATTGACCAGTCTCAGGATCCGGCTGGCCATGGCCTGATCGGAGCAAATCACCTGGTGAATGTAATCGATGCGCGAATCGGGATCTTCGAGCAGCCGCAAGGCCTTTTGCAGCGGGGGATAGAAGGCCGGCAACGCCTGGAGGCGGGCAATCGCCCGCTCAACCCGACGCGCCCCGACCAAAGTGGCCGACGCCGCTTCGGAGGCCTGTGGAGCCGAAATCCTCACTCCACTTCATATCGGCAGAGGCGAGACGCGAGATCATGCCATATCTGAGAATTGCCGGGATCGGTTTCCTGCCGGCGTCCGGAAGATGCCGCTGCCGGACGTTTCTCCCGCCCCACCCTGGTTTGCGTGGTAGTCGCGGGAGTATGAATGCGGCGCAACCTCCCGCGCTGCTGCCAGCATGACGAAACAGCGTCCGTGCGCCGGATCCCGGCCGAAACCGGGATCCTTCAGCCAATCCAGCTCCGGCTCACCGGATGCCCCGTTTGGCCTTCTCGCGGGCCAGCCATTCCTCGTATTCTTTTCGCAACGCAGGATCGCGGGGAGTGGAGTAGATTTCGCTGGACTTGTATTTGCCGGTCCTGAGCTTTTCCTTGGTCCACTCGTCGTGAAGTTGCGTCACTTCGGCCCTTTCCACCACGCGCTGCACCAGATGCGGCGGGATGAAGGTGACGCCCTCGTTGTCGCCGAAAACCACGTCGCCGGGCATTACGGTCACTCCGCCGATGCGGATCGGGACGTTGATGCCGGTCAGCATCACATTGCCGATCGCCGTTGGATGCACGCCACGGATGTATGCCGGCATGCCGAGCGGCTC
>DASREK010000075.1:0-11710 GCA_035652135.1 Bryobacterales bacterium | reverse complement strand
CTTGCCGGATCGCGCTACAGCAAGCTCGCAGCTTGGCTTCCATACCCCCGGAAGCCACCCCACGGTGGATCAGTTCATCGGCTTGATCGGCGGTAAGCTCCGGGATGAGCTTCCGTTCGGCATCCAGGACGCCTTCGACATCGGTCAGGAAAATCAGTCTCTCCGCCCTGAAGTGAATAGCGCAGGCCACCGCCATCTGGTCGGCATTGACGTTATAAATTTCGCCGCGCGCGCCGCCGGCCAGACAGGCCACCACGGGAAGATAGCCCTGCGCCGTGAGAAGATCGAGCAGTTCGGCCCGGGCGCGTTGGATCGCGCCCACCGCGCCCAGTTCCTCGGAAAGGGGCGCGGCTTCGACCAGGCCCCCGTCGACGCCGGTCAACCCCACCGCGCGGACGCCCGCCTGCTGGAGCGCGGCCACCAGTTGCAGATTCACTTCGCCGGCCAGCACTTTAATGACGGCATCCAGAGTCTCCGGGGTAGTCACGCGAAATCCCCGGATGAAGGTGCTGGAAATGCCCTGGGCTGCCAGATACCGGCTGAGCCGTTTGCCGCCCCCGTGGACAACCGCCACACGGTGGTCTTGCGCGAGATCCGACAATTGCCGCGCGATGCTCGACCGGCTTTCTCCAGAATCCAAAAGGGTCCCGCCCAGCTTGATCAGCAATTTCACTGGAGGCCGTCCACCTCATCAAAACCGAGCAGCAGGTTCATGTTTTGCACCGCCTGGCCCGCGGCGCCTTTGACCAGATTATCAATGGCCGAAATAACGACCACGCGGCGGGAGGCCGGATCAGACCGGATCCCGAGATCGCAAAAATTGGAGTGTGCCACGGCATGCAGGTCGGGAACAGCACCATCGCTGTAGATCCGCACAAACGGCTCGTTCCGGTAACGCCCTTGGTAAATGGCCGCGATCGACTGCGAATCGAGCGGCTCCTTGGAGCGGAAATAGATGGTCTCCAAAATGCCCCGGTGCAGAGGCAAAAGCTGGGCGGTAAAGCTGAATTCGCTCTGCGCCAGCCCCGAGGTGAGCAGCACCTCCGGGACATGCCGGTGTTCCAGGATGGAGTAAGCGGAAAAATTCTCCGCCACCTCGCAGAAGTGCGTTTTCGCCGTGGGCTTCTTCCCCGCCCCGCTCACGCCCGACTTGGCGTCGCATATCACCCCAGCCGTACGGTCGATCACGTCAGCCTCGATCAGCGGTTTGAGCGCGAGATTGGCAGCCGTGGGATAGCAACCCGGGTTTGCCACCAACCGCGCGCCGCGGATGCGCTCGCGGCAAAATTCCGGCAAGCCGTAAGCCGCTTCCGCCAGCAAATCCGGCCGGGGGTGCTCTGCGCCGTACCAACGGCGGTAATTCTCTGGCGTGCGCAGCCGGAACGCGCCGCTCAAATCGATAACCGGGAGGCCTCGCTCCAAGGCCGGTGGCGCGAGCTCCAAAGAAACTTCAGGAGGCGTAGCGAGGAAAAGAACGGAAATTCCGCCGTCCGCTGAGGCCTCAGCTTGCCAGGGGATCGGCGCCGGGATCAAGCCGTCCGCGGATCCCCGCTCGCCGGCGTTCCGGCGGTGCTCCAAAAGCACCGGCTCCACGCGCGGGTGACGCTGCAGAATTTTCACCAGTTCCCCGCCGCTGTAGCCGGTGTGCCCGATGATCCCCGCGCGGATTTTCGATGGCGGCTGCATGATTAAATATTCAGTTCGATGTATAAATATACCACACGCCTTCCCGCCCCAGCGGCGCCTCTGCCGGGACGGCGGCCCAAAGGGCCGCCTTGCACGCCGGTGAAACGCCGGCGTTCCCGCGAACCGCCGGAAGGCCAAGTCGGGTTTGGCTCCTGCCAGCGAACGAAACCGGCCCGCTGGCGTGAACTTACATCATAGGGCACGGCGGATGTCTCTGCTTGACCGCGCTTTCACGGGCATGGGCGCGCCTCAAATCGGCTGTCATCTGCGATAATGATTCCATTCCCGATAGAGATTGGGATATTGGATGCTGGTCGAGAGCAAACGCAGAAGCCTGGCTAAAGCCATTAGCTGGCGGGTGATCGCCTCTATCACCACGGCTGTCATTACTTGGGGCCTGACCGGCGCCCCTACGCTAGCCGTCAAGGTCGGCCTGTTGGACAGCGCTACCAAACTGTTTGGATATTTTCTGCACGAGCGGCTCTGGGCCCGCATCAAATTCGGCTTGGCCAAGCCACCCGAGTACGAAATCTAAGTAAGAGCAAATATGGGCATGTAAAGGTCTCGCCTCTTCACGCCGAAAAAAAGGGCCAGGAGGCCAACTACCATGATGCCTGTATCGCTGCCGGCGGGAACTTTTCCCCCGGTTGAGCCGGCGACTCGACCGGCTCAAGGTGAGGTAGATCCGGCGAAGAGCAAAGATGCCCGGGGCTTGCCTCGGGGACCGAAACGGCGGCGCCGGGAAGCCGAGTCCGGAGCCGACCGTTTTTCACCACAAGATACTGGCGACGGGAAATAGCGGCGAGGCAATCTCGGGGCTCTTTCTGCTGGTCAGAGCTCCTCAGACCGGCTTGTGCGGCTGTGCCAGCTTCGGCGAGTACTTGTTGAGAGTAGCTATCAGCAGTTTCGCTGCCGGCGGCGGAGGCACCTCTCCGTTCACGATCGCCTTGGGGTCGACGTACTTGCCGTAGATCGCCTTGTTGTCGTCGTCATCGCGCCGCAGCGTGGAGCCCTGGAGCACGGCGCCAGCGAAAACTCCGCGCGAACGGGACCACGACAGAATCTGCGCATGCATCTGCACGTCGGTGGCGGCAGCCGCATTGCGGCCCACCGGCCCAGCCGCCACTCCGGCATCCGCACCGAGGGTGAATCCGCTCTGGATCAGTTTGTCGCGCACGCCTTGGTTCATCACCAGCATCACGACATCCACTTCCGATGCGCCGATTTGGAAACCAAAGCTGCCGCCCTCCGCTCTGACCGTAGTGGGCCCGGTCCAGCCCACCCCATTTTTGCCGCGGCAAATCAACACACCTTTCCCGTATTGGCCCCCGATGACCAATCCAGCCTTCTTCAAGCCCGGAATGATGATCACGCAGGATGCTCCATCCAGCAGGTCTTTCGGGATGCCATTATCCGGCGTGTTCATCACTTCATCGAACACTTTCGCCGCTTGATTGAGCCGCTCGACCGGCTCACTGGGCTTCTCGTTGGCCGCAAAACTGGGCGTCAGGCACGCAGCCGCGACCAGCAATAAACAGGTTCGTGCTCGTCTCATTTTCAATCTCCTGATGCAATGGGCGCGCTTGGGCTCGCGGGAGAAGTCGTCTTCGTGGCTCCCAAGCGCAGAATTCTGCGCCCGGATGCTCGCGCCCGCAGCTTGCAGACCGGCGCGCGAACTTTCGATCTCCCGCTTACAGCGTCCTCCGCCCTAATCGCTGCAAGCCGACTGCCATGCACGGTCTGCGTCCTTCGGTTTAGAGTGTATTAGTAGGCAACAGGACGGAAAAAAGGCGCTGCGACGGGCGTCACCGTATGCGCTGTCACAACCCCGCAGACAGTATGCCGTCGGCGTCCTCCGGGGGGTGAGTTTTCGCAATTACGGCTGGATGGCCCTGGCTTGGCCCACTTTGGGCTGCAACGCGTTTCCCGCGGCCTCCGAACCCTTATGGTAGCCAAAGTACGTTTCATCGGCCTGCGTCGAGTGGCCAAACACGAAGAGGATTCGTGAATGGGAGTTGACGGCAAAATGCTTCGGGAGCCAGATGCCGTCCGCCACAGGCGCCTTCTCCAGTTCGAAACGAGTGCCTGGCTCGACGCGCGCTAGAAAACCTGCGATGGAGACGGGATGGATCACTGTAGCCTCGACCTTCACCCACTGGAATGTGTTCTTGTCGATCCAGAGCTTGCCCTCCATGCCGGTCAGGACCTGGGCCTCCCGGTTGGGCGGCTGATAACCGGGTCGCGGTTTTGCTTCCAGTTCATAGACTTCATACTGGTCCAGCTTTTCCTCGCCCAAAAGGCGAAAGTCGAAGGCCTTCGTCAGTTGTTGCATCAGGAGCCGGTTTCGCTGCCGATCTCTCTGGTACCTTCCCACTCGCTGGCGGCGTTCGCGCGGCGACTCCTGCTGCCGCCGCTGGATGGCTTCGTTCAGTTTTCTCTTTTCGCGCTCTTGATCTTCGGGCGAGAGCGGCGCGCCATTCACTGCCACCAGTTCGCGGTAGGGGGATCCCAGAATCATTCGCACTTCATAGGTTTTGCTGCTTCCGTCTTCGTATTTATCCTCCTCGAAGTAGGAATAATCCGGCGCAGCCTTCCAATCGGCCTGGTTGGCTTCCGTGGAGCGTTGAATAATGGTCTCCACGTTGACTTGGCCGACGGGAGCGGCGAACAGGATCATTGCGAAAAGGGTTCCAATGCCGGCAACCGGCCAATGGCCTCGGGAGATCGGGGCAGCCCAGGCTCGAAGACCCGTTGGCCTCTGCTGGCCGAAGCTATGAAAGCGCGCTTGCAGCCGCGATGATAATTTATGCCTCTGGGCCTTGCCGAAAATCATGCGCCCTCGGTCGCTTCTTTAGGGGAATGGAACTCTCCCCGCTCGGCGGAGCTGCCCGGTCCAGGCGCGACTTGCGGGGCCGGGAAATTTTCCACAAAGAGAGTGCGCCCAGGGGGCGCCCCCCACTTGCCACCTTACCTCTCGCCTGCATTCCCTGGGGACGCGAGTACCTTCTCCATCGTTACAAAATCGCTGCCGACGGAAGGTCGTCGATAGTACTGATGAGGGTTGAGAGAAAGCCGCGCGAAAGCTGGCGCCGCCGCACCGGCCTGGGCCGCCGGGCTGCGCCGCGGCAAGCCGGTAGGCCGCGGCAAGCCGGTAGAAAGAGCGGCCCCGAGAACTTCTCCCGCAAAAGCGGCTTCCATTCCCGCGATTTGGATCCCTTCGCGATGCCGGGAGGCAGAACGGCGAAGTGGGCCGGGGGCCGCTTCCGTCTTCGAAAATCTGACGCAACACGGGCGGCTGGAATCTCCGGCGGCCGCCTTGCAGCAGCGGACAAAGTCAGGATGCGCCGACTTTCAGGGGGGCTTTTATCGGGGGCTCCGGTTTCATCGGGTCCGGCCGGTCTTTCTTGGAATCCGCCTCCTTCTTCTGGTCGGGCCGGATGATGTCGACGCTGCCTTTGAAATACGCTCCGTCTTCGATGCTGATCCCTGCTGTCGTCACATCGCCCAGGAGCGATCCGGTTTTGCAAACTTCTATTTTCCCGCTTGCCCGGAGATCGCCCCGCAAGGCGCCGTGAACAGTAATGTTGCGGGCCACTACATTGGCGCTCACATTGCCGTTGGGACCGATCGTCACATTGTGGTCATGCATCTCGACCGAGCCTTCCAGCTTTCCGTCGATATAGAGATCTTCACTTCCCGAGATGGTGGCTTTCAAAACCAGAGACTTCCCGATGACAGACTGTCCAGACCGTACTACTTCGGTCCGGTCAGCCGGTGCAGTATGCAGCGCCGGCGGTGTGTGGTCCTCGTGGGTGCTCGCAGGAGATCGTGCCGGCGCAGGCGCCGGCGGTCTGTTTACGGCTGGTGAATTCGGGCTCTCATTCTTTCCCCACATCTATGCCCCTCCTCTTTCCCAGATCTCAAAAATAACCACTCTGCCCGGTTTCCCGCACCCAGATCCGCGAAGAGAATGCGCAGACTGTAAGTTGGCTTGGAACACGAATTCCGCACGGGGCGAAGATACCTGACATTGCGGCCATGCGAGCAATCGCACTGCCAATTACCGGTATTCGCAACCTCTTGGAAACACTTCGGCGGGGCCAAAGCTGTGGCGCAGGATCGACCCTGCGAGTGTAATAAACTCACCACTCGCCGGAAATTTTTCCTTTCGGAGATAATAGACCTCGCGTCGCACAAAAGGGTGGCGCGGCCGAATCCTTCGCGCCGCTGCGCGTTCCCCGGTGAGCCCGCGCGCCGGCGTGCCGGATCCCCGGGCGGTGCGGCGCCGTTCCGCGGTCAGGGGTTAGCCTTGAACTTGCGGTCTGCGGTCACTTCGGTAGTGAGGCGCATGGCTTATCAGCCCATCGAGAACTACGGCATCATAGGCGACCTGCACACTGCCGCCCTGGTGGGTAAAAACGGATCCATCGACTGGCTCTGCCTTCCGAGCTTCGATTCCCCCAGCGTATTCGGCGCCATCTTGGACGACGAGAAAGGAGGACGCTGCCAAATCGCGCCAAAAGTTGGAGACGTGGTTTACAAGCAGTTTTACTGGCCGGAGACCAACGTCCTCGTCACCCGCTTTTTTTCGCAGGATGGAGTCGGCGAAGTTACCGACTACATGCCCGTGGGCGAGGCCAGCCGGAATCGCCGGGAACTGGTGCGCCGCATCAGCGTGACACGCGGCAATATGACATTCCGCCTGGAGTGCCAGCCGGCCTTCAATTATGCCCGGGACCGGCATCGCATACACAAAAGCTCCGAGGGCGTCTGCTTTCAGTCGCCGGCGCTCAGTCTGGCGCTTTGCTCGACGATTGCTCTCACTCCGGATGAGAAAGGCGGCGTGACGGCCGAATTTTCGCTGGGCGAAGGCCAAGCGGCCATTTTTCTGCTGGCGCAGGTCGCGGTGGGAGACAGCTCTGTCCATGTCCTTTCCGCGGAGGAAGAAGCCTCCCTGTTCACGGCCACAGTCCAGTATTGGCGCCGCTGGATCGCCAGGTGCACATACCGGGGACGCTGGCGGGAGATGGTTTACCGCTCGGCCCTGGTCCTCAAGCTTCTTACGTATCAGCCCACCGGAGCCATCGTCGCCGCGCCGACTTGCAGCTTGCCGGAGCGCATTGGCGGGATCCGAAACTGGGACTATCGCTATACGTGGATCCGCGACGCCGCTTTCACCCTGTATGCTCTCATGCGCATTGGGTTCATTGAGGAGGCGGGCAGCTTCATGCAATGGCTTGAGGCCCGCTGCCACGAGCTGAAGCCGGACGGCTTTCTGCAAATCATGTACGGCATTGATGGCCGTCATGAGCTGCGGGAAGAAGCGCTTACCCACCTCGAAGGCTACCGGGGATCGCGCCCGGTGCGCGCCGGAAATAACGCCTACAACCAATTGCAGCTGGACATTTGCGGTGAGCTGATGGACTCCGTGTATCTCTACAACAAGTACGGCAGCCCTATTTCCTACGAGCTTTGGAAAGATCTATGCCGCTTGCTGTGCTGGGTGTGCGACAACTGGCAGCAAAGGGATTTCGGCATCTGGGAGGTGCGCGGCCAGCCCCAGCAGTTCGTCTACTCGAAGGTCATGTGCTGGGTCGCCCTCGACCGGGCTTTGCGGCTGGCTGACAAACGGTCTTTTCCCGCCGAGCGCGAGCGCTGGCTGCGCAGCCGCGATGCAATCTACGAAGACATCCTCAACAACGGCTGGAGCGAGGAGATGCGCGCCTTCACCCAATACTACGGAAGCAAATCGCTGGACGCCTCCACTCTGATCATGCCTTTGGTGTTCTTCCTGTCCCCCAGCGACCCCCGGATGCTGGCGACCCTCGACGCCATCAACCGGCCGCTGAAAGAAGGTGGGTTGGTTTCGAGCGGCTTGGTCTACCGCTACCATGCGAAACGGGACGTGGACGGCCTGGAAGGGGATGAGGGGACTTTCAATATGTGTACGTTCTGGCTGGTGGAAGCTCTGACCCGGGCCGCGCGAACCGATCGGGCACGCCTGGAAGAGGCCCAGCTCGTCTTCGAAAAAATGCTGGGCTTTGCGAACCACCTGGGTTTGTATGCCGAACAAACCGGCGCCTGCGGGGAAGCTTTAGGCAACTTTCCTCAAGCGCTGACCCATTTGGCTCTCATCAGCGCGGCTTTCAATCTGGATCGCGCTCTCAGCAATGGAATGGAATGGCCGGGCGTAACCGGGCCGCGCTGAGCCAGGCGCGGCGGCGAACAATCGTCTTTTGGGCTGGCGCGCGGCATACCCGGCCGCTTCTTCGCTCGCGAAATTCTATCCTCTCCCATCATGCGGCGGCTTGACGCTCGAAAGTTTCCAGCAAGGCCGGTCTCCGCGAGCCGGACTTGTGTTTCTCCCAGCAATCACCCGGAGCGCGGTTGTGGAAATGAAGCTCTCGGCCGCGCATTTGCAGTTTTGTGTGTTTCTGCAAGCCTATATGCAGAAAACAACTGTCACAGTAGATTTCACCTCTGATAGTCATGGTCATCCTATACGAGCAGCGCGATAGGGAGCGCCGCGGCGGCCCGGCAGCAACGACCTCGGAGCTAGGCGCGAGACCCACTCGCTCCGAGTGACCTCAGAATTCAGCGCAGCCGGCGCCCGGCGGCTCTCCCTCGTCTCCGTCAGCAAGCGACGTGCCAGACCGACTGCCAAAACATCAGAGGCCTGCCCGGCGCACGGTCCCGGTCTACAGCCGCATCCGTTCACACGCATCCCGGCGCTGCACCGTGTCCTTTCACGCGCGAGCGGCTCGGCAGCAACTGTGCGGCCCGGAGGAAACAGTCATAATGGAGCGTAGAACGAGATTCCCTTCGACTTCACGACGTGGATCCCATCCCGATTTTGCATACTTCCAGCGACGGCCCGTTCCTGCGCCGCTCGCTGCTGTTGCTGACCCTGCTGGCTGGCTTTGCTCTGATCTGGTATGCGGCCGACGTTTTCATACTGGCATTTCTTGGAATCTTGCTGGCGATTCTTCTCGACGCGCTCACCCAGTGGACGGCGGCTCGCACCAAGCTTGCGCGCGGGTGGTGTTTTCTACTCGTCGTGCTGGCCGTCGCCGCCTTGGTAGCGATCGGGATCTGGCAGCTTGGACCTCGAGTGATTCTGCAAGCCAATCAACTGGTGGGCAGCTTGCCTCGGCTGCTGGGCAACGTCCGCCAATACCTGGGGAAATACGAGTGGGGGAAGGTCATTCTGCGCCAGATGCCCGCCGAGCTCGGAACCAACGTGATTGGCAAAGCCACGGCGCTCTCCTCGAAAACATTCGAGGCGATCTCGGGCGTTGTGGTGGCTTTGATCGTCGGCCTTTATGTCGGCGCCGACCCGCAATTTTATATTCGCGGTCTGCTGCGGCTGTTTCCTCCCGATAAAGCCAATATGGCCGAACGCGTTCTCGCAGAGGTGGGCTACACGCTGCGCTGGTGGATTCTCGGACAGCTTGTACCAATGATCGTGCTGGGCGCCGCGACCATGGCCGGCTTATGGCTGCTCGGCGTGCCCCTGGCGTTTACCCTCGGACTCTTCACCGCCCTGATGGTCTTCATACCGTACCTGGGCTCACTCATCGCGTTGTTGGCGACCGTCTTGGTCGCGCTCACGCAAAGCGCCACCCTGGTGCTTTACTCGGCCGTTTTTTTTCTAGGCATTCACGCCGCCGAAGCCTACCTCCTGACACCCATTGTCCAAAAGCGGGCCGTGTTCCTTCCCCCGGCGCTTACCATCTTGGTCCAACTGCTCATGGGTATTTTGCTGGGTTTTCTGGGACTGATGGTGGCCACTCCCCTGACCGCCGCTGCGCTGGTGCTGGTCAAGATGCTATACCTGCACGAAAAGCCGGAACATCATGCAGAGTCTCCTCCGTCCGCCCAGCGCGGCGCTGCCTGAAACGCTCGCCCGCTCAGGGGGAAGCACGGCGCCGGGGCCGGAACCGCCTCGGATCAGTCTGCCGAGTGTGTTTTGTTGGATTGTATATACGAAAAACGAAAGGTCTTCGACCGCCTTCTAAGGTGCGAGGCGGTGGCAAGACGACTCATTGCTGCAAAACAAGCTCCTCGGCGCGATCGATTTCCGGCGATTCTTCTGCAAGTTCCTCAATCCCCACGAGCCGTGCCTCGGTGTAGCCTCGAATTCCCCGCCGGAGCTCGTACGTGAGGCGTGCCCTGACGTCGCGTCCGCAGTGCCAGACGATCTTCTCCTCGATATACATGGCATCACCCGCTTTCGCACTACCCGCAGCCACGCATGCATGGTACCACTGTTAGACACAGCACAAAAACGCAGAATCAACCGGCGTGCCGCCGGCCAGAAGCCGTCCAAACGAAAGCATGGGGGCGCATGAGCTTCGCCGGCAGATCCGCCGCTCCCGATCATGTAATTTCTTTTGCGGTTTGTAAGATTTTTCCGCTTCTGTATTTCGCAGGACAAGCGGCTGGAGGGCGCGCCTTTATAATCCGGAGGTTTCACTTCGGCGATCAAAATGCGTCGTAAGAAAGGCCAGAGGAGGAGTCAATGGGGAACATCGCAGCCTTCGGAATTTATCCTACTTACGCGAGCGTAGAAAGCGCAGTCGATGCCCTGAGAGCGGCAGGTTTCCGCAAGACGGATATATCGGTGCTGTTCCCGGAGAATGCAGGCTCCAAGGACCTGGCCCATGTAAAGGCCACGAAAGCTCCCGAGCGGGCCGCCGCTGGCGCCGCATCCGGCGCGGTCATCGGCGGTGCGCTGGGCTGGCTGGTGGGTGTGGGCGCCCTTGCCATCCCTGGGCTCGGGCCGCTGATTGCGGCGGGACCGATCGTATCGGCTCTGGCCGGTGTGGGCGCGGTCGGGACTGTGGGGGGCTTGGCCGGCGCGCTGATCGGGCTCGAAATCCCCGAGTACGAAGCGAAGCGCTATGAGGGACGCATCAAGAGAGGCGGCATCCTGCTGTCGGTCCATTGCGATGATGCAAACTGGGCGAAGCGCGCCAAACGGCTGCTCGAGCGTACCGGCGCCGAGGACATATCTACGGCGGGAGAGGCCAAAGCCGACTACGCCCGCAGCGACAAGCCCCTTCCGCGCAGCTTCACCGGCGGCGACGATCACACGTCCCGCACGGAAGCGTACAAGAGACGGCATTAGGGAACAGCTGCGCCCGGGACGCACAAGCGGCGCCTTCAACCGGGCCGTCACAAAAACGGTCCGCCGAATGCCCGCGGGGATCGAGGGGAACGCCTGATTTCCCGCTTGAGAAGAGCGGTGTAACGGCGGCTCAGAGCGCGAAATCTGCGCCCGTCCGGACTTTCCTTCAGTGAATCCGCCTGCATGGCTGAATAGCCTGCCCGGTAGGCCAAATAGGCCAGGCGGTAAAACGGCAGGCGCGCTGGCAAGGCGGCATCCGGGGCAAACAGCAGGAACCTTCGAGTTAAACCGTCTCGCCCGCCGGCGCCCAGGCTGAATTCGATTTGCGCCCCCGCGACATCCCACGCGATGTCCTGGCAGCCCGGGAAAAAATGGTCGTCATGGTGCTCCACGCCGTCCGTTTTTCGCCAGCCGTCAGGCGTCGCAAGCCACTCGTGCGGCAGCATGCGGCCGTCGAGCTCAATGCTTTTGCCGCCGGCTATCAGGCCGCGGGACCGCTCGAAAGCGGCCACGCGCCCCGTCCACTGCGGTCCGAGAAGCTCGGAAACATTCGTCTCAATCATCCGGAGCAGGTCATCAAAGGGAATCGCCCGGCCTGAGGGGCAGTTCTGAGCGACCCAGGAGAGATAACGCGAAAGATAGTCCAGGAAAGAATCCCGGGCAGCGCCGAGCCCGATCGCGCCGTCCGCAGAAAGCGGGGTTCCTGGGGAAAATTCGGCCAGCAGGAATCCATTTTTGAGACCGTATACGCGCGAGCCGAATCCGGCTTCGAACAATTGCCGCGCCCGTTGCAGGCGTGCTCTGCCATAGCGCCCCAGGCCGGCGAACTTGAGCAGTTGCTTTTGGCCCCCGCTACAGTCCAGATACTTGCGCCGCTCGTGCTGGGCCTGGACG
>DASREK010000074.1:0-14823 GCA_035652135.1 Bryobacterales bacterium | reverse complement strand
TCGAGTGGGCCATTTTTCCGATTATGAAGCGCTCACCGGGTGCACTGTGGTTCTCTGCGAGCAGGGAGCCGCAGGCGGAATCGCTGTTTTCGGATCTGCGGCGAGCACCCGGGCTGTAGACGCCTTTGCGCCCGGCCACCTGGTTGAAAAGGTCCACGGAGTGGTTTTCGCCGGCGGCAGCGCTTTCGGCTTGGACGCGGTCGCCGGCGTTATGCGGTATTTGGAGCGGCGGGGGATTGGTTTCGATACGGGAGTGGCCCGCGTCCCCATCGTCGGAGGCGCTATTTTGTACGATCTGGCCGCGGGGTCGAGCGCCGTCCGCCCCACCGCGGAAATGGGGGAAGCAGCCGCAAACGCCGCCGGCGATGGCCCCGTGGAAGAAGGTTCGATTGGGGCAGGCACGGGAGCCACCGTTGGCAAGCTGTTCGGACTTGGACAGGCGATGAAAGGCGGCGTTGGCACGGCCACGGTGAAAGCCGCCGGGGGAGCGCTGGTTTCCGCGCTGGCAGTCGTGAATGCGTTCGGAGACGTGCTGGATCCCGCAACCGGCCGCCCCTTAGCCGGGGCGCGCATCTCGGCAGCCAGCCGGGAACTGGCGGGAATGGCCGAATGTATGAAGCGCGGTCAGGTCCGGAAGACCTTCGGCGGCCGCGTGCAGCAGAGTAACACCACGCTGGCCGTTGTCGCCACCAATGCCCGGCTGACGAAAATCGAAGCCAGTAAGCTCGCTGCTATGGCCCAGGCAGGATTCGCCCGCACCATCTCGCCAGTACATACCACCTTCGACGGCGACCTGATCTTCGCCCTCGGCACGAGCGAAGCCGAGGCTGATCTGAACGTACTAGGAGTAGCGGCCGCAGAAGCCGTAGCCGCATCGATCCTGCGAGGCGTAAAGCTGGCCCGGTCTTTGGGAGGCATCCCGGGTTTAGGCGATTGAATTCGCGCCCGATGGCCGTATAATCTCCTCTTATGCCGATCGACTCCTGCAAATACCTGCTGTGCGCCGGGCTTTTGTTTGTCCCGTCGAGCGCCCGCGCGGACGCCCCGCCCAGCTTCGCCGTAAGCCCCGCCAGTCTCACTTTTACAGCAGGAGACCCTCCTCAAACCGTTACTGTGAACGGCACCGGAGCTCCAAATTGGTCGGCGAGCGTAACCCCGCCGGCCGGCGGCGCTTGGCTGATCATCACGGAGCCCAGTTCGGGCCCCGTTGGGGGGAGCTTTCAAGTTTCGATCGCCAACGGCGGTCTCGCCACGGGCACTTACTCCGGAAGCATCGCGGTGAGCGTTCCGGGAATCGGTGTTCAGAATATCGATGTGACTTTCATTGTTCCCCCGCCGCCCCCACCCACTGTGCTTGAAGGCGGAGTTGTCAACGCAGCCAGTTTTCGAGGCAGCGCGGGGGTTGCTCCGGGCGAGATCGTGACGCTGTTCGGCCGGGGACTGGGGCCGGATGTAGGGGCCGCCGCTCCAGCGATCTCGCAAACCGGTTTCTTGCCGACTTCCCTGGCCGGAGTCAGCGTCACTGTTAATGGCGCGCCGGCCCCGCTCTTCTTTGTCCGCCAGGATCAAATCAGCTTGCAGATGCCTTACGACTTGGGCGCCCAGAATTCCGCGGAGTTGCAGGTGCAATTCAATGGCATGCAGAGCCAGCCGGTTGTCGTGCCCGTGGTCAGCGCCGCACCGGGAATTTTCACTCTGCATCCAACCGGCGGGCAGGCCGCCGCCCTGAATCAGGATTCCTCGCCGAACTCGGTGTTCAACCCGGCCAAGGCCGGGAGCGTGGTGCAATTATTCTTGACAGGCCAGGGTAAGCTGAAGGCCACGGCGGTAGCCGGGCAGCCGTCCCCGGTTTCGGGCCCCTTCCCTGCCCCGCTCCAAACCGTGAGCGCCTCCATCGGGGGCATTGACGCGCGGGTGACGTTTGCGGGGATGGCGCCGGGACTGACAGGCGTGCTTCAGGTCAACGTTCAAGTGCCTGATTCTTTCTTTCCCCTGGAGAATGTTCCCGTAATCGTAACGGTAGGCGGGGCGCAAAGCGCTGGGAACGTTACGATAGCAGTCCAATAAAAACAGCGATACAAATCTATGGCGACTTACAAAATTGTAATTCCTGATGACTACCCGCCTGTGCTCGCGCCGAGCCAGGCCTATAGAGACCTGATCGCCCGGACGCCGGTCGAATACTACGACTCTTTGCCCGGCTCGGAGCAACGGCTGATTGAGCGAATTGCTTCCGCCGAGGTTGTGATCAATATCCGGTCCTCGTCCAAATTCACCGAGGATGTTTTCAAGAGCTGTCCCAAGCTGCGGCTGCTCTCGCTCTGGGGCACGGGCACCGACAACGTAGATCTGCCCGCCGCCGCGCGCTACGGTGTTACGGTCACCAACACGCCCGGAGTTTCCGCGATCGCGATGGCCGAGCATGCGCTGGCTCTCATGCTGGCGGTGGCGCGCAATATTCCCCGCGTGGACGCCAACACGCGCCTCGGCCAATGGCCGCGGGGGTCGGCCGCCCAAATGCACGGCAAAACGCTTGGAATCATCGGCCTCGGAGCCATCGGACGCCAGTTTGCGCGTTTGGGTGCGGGCATCGGGATGAAGGTGCTCGCCTGGACCATGCATCCGGACCCGGCAGTCATCGCGCAATTGCCGGTGCAGATGGCGGAGCGGGATGAGGTGATTCGGCAAAGCGATGTCGTCAGCCTGCACCTGCGGCTTTCACCGGAAACCAAAGGCTTTTTTGGGAAGCGTGAGATCGGGCTGATGAAGCCCACGGCCTTTCTCATCAACACTGCGCGCGGCCAGCTTGTGGATGAGGCGGCGTTAATTGAGGCCCTTCGCAGCCGCAGGATTGCCGGCGCCGGCCTCGACGTTTTCGAAACGGAGCCATTGCCCCGGGGCCACGCCATCACGGCGCTGGAAAATGTGGTCATCACGCCGCACTCTGGCGGCGTAACGCCCGAGGCGTTGGAGGCCGGACTTCAACTCTCGGTCGACAACATGTGGAACTTTCTGGCAGGAAGACCGACCAACGTGGTCGCCGGACCGGCCGCGGTTACCGACGCACGCGGGCGCTAATCGACCCAGACCTTTACCAGCACATAGCCCAGCTTGCCCGCGCCGGGGTCCATGTGGTGCGCCGTGTTGCGGGGAATCACGACGAGATCGCCCGGCCCTACCGTGTAGATGCTCGCCCCGGAGACGCCATCTCCGCGCGGTTCGCCGGGGACGTCCTCTCTGGCGTTCGCGATCACGCCGCCGATTTGAGCCGTGGCTGAGCCGATATTTAAGAAATAGATGTCCACGCACCCGGCGTGCGCTTCCCATGGGCCGCTGTAACCCGTATAGATCACGTAGTTCATCGTAAAATTGGGGGCGGAGTGAATCGGCTGATTGGATGTGAAGTCGGCAAAGGTAGCGTCGATTTCGGATTCTCTCAATAAATCGGGCATCTGCCGCGCAGGCGGGCGGATTCCCTCGCGCGGCTTGACGCTTGCGCTGGCGGCCAAAATACGCAAAGCCAGGGCCTCGAAACGGGAACTGCCGGGATCGACTTGATGCGGCGCGCCCGCCGAGATCTTGATGACGTCGCCCGCGGCCGCCTCCAGGCGTTTGGTCCCGCCGGTCTTCGCCCCGGATCCGAGCGAGATCACGGCGCTTCCCTGCCGAACGAAGAGGAGTTCGTCCGTGTTCGAATGACTTTCGAGAGACCCCGCCTTCCCCGAGCGCGCAATGAGCCAAATCGAGTAATGCGGCCGCTCATGAATCGGGACGTCGGCGGCGGCGTGCGACAACATCGAGTCAATCTCCGCGCTTTTGAGAACGCCGCGGATCTCGGCTCGAGCGCCGGCTGCTAGAGCGGCCGCCAGCAGGCATAGACAGAGGCGCATAGGAGCCTCCCAGGGGCTTCCATCATACTAAACCGGTATGGGAGGGCAAGCAACGCGCAGATTGCGCCGCCGCGGATTTATCGAGGCCGAGCGCTCCCGATCCTGGTACTATTTTCCGAGATGGCAGAGCGGATCCTGTCGGTCATGGCTCATCCGGATGACGCCGAATTTCTCTGCGCCGGAACCCTGATTCTTCTGCATAACAGAGGCTTCGAGATTCACATCGCATCGATGACGCCCGGCGACTGCGGCAGCCGTGAACTACCCGCCGATCAGATTGCGCAAGTGCGGATTGAGGAAGCCAGAGCCGCCGCAGCGGTCATTGACGCCAGCTACCATTGCCTCGATTGCCGGGACTTGGTCGTCTGTTACGACGCGCCAACCATCCGGCGGACAGTTGAACTGATCCGTTCGGTTGGTCCTTCAATTGTCATTACCCATTCGCCGCACGATTACATGGCGGATCATGAGTTCACCAGTTTGGTTGTCCGCAATGCCTGCTTCGGGGCCCCGGCGCCGAACTTCAAAACCGGCGTCTCGCCCGGCGCTGCGCCGACGCGGCGGTTGCCGCATCTTTATTATGCAGCGCCAATTGAAGGTATGGACATTTTCGGCCAGCCGCTTCCCGCTTCGGTGATTATCGATATCTCGGACGTGATCGGTCTTAAATCGAGTATGCTGGCCTGCCATGCCAGCCAGCGGGAATGGCTGCGTGCGCAGCACGGCATCGACGAATACATCGAAACTATGCGGCGGTGGTCGGAATGCACCGGCCGGCGGATTGGCGTAACGTACGGAGAGGCGTTCCGCCAACACGTGGGCCACGCGTACCCAAAAGACGACTTGCTGGCGGAGTTGCTCGGAGGCCGAAGATGTTGAAAGTCGCTCTTCTTGCAGCCCTTGCCCTCTGCGTAGCCCAGGCTACTCCTCTTCACGGCCGTGTCACAGCGCAGGACGGCAAAGCAGTCGCGGGGGTGAAGGTCGCCGCCAGCCCGTTCAGCCGGAACCTGGATACTGTTTTTGCGGTGTCCAATGCGTCCGGCGAGTTTAGCTTTGACCTGCCTAGCGGCGATTATGTCGTCTATGTGGACGCCCCCGGATACGAGATGGCTATCGACGCAGCGCGGCCTGGCGGAGCGCCGGTGGTGTTTACCCTTCGGCCTGCCGCCCCGCCGCTCCTTCCTGAAACGTTTCTCACTTCGGCCCGATCCACGGAAAAGGCGCTGCTGGATGAGCAATACCAGCAAATTGAGAGATACCTGGACCGGCTGATTGCCGAATCCGAGGCCAAGCGGCCCACGAAGTGGAATCGCGATTTCTCCTCTCTCGAACGCTACCTCGCCTCCGTCGAGCCGCACCGCCGGAAGTTGATCGAGCTGCTCGGCGGCTTTCCCGCGGTGAAGACATCTCTTGAGGCCCGGAGCGAGTTGCTCGGCGAGAACGAGAGCTACCGAACGGAACGGGTTTGGCTGGAGGCGCTGCCGGGCGTGGAAGCCTACGGGATACTGCTCACGCCGAAACGGGCCGGCAAGCATCCCGCTTTGATCTGCCAGCACGGTATGGGCGGGTCGCCTGCCATGACAGCCGGGGTTTCCGAGCGCGATGATTACATGCGGCGCTTCGGCGCACAGGCAGCCGAGCGCGGCTACGTCGTATTTGCGCCGTATATTATCAGCGACGGCGCGCAACGAAACCGGCTGCACCGGAAAGCCATCTCGGTGGGTCAGACGCTCCAGGCGATCGAGCAATGGAAGATGATGCGGGTCACTGATTTTCTGGCGTCGCTGCCCGAGGTGGATGCGGCGCGCATCGGCATATATGGCATCTCCTGGGGAGGCCGGACGGCGCTCTATCAAGCGGCGATTGATCCGCGCCTGGCTGCCGCCGCAATTTCTGGCTATTTCAACCAGACCGTGAAAAAACAGTTCGAGCCGTCTGCGTATTCGACGCCCTACATCGACACGGCGGAAGAGTACGCGTTCTTCCCCCGCTTCATTACGGAGTTTTCCGACGCCGATCTGGCTTCGCTCGTAGCGCCGCGCCCGCTATTTATCGAATCGGGAACGCTCGACACCGCGGCCTATTTCAAAGACAGCTTCATCGAGTTCACGAGAGCCAAAGAGATCTACCGGCGCCTGGGTTTTGAAGACCGCATCCAGTTCGGCTTATTCCGCGGCGTGCACCTGATTCACGGCACACAGGCGTTTGAATTTCTGGACAAGTGGCTGAGGCCATCGGCATAAGAGCAACAACACGCGGCTCTCGAACCGCCGGTACACGCCCGCGGGTTCGCGCCGCGTCCGAGGCATCTATTGCGCTCCCTTGCGGCAAGGCCTCGAGGAAGCAATAACTGTGGATTGCCCCAGTGAAGCCTGACAGGCCCGGCGTCCTGTCATATAATCAAATAGTTGCAGTTGAGACTGGAGATCTGATGCCAAAGAGAACGTTCCAACCCAACCGCCGCCACCGGGCAAAGACGCATGGCTTCCGCGCCCGCATGAAGTCGCCGGGCGGCCGCACGGTCCTGGCACGCCGCCGCGCGAAGGGCCGTCACTCTCTCACCGTCAGCTCAGAAAAATAGTGTGGCCGATTCGACTTCGGACATTGTGCTGGCCCGAGGCGCCGGCTTTCGCGGCGCGGCCCGGCAGCCGAGATATCTCTGCACCCCTGGCCGGACGCGGTTTTTCGGGGGCCTGTTTCACAAGTGGCAGTTTCCCGGCAATGGGGCGCTAAACCGTGCAGAGCGGCCGCTTCCTCTTCCCGAAATCGGCGCGTCTGCTGAAAAGCGCCGAATATCGTAAAATCTATAAAGAGGGGAACCGATTTGTGGGCCCCTTGTTCGCGGCCTTCTACCACCGAGCGGAGAACGGCAGGCCTGCGCGGGTTGGCTTCACGACGCCTAGATCCATCGGGAAGTCAGTTGCCCGTAACCGGATCCGGCGTCGGTTGCGAGAGGCTGTGCGAGCGGAATTGCCTTCGGTCGCGCCGGGTTGGAATGTGGTGTTTAACCCCCGCCGGGCGGTGCTGGACGCAGAATTTGGGGCTATCCGGGCCGAGGTTGCGCGATTTTTTTCGGTGCTGAAACGCAAGTCGTGAAAACAATCCTACTCTCACTCTTAACGGCTTACAAACGCGCGATTTCGCCGCTCCTGCCTCCGAGCTGCCGTTTTTATCCTTCGTGCTCGGACTACGCCCGCGAAGCTGTGCAACTCCATGGGGTGGCGCGAGGAGCCTGCCTGGCAGCGAGGCGGCTGCTGCGATGCCAGCCTTTTTGCCGCGGCGGTCTTGACCCCGTGCCTGCCCGAGCGGGCCGGCCCTCCAGGTTCGGATGAACGAAGAACAAGAGCAAAAATCGATACAGATTCGCGCGCTGCTGGCCTTTGTGCTGTCTGCGGCCATACTGTTTCTTTACTCGCGCTACGTCGTGAAATCGCAGCCTCCCAAGCCCCCGGCGGTCGCTACCGCGCCCGCTTCGCCCCCGGCCCCGGCGAAAGGGGTAGTCCAGGCCGCCGAGCCGAAGCCGCCTGCCGGCTCCCCACAGCGCCCCGTAGAGTCGGCCGCACAAGAGCAGACGTTTCTTGTCGAAAGCGGCAATTATTTGGTGTCGCTCTCGAACCGGGGAGCGGTGGTCACAAGCTGGACGCTCAAGAATTATCAGGACGAGACCGGCCGGCCGCTGGAATTGGTCAACCCGGCGGCGGCGCCGGAGGCCGGCTTTCCTTTCAGCTACGCCCCGCAGTCGGAGCTGAACCAGGATCTTTTCCAAGTGGAATCATCCGCGGGCCCGCCCGGCTCCACGCAGCAGGTTCGCCTCCACGCGCCGGTGACGCTGACGTTCCGCTGGTCCGACGGCCGGATAACCGCCCGGAAAATCTTCCAGTTCTCTGACGACTCCTACGTGGTGCAGGTGCAGAGCGATCTCATCCGGGACGGCGCCCCCTGGCCCCATCTTTTGACCTGGCGCGGCGGGTTCGGCGATTTTGCCGTCGAGGACTCGGCCCGCAACGTAAAGACGTTTTACTTCGACGCCGCGCAGAATAAGGTCATTCGCCTGGATGCGAAGGCCGCCGCCAAAGGCCCCGTGGACAATGTCGGGAATTATTTATACGCCGGCGTGGAGGATCACTATTTCGCCGCCGCGTTCTTAACCCAGAATCGCGGCAACCCGCTGACTTTGCAGACCACCACCGTGGAGGCCCCAACTTCGCACGAAAGCAAGAAGCAGCCGTTCGCTAGCGCGGCCGTCGGCGGCGCCGGGGATAACAAATTCCTCGTATATGTCGGCCCGAAAAGTCTGGCGACGCTGCGGGCGATCCAGCCCCAGTTGGCGCAACTGGTCGATTTCGGCTTCTTCAGCTTTATCGCGTACCCTTTGTTCCTGATGCTCACCTGGACGCATCACTGGCTCCCGAATTTCGGCTGGGCGATCGTGGTCGTCACCGTCATCATCAACTTCATCCTCTTTCCTCTGAAACTCAAGAGCATGCAGTCGATGAAGAAAATGCAGCGCATCCAGCCGCTGATCAAGCACATCAACGACAAGTACAAGAACCTGAGCATGCGGGACCCCAAGCGCCAGGAGCAGAACAAAGAGGTGATGGAGCTGTATCAGAAATATGGCGTGAACCCGCTGGGCGGCTGCCTGCCGATGCTGTTGCAAGTGCCGTTTTTCTTCGCTTTTTATGCGGTGCTGAACTGGTCCATCGAGATGCGCCACATGTCCTGGCTGTGGGTCAAAGACCTTTCGGCGTGGGACCACCTGTATCTGCTTCCGATCGCTATGGTGGCCACGCAGTTCTTCTATCAAAAGATGACCCCTTCCACCTCCGCCGACCCGGCGCAGCAAAAGATGATGCAGTTCATGCCGCTGATCATGGGGTTCTTCTTCTACCGCCTGCCAAGCGGCCTGGTGCTATACTATTTGACTTCAAATCTGGTGGGCATCTTGCAGCAGTGGTTTATCAACCGTCTGCCGGAGCCGGAATTAGAAACTGGGAAGCTGAAGCACAGACCCAAGCTCAAGGCGAACCGTTAGCAACCGGGCGTCAGACTCAGCATGGTCAGCTTGAATTGGACAGCGGAAGAGGTCGGGCCCAAGGTGGAGAAGTTTCTGCGTCCCCTGCTGAAGGCGGCGGGGTGGGCCCTTGATTTCAAGATTGCGGAAGGTTCCGCAATTGATCCGGCATTCGAGAAGCCCGATGTGATTGTTTCTTTCGAAGGCCGGGACGTGGACTTGCTTCTCGCCAATAAGGGCGAGTTGCTGCTGGCGCTCGAGCACGTGACTCTGGAAGCCCTGCGCGTACGCCCCGAGGAGCACTCCCGCCTGCTGTTCGACGCCGACGACTACCGGATGCTCCGGGTGGAAGAGTTGCGGCTGAGCGCGGAGACCGCCGCCGAGAAGGTCAAGAGGACCGGCATTCCTTTCAAGTTCAGCCCGATGAACTCGCGAGAGCGCCGCATCATCCACCTGGCGCTGCGCAATGATCCCGCAGTACGAACCGAGTCGGAAGGCGTGGCTCCTCACCGCCAAGTGGTGATCTTCCCGGCCAATCACCAGACCTCAAAAAAAAGCGGGCGCTGAGGCCACCGGAGGCTGTACTGACCGTGCGGAATCAGGGATGGATGCGGCTTGGTCCGTCGAATCCGGCAATTTTCCCGCATTTTGCTGAAAGCGTCCTGTCTAGCGGAAGATGGTCTTTCGCGCATCGGTCCGAGCGCCCCTATGCCTCCGCGCCATCGGATACTGGATTACCGCCCGCCTGAGATTTCTACTTGCCTAGCTGGAACCCGGAAGACACGATCGTGGCCATCAGCACCCCGCCCGGCCGGGGCGGGCTGGGAGTGGTGCGAGTTTCAGGACCCGATGCCCGAACTATCGGGGAAAGGCTTGTAAAGTTCCGTACAGAGGGCCGGACCTGGGATCCCTGGCGCGCTGCGTTCGGCGATTTGCTCGACGACCAAGGGCGGACCATTGACCAAGTGGTGGTGACGTACTTCGCCCGGCCGCACTCCTACACGGCAGAAGATCTCGTCGAAATTTCCTGCCACGGGGCGCCCGTAGTGCTGCGGCACACCGTGGAGCGCGCGATCCGGGAGGGCGCTCGCCTTGCCGAACCGGGCGAGTTCACCATGCGGGCCTTTTTGAACGGACGCATCGATCTGGTGCAGGCGGAAGCCGTCCGCGACCTGATTGAATCCACAACCTTATACCAGGCGCGCGTGGCAGCGCAGCAGGCCGAAGGGGCCGTCTCGCGCCGGTTGTCGCCCATCAAGGCGCAATTGCTCGAGTTGATCGCCCTGCTGGAAGCGGGCATTGACTTTGCGGAAGATGATATTAACATTGCGCCGGACGCCGAGCTGCTGCGCCGCCTGGAAGCCATTTCCTCGGCACTGGACGGGCTCGCCAGCAGCTTCCAGTTCGGTAAGGTGGTGACGGCGGGCTTGACGCTGGCCATCCTGGGACGGCCGAACGTCGGCAAATCGAGCCTTTTCAACCGGCTGCTCGAACAAGAGCGGGCCATCGTAACTGAAATCCCGGGAACTACGCGCGACCTGGTTTCGGAGATGGCTTCCATCCGCGGGATTCCCATGAAGCTGCTGGACACGGCAGGCATTCGCCCCACCCAGGACCGCGTGGAGTCGTTCGGCGTTCAGAAAAGCTACGAGGCGCTGGTGGATTCCGATCTCACTCTGCTCGTGCTCGACCGTTCGCAACCTCTCGGCAGCATCGATTATGACCTTCTAACGAGAACGCAAAATTTGAAAAAACGAATTGTGGTCTGCAATAAATGCGACCTGCCGGCGGCTGCTGAGCTTGGGGGAATCCCGGATGCAGCCGTTCACGTATCGGCGGCGACCGGAGAGGGCATAGATCGACTCCGCGACGCCATTTACGAAGCCGCCGTACCCCGCCTTTCCGGAGGCGAAGAAACAGGGTTCATCACGAGCCTTCGCCATGAGCAGCTTCTGCGCGAGGCTCTCGACGCGCTGGGACGCGCCCGCGCAGCCATTGGCGCCCGGACGCCTCACGAGATGCTGCTGCTCGACCTTTACACAGCGCTGCGAGCCGTCGATGCGATTACCGGAGCCACGACCGTGGAAGATATCCTGAATCAAATTTTCTCGACATTCTGCATCGGGAAATGAATCTGCACGGGGAGAAAATCAAGGAGATCGGCGCGGGACCCCCAGAGCGGAGTTTCTCTCAATCAGGGATTCCGGAGAGTGTTTCAGCGCAGCTTCTGGTCGGGAGCGAGCGTCCAGGCGGAAGGATGGGGCGTAAGTCCGACGCGAGCATAGTAAGTCACCGCTTTCGGAGCGGCCAGCAAAACGATTTTCGCCGGACCGCCCGCGCTTTGCGTTACCCGTATCAACTCCCTGCCAATGCCGCGCCGCTGGTGTGAGACGCGGACGGCGAGATCGGAAAGATAAGTGGCATAGACGAAATCGGTCAGGGAGCGCGCGATGCCGACGAGCAAGTCGCCATCCCAGGCGGTAACCACCAGATTGGCGTTGGTGAGCATAGCCGCCATCCGGGGGCGATCGCCGATGGGGCGGCGTTCGCCGAGCGTCGATGCCCGATACAACTCGATGACCTGATCCAGGTCTATTTGATTGCCGATGCGATACTCGATCATGAGAAAAGAGACAAACGTCCGGCGCTTGCCGCAATGACCGATTTCATTATATGCAGAATCTGCGGAAGCCCAGCGGCTCGGCTCCGCGGCCGCGCCGGACCGCAGATTTTTGCAATGTCTGTCATAAAATTTCTCAACGTTTATGCGCCGAAAAACGGAATAGAATGGATATAAAAGGCTGCGGCTTGTGGTTTTGGCGTCTGCCTTGGATGCCGGACACGGGCTGCCCGGACAAAACTTCCATGAAGGCAATCGTGCAGGTGGCTCTGAAGAAAACGGTGCTGGATCCGCAAGGCCAGACGATTCGCCGCTCGCTGGCGTCGCTGGGCTACTCGGGAATTCGCGACGTCCGGCAGGGCAAGTTTTTTGAGATTGACATCGAAAACGGCGCGAATCGGGAGGAAGCCCGCCGGGAGATCGAGAAAATGGCCCGCGAAGTGCTGACCAACCCGGTGATTGAAGAGTTTACTTACAGGCTGGAAGACTGAGGCTACGCCTCGCCAGCTTTCCGCCGGTTACGCTACGGTTTGCTGACCGGCGGGCGGCGGCCGCGAGGAGCTTTTTATGTGCGGCATTGTTGGATACGTTGGCTCCCGTAAGGTAGTCCCCCTGATTCTGGATGGCCTGCGGAGACTCGAGTATCGAGGGTACGACTCCGCGGGAATTGCGGTAGCCGGCGAGCACAACGGGCTCATGGTGCGCCGCTCCTCGGGCAAGCTTCGCAATCTGGAAGAAGCCATCCGGATCAATCCGATGGACGGAAGCTACGGCATCGGGCACACGCGCTGGGCGACGCATGGCCGGCCCACTGAAGAAAACGCGCATCCGCATCGCGACTGTACCGGTGACATTGTAGTTGTCCACAATGGCATCATCGAAAACTTTCTCGCTCTCAAGAAACAGCTCATTGGGGAGGGCCATCATTTCACGACCGAAACCGATACCGAGGTAATCGCCCACCTGATCGAGAAGCATTACAACGGGAAAGCAGCGGGGAACCTGGAAAATGCGGCTCGGGCGGCGGTGCGAGAACTGGGCGGCGTGTTCGCGCTGGCCATCATTTCGCGGCGCGACCCGAACAAGATTGTGGCGGCGCGATGTGGGCCGCCCGCGGTGATCGGGCTTGGCGACAACGAATATTTTGTAGCCTCCGACGTTTCCGCCATCCTGCATTACACCCGGGACATATTCTTCCTGATGGACGGCGATATGGCCGTGCTCACTCCCGAAGGCGTGCGGCTCACGGATTTCGAAGGGCGGCCGGTAAACCGGCAGGTGCAGCACATCCTGTGGGATCCCGTCATGGCTGAAAAGGGCGGCTACAAGCATTTCATGCTCAAAGAAATCTTTGAACAGCCGCGGGCCGTCCGGGACACGACGATCGGGCGCGTCAGCCGCGAGACGGGCAAGATCTACCTGGATGAAATGGATATCGCGCCGTCCGAGTTCTCCAGCTTTCGGCAGGTGAAGATCGTGGCCTGCGGCACGTCCTGGCACGCTGCTCTGGCCGGCAAGTTCATGATCGAGAGGCTGGCGCGTCTGCCGGTGGAGGTCGACTACGGCAGCGAGTTCCGGTACCGCGATCCCATCATTCAGCCGGAGACTCTTACGGTCGTTATTTCGCAGTCCGGAGAAACCGCCGACACTCTGGCCGCACAGCGCGAAGCCAAGCATAAGGGATCGAAGACGCTGGCGATCTGCAACGTGGTTGGCTCGATGGTCACCCGCGAAGCGGCGGGAACCATTTACACCCACGCCGGCCCCGAGATCGGCGTCGCCTCAACGAAAGCCTTCACCTGCCAGCTCACGGCTCTGTTCATACTGGCGATGCACCTCGGCCAGTTGCGCAAGATTCTGGCCGATGACGTTTCCCGCTGCCTGGTGCAGCAACTGTTGCACGTTCCCGCGAAACTCGAGGAAGTGCTGGGTCAGGACGGCCTGATCGAGGATCTCTCGAAAAAACTTTTTCGCGCCACCAATTTCCTCTTCCTCGGCCGCGGCATTCACTATCCGATTGCGCTCGAGGGCGCGCTGAAGCTGAAGGAGATCTCCTACATCCACGCCGAAGGCTACCCGGCGGGCGAGATGAAGCACGGCCCCAACGCTCTGATTGATGAAAACCTGCCCGCGGTGGTGATCGCGACGCATGACCCGAAACGGCCGGAAAGCCTGGTGCAGTACGAAAAGACGCTTTCGAATATCAAAGAAGTAAAAGCGCGGGAAGGCATTGTCATCGCACTCGCGAACCGCAAGGATCAGGAAGTCCGGGACGCGGTGGATTACATGATCGAGCTGCCGCCCGCCGAAGAGCTGCTATTACCTATTATTGAGATCGTACCGCTGCAACTTTTGGCCTACCATATCGCCGTCCGGCGCGGCTGCGACGTGGATCAGCCGCGAAATCTGGCCAAGAGCGTCACGGTCGAGTGACCGGGCGCGATCGGGGAGAAAAATCAAAATAGCCCGCAGTCTCATGCCGGCACGTACTGGCGCAAGTATTGATGCGCGACCCGGAATCCCGTCTTGTAGTCGTCAGTGAAATCCACGCCCTGGTTGGGGTGGCCGTAAAGCGGGTCCTCGTGCTCGATATTCATCGCGCCGCTGTAGCCCGCGTCCATGAGCACGGTGAAAAAGGCCGCCCAGTCGATCTGTCCTAAGCCGGGCAGCCGGAAACGCCACCACTGGGCGTTGTTCAGGGGATGGATGCCCGTCTTTCTCAAAATCGGCCAGCGAATCTCCGTGTCCTTTAAGTGAACATCGTAAATCTTGTCCACAAAGTCCCGTGCGCACTGGATCGGATCCATCATCTGCCAGACCAGGTGAGACGGGTCGTATTGCAGGCCGATATACGGCGAATCGCCGAAGGCTTTAAAGAGCGCCTCGTATCCTACCGGTCCGGTGGCGATGTTCGGGCGGCCGGCATAAGGTTCCCACAGGATGCGCACATGGTGCTTCTGGCAGAGAGGGAAATATTTTTCGGTGTATACCCGCACGAGCTCATCCACCTGTTCGGCGAGCGGCCTTCCGGGCATGCCGCCGGTCTGCGTGCCGACGTGAGGCGCGCCAAGCCTTCCGGCCAGCTCGATGACCTTGCCGAAATAGCTGTTAGCGCGGGCGCGGGCCTGCGGGTCCGGATCGATATGACTCTCCGAGCACCCAATGACCGAAATGTGGAGACCCGAGCGCCGGAGCATTTCCTGGATGCGCGCCACTGCGGCGTCCGTCGCCGTCTCGGGATCCAGGGGCGTTCTCCGGTTGGCCCAGATGCCCATGCTGGTGAAGCCTTCCTGCCTGGC
>DASREK010000073.1:0-2588 GCA_035652135.1 Bryobacterales bacterium | reverse complement strand
CCACCCGATCACGATTCTGGCGGGCCTTCCCTCTGCCGGACTCGGCGCGTTGGTCACGTTGTGGCTGTTCGGCAACGAGCTGAACGTGTACTCTTTCGTGGGCCTGGTGATGTTGATCGGCATCGTGAAGAAGAACGCCATCATGCAGATCGATTTCGCCCTGGAAGCCGAGCGGAAAGAAGGCAAGGCCCCGTCGGATGCCATTTATGAGGGCTGCCTGATCCGGTTCCGGCCGATCATGATGACAACAATGGCGGCCCTGCTCGGCGCACTGCCCATTTCGCTCGGCTACGGCGCCGGCGGCGAGGCCCGCCGGCCGCTGGGGCTGACGGTTGTGGGCGGCCTGATGTTTTCACAGTTAATCACGCTCTACCTGACCCCGGTGGTCTATACCTATATGGCCTCCGTGGTCGAGCGCTGGAACGCCCGCAAGCACGGGCGCGTGCATGCCAAAACTCCGTCGAGGCCCCGCGGCTCCTTCGAGCCGGCCGAAGCGAAAGGGGATTGAGATCTTACTCTGTAGATCCTTCCCGTTTTCTTGCGCCGCCAAGAAAGCGCCCGAGTACCCCGAGCCGCAGCCCGCCTGCCCCGCGTTGGCATGCCCCTGCCACGTATCAAAAAGCTGAGCGCCGGTTCCTCCGGAGGCGGCCGTGAGTCTCGGCGGTGCTGCTGCGCGGAAAATCGGCCACACAATTTGAGGGCGCACCCCCTGTCCCCAGAGTGGCGTACTCGCTATTTTTTCACTTGACTCTGGAGTCAACTCTAGATTGTATTCTGGATATGGGAACAAAAACGCAGATGAGCGCAGTGGCAAAGATCGGTCAGGCGGCGCGAGAGGCTGGTGTAAGCATCGATACCATCCGGTTCTATGAGAAGCAAGGATTGCTGAAGAGTTTCGGCCGGACTCAGGGCGGATTCCGCCTGTTTGGGGAACAGGAAATCGAGGAACTCAAGTTCATCCAAAAAGCTCAGGAACTCGGTTTTTCGCTCGCAGAGGTTCGCGAACTGCTCCTCCTGCAAAGAGACGGGATGGAAGCCTGCGAGCACGTTCGCGACCTGCTCGAACAAAAGATTGCACAGGTGCGGAGCAAGGTCGAAGAGTTACGGAAACTTGAAGTGAGCCTGAAACGGGCCCTGCGCCAGTGTGAACGAAACCTTGATGAGTCTGCGAGAGAACACGAATGCTGTCCTGTGCTGGAGAAGCTCGGCCGGAAGGGCGCGTGAAGGAGAATCGACCGATGAAAATCGAAGTTCTTTATTTTGACGGGTGCCCTCACCATCGCCCAGCCGTGGAACGGGTCAGGAGGGCGCTACGGGAGGAAGGTCTCTCCGCGGAGGTTGAAGAAATCAATGTGCCGGATGCGGCGAGCGCGCAGGCGCTTGGATTCCTGGGCTCGCCGACGATTCGTATCGATGGCAGGGACATCGAGCCGGCCGCCCGGGCCTCGGCGAGCTTCGGCTTGATGTGCCGGACGTACAGGGAGGGAGGCGTTCCGGCAGGAGTTCCACCGATGGAGCTGATCCGGGCGGCTCTTCACGAAGCTGCGGGACCGCAGCAGAGCGCCAGCCGGTGTTGTGAGAGTCCGAGTGCGGGGGCGATCAGTTCGGAATCGGCCGCTCCCCAGCGGCAGCGCCTCCTTCTGATATCAGCGGTCGCGGCGGCCATTGCGGCGTCGCTGTGCTGCATTCTGCCCATCGTGGCTGCGGCGACAGGCCTGGGAGCGATCGCGGTTGGCGCCGCGTTTGAAAAATGGCGGCCCTACCTGCTGGGCGTCGCGGGGCTGCTGCTGGCGGGCGGCTTTCTTGTGGCCTATCGCGATCGGAAGACGGCCTGCGCTCCCGGCAGCGTCTGCGCCACGAAGCCCGTCCGCCGCTGGAGCCTGATTGCCCTAGGGTTGGCCGCAGCTCTGGCTGTTGGTTTAGCCGCTTTTCCTTACTACTCGGGCGCAGTTGCCAAGGCAGTGCTGGGAGCGCCCGGATCCGTTCACTCCGCAGCCTCCAGCCGTGTGGTTAAGGCAGCATTCCGCGTTCCGGACATGGATTGCCCGGCCTGCGCGGTCAGCCTTTCCGCCGCGCTCCGCAAGCTTCCCGGCGTTTTGGACGTGAATCTGAATGTTGACACTCACAGGGCCGTGGTGACCTATGATCCGGCGTCGCAGAACGTGGCGGTGTTGGAGAGAGCCATCACCGGCGCGGGCTTCCACCCCAGCCCGGAGCCGCGCTCTTGAGGATCCATTCATTGCGAAGGAGGAGATAGAAAGACATGAAGCCTATAAATTGGAGAGACTTCCCCCTGATCGCGCTGGCGGCTGTCTTCACCGCTGGCGCCCTCTACGCGCAAGAGCACAACGCCAAACAGTCGCACAGCGCTGCCAGCGTGCCCGAGGTCTTCTGTTCGCACATGAAGACCGGGCAGCTCTGTTCGGGCAATGCCAGCATGTTCAAGCTGAGCGATTCGCAAAAGCAACAATATCGGGAAGCGCTCAGCAGCTACAACAAAGCCGTGGACGCGGCGCAGAAACAGTTTCTGGCGGACCTCAAAGATAAGGTTCATTTGTCGGAGACTGAACTGGCGCTGGCCGAGAGCT
>DASREK010000072.1:0-5415 GCA_035652135.1 Bryobacterales bacterium | reverse complement strand
TCTTTGGCATGCCGGCTTGACGGCCAACGTCAGCAACGGCCCGATCACCTATATGCTCGACGGCCAGCAGTATCTGGTGGTTGGGGCCGGCGATTCGCTGTACGCGTTTACGCTCGAACCGTAACGGAGAATGCCCCAGGCTCCCCGCCTTCGGTGTTTCGAAGGGCGGGGAGGAATCGCGTTTGTTTTCTGGCCGGCGCATTGCCGTGCGCGCCGGGAAGGGGGCCGCCGCTCTCAGTTTTTGAGTTCCGCCGCGATCCCCTCCCGGCAAGCGGCCGCCGGGCCCGTGTGCTGCCGGCATGGCGCGCTCTCGAGAAAGGGCCGGGCGAGAGCCCACTCCCAATCGCCAGCCTTCCCCGATTAAAAAATCAATTTCAAGCTGAACTGCAATTCCCGCATGTCAATCCCGGAACGCGTCGACGAGATGGTCCCGAAGGCGCCGCTTCCTGCAATCGGCACGCCCTTGGAGTCCACCCGGCTGTTCCCCAAATTCAGGTTGGGATCCCCGAAATTCGGGTGGTTGAGAAAATTAAACGATTCGAACCGGAACTGAATATATCTTTTTTCGGTGAAGTAGAAGTTTTTCAGCGTGGAGAAATCCCAGTCGAAAATACCCGGACCAATGACTACGTCCCGGCCCGAGTTTCCATACGTGTTCAGCGCTGGAAGCGAAAACGCGGCGATATTGAACCACTGGCCCGGGCTTGGATTGTCAAGCTTCGGGCTGATGCCGGTTGCCCCGGCCCGGTCGTAGCCGGTCGAGGTCTGCGAGCACGAAAAGATAAGTGTTGAAGTTGACTTCGGTATTGCTCATGCCGTCCAGGGTGAAGTAGTTCCACTCGCGTCGGTTTCCGGATATGGAGAGCTGCTGCGTGCTGCGGTCGCCCCCCAGGCGCGAGCTGGATTGGCCCCCATTGGCAAAGCCGGCTGTCACATTGGGGCTGAGAGCCACTAACTGGAGAAAGTTCCGGCTGTTGAGCGGCAGGTCCACAATCCGCTGGTTCTCGATTACCGTTCCCACCGTAGCGTCTTCCGTGTTAAGCAGCGGGGCGCCCGTGCTCACTTCTACGGTCTGGGCCACCGCGCCAACCTGAAGCTGAAAATCGAGACGGGCCACTTGCTGCACTTGCAGCTCAACGTTGTTGCGCACCTCAGCCTGAAAGCCGGGCATCTCCACCTTGATGCTGTAGACGCCCGGCAGCAAATTGGGAAACGTGTAAACGCCTGCGGCGTTGGTATTTTCTGTCCGGGTGAAGTTGGTCTGCGGGTTCGTGACCGTTACCGCAGCCTTGACGACGACCCCGCCGCTCGGGTCGGTAACCAGCCCGGTGATTTGGCCGAATGTCTGCCCGGACAGGGGCAGAGCGGCGGCCAGGCCCACAGCCAGAGCCAACATCCCACCAAGCCTTGTGCGCATCGGCGCGTACCCCCTTTGTTGAAATTGTTGAGATTTCGTAGAGCCGGTTTGAGGACGGCCCGAGAAGGGGAAAAAATCCGGAAGACCCGATTTCGATTGGACCCCGTAAGAATAGCCGGAATTGGAAAAAATTGCACCGCGCGCACGGCGGCATTGAACGCTCTGAGAACCCCAGCGAGGGAAAACTGACGCACAATCTCACTCCCCCTTCGCTTCCAAGCTCTCGGGAATCTGGCTGATCGTATCGGAAACGCTTCACCGTGTCAACTGGAATCGGCCCTGAGAGTTGCTGAATGTGAACGCACTGGTGACTCGAGTTCGTCAACGTGAAACGCCAGCATCAACGGCCTCTGCACGCGAATGGACGCGGGATTTCTCGGCGCGCCTTGCCCGTGAGTGATCGCGGCCGCCAAGCCGGCCAGACCTCCGGCTGCGCTTTGAGGCGCCGGCAAGAGAAGGCGGGTTTGCAGGCCCGCCGGTGCGAAAAAACAAGCAATGCCCTTGCGGGCCGATGCCGGAAGCTCGGCTGCTCCCGGCCGCAGCGGCCAAGGGCGGTTTTTCCACCCGGCGAGCGCAGGCTCGACGGCGGCCCAAAGCGCGCAATCATAGGCGCGGCGGCGCTTATGTCTCACCAAGGCATTTGGCGCTTGGTATACCTGCGGCCGATCTCCGCGGCTTCCGGGCCGGAGCGGCCAACCAGAAATCCCTGCTTGATGACATCGATCACGTTCTCGGGAGTGTACCCATGCATGAAGATAATCTTGTTGGCCAGGCAGATCTTGGCGAGCCTGGCCTCAGCCTCTTCCAGCCGGGGATCCGAAGCCTTGACGTTGAGAGACAAGGCCATGTCTCCAGGGCCCCCTTCGGCGAAAGCGATGCCGGGAACCTTGACGATTTCTTCGGCATTCGCCAAGGCATATTTGTCTTCCAGTTTGAGGCCGAGCACGAGTTCGCCATTCGGATTCAGCGGCCAAACATCGGCTTTCTGGTTGTACTCTTCCGGCGTGATTCCCCAGATCCTGGCGGCTGTGGTGGAACCGTGAGCGCCCCGCCGTCCTTCATTCAGCCCTTTGTCGACTCCCTGCTTGTGGATCGGCAGCCGCACGGCTTCCACAAAAGCCCGGACCGCTCCCGCAGTGTCCGCATGGCACAGCAGGATGCCGTGAACGCCGGTAGCAAGCACCTGCTGGAACATCCAGGCGTTGGCTCGCACGGTAGCTTCATCCGTGCCGTTGACCGGAACGTTGACGATGACAGCCGGCGTGCGATGCCCGCTCTTAGTCGGCCCGCCCGCCGCCAGTCCGCGCATGTACTCGGCCAGCCCCTTGACGTCGAACGGAGCGTGCTCCATGTCGTAGCTGATGTAATCCAGATACGTTTGCGCGTCTTTCAACCCCTGTTCATAGCTCCCCGCTATGCCTTCGTGGGGACCATTGAAGTACACCGGCTGGCCCTGCTCCCAGAGCTCGATCACCTTGTTGATCCGTTTTGGTTTTGGTGTCTGGGCCACGGCCGTAACGTGCGCGGCAACCAGACCCAGGACTAAAAGCAGCCAACCGAGGCGCTTTTTCGTATTCCTCATGGATGCTCTCCTCCTCCAGACAATGTCCGCTCCGCTCGCTCTGTTCTTCTGGCTCCAAAGCAAAATCGCGCGCTAGCGTTCCGGCGGGACCAGGTCGGGATCACTGTTTTTTTCAACGGAAGCGCCGGGAACTGTGCCGATGCGAAACCAACGGACCGAACACTGCGCCTATTGGGCATAATCCGGTACTCGGCATGATAATACGAAACGCTGAACCGGGAAACCAGGAAAATGCCGCCCGGGAAGTCGGCTTTCAGCCGCCCGGAGTCGCGCAGCCTGATTTTCCGGGACGTAGGTCGAATTGGTTGAGCGCAGGCCAGCCGAGCTGCCGGCGGCGCGTGCGCCGGTCCAGCCAAAACAAAAGGCCCGGGCCTGGAGCTCCGGGCCTTCGAAAAGAGATAGAGCCGGCCGGCATGCCTGTGGCCAGCCTCACCAGCTATCAGAACATGACCCGCATGCCGAAGCGGAAGTACCGCGGGTCGATCAGACGGCCCAGTGGAACCTGTGTGGTAATCTGGCTGAACCCGTTCAGATTCAGCGTGCCGTCGCTTCTGACTTGCAGGTTGGAGACGTTCGCTCCCGGGTTTCCGAAGTGTGGCGTATTGGTGAGATTGAACGACTCGACCCGGAACTGGAGTTTGAAGCGCTCGTTGATCGGGAAGCTCCGGAACAAGCTCAAATCGAGGTTTGTATTGCCCGGCCCCCGAAGGATGTCCCAGCCGGCCGTTCCGAAGCGGGCTGTGGTGACTTGCGCAAACGCCAGCGGGTCGAAGTACGCCTGGCCGCCGAGCCCGTTGCCGACGATGGCAACGCTCGGTTTCACCAGATCGGCGCGCTGGCTGCTGCCCGGAGCGTTCAGAGAAGCGCTGGAAGCAGTCACGTTGAAAGGCAATCCGGAGACATGGCCCAGAATTGCGTTGGTGCTCCAGCCGCCGGCGATAATCGCTGCGAAGCCGCTTTTCAGCAGCGGCTTGTTTTTGCCGAAGGGTAGCTCATAAACCGTAGCCAAATGGAAGTTGTGTGTGACGTCCAGGGGCATCGTGGCGCGGTTGAGATTCTGGTACTGCGGAATGAGGATTTGCGGCGAGCCCGTTTCGCTACAGCACATCCCGATCTCATGCGACCAGGTGTAGGCTGCCTGCAACGATAAGCCGTTCGCGAATCGCCTTTGCAAAGTGGTCTGGAGCGAGTGGTAATGAGCAGAGCCGACCGGCAGCAGAACGTTCACCGAACCGGTGATCCCCCTGGAAAAGAAAGGCTGGCTGGCCGTGCCGCCTCCCACTTGGCCGTAGTTTACGTTATACGAGGAATTCAACTTGACATCGTGCGTGCCTACATACCCTACCGAGCCCGTGAAGCCGCCCCTAAACTCCCGTTGCACGGTCAGATTCCAGGATTCGATATAGCCGCGGTCAATATTCAACGGGGTCGTGTAGAGGTTGCCAGTCCCGGGGGGCGGAGTAATCTTGCCGTCCACAAAGACCGGCGTAGGAATCACCGGGATGCCCTGGCTGACCGAGCCCGCCGGTTCAAACGCATTGGGTCCGTTTACCTGGGCGCCGATCTCGTCCGGATAGCTCTTCATCCCGCTGCGCGAAATGTCAATCTGGAACGGGGAGGTGGCAAAGCCCGCCCGGATGACTGTCTTCTCGAAAGGCCGGTAGGCAAGACCGATGCTCGGAGCAAATATCTTCTTCGACACGTGGATTCCGCAGGCCGACGGCACCGAGCCCATGCCGCAGATTTCGACCTGGTTATTCGGAATGTCATAGAAGAAAATGCCCCGGTTTGCCTCCGTGGGAACCGGATAGTACTCCCAGCGCACGCCATAGTTGACCGTGAGCTTGCGGTTCACCTGCCACTGGTCGCGGATGTAGAGGCTGTCCTGCCAGACGCGCAGCGTGAGATAGGGCTGAACGACTTGAATGAAATTTTGCTCGCTTTGCGCCAGGCCCAGGATAAAATCCGCTACCGAGTTGTAAGGCGTCGGGCTGGGGCCGCCTCGCACCGCCGTCACGCCGCCGGAAAAGAAGAAGCCGCTCGGCGATACTTCGATGTGATTGGCATGCAGGCGCGCGATATCCATGCCGAATCGAATGTTGTGCGAGCCGTGAATCTTGGTTGCGTTAACCACATACTCGATCACCGGCTGTTTGTACTCGAGGGCCGGGTACGAGTAGCCGTAGGTAATGCTGCCCACTCCGCTCGCCCCATAGTTGGCGATGCCAAACGCCGGTAGGCCGCCCGCCCAGGGGAGAGGTCCTATGTTGGTGCCGGGAATTCCCAGCACGTCCGAACCATACCGCTGATCGGTGATCGTGGGAAACAGCAACTGGTGGGGATTGGTTACGCCCCACGTGGCGTCAACGATGAAAGTGGGGCTCTTCACGTACGTGGCCGACGTGGAGATCGCCGT
>DASREK010000071.1:0-9704 GCA_035652135.1 Bryobacterales bacterium | reverse complement strand
CGGGCGCGGGGGACGTTGAGCGAACGCAATTCCCGCCGCCGAAAGCATCGAACTGAGGACATTTCGCCGCGTGCAAGCCATGGAACACCTCCAGACCGGTCTTGTGTAGCGACAGGTTAGCAGTTTTTCGGCCGGCTCGGCAAAGGCGCAGCGGCGCTTGGGAGCCCGTTTCTTAGGCTGCCGGCGGATCGCGTTTTATCGGCGCCTCGCGGCCGCGATTCCGGATGGATTCTCGCGCCGCTTCAATGACCTGCTCGTTGTAGCGGCTGTTGGCCGGGGTCGCCATGATACCGGCTTCGTCCCACTCTTTCAGAAGCTCCTGCCGCTTCGCCAGACTCGTTTCGGCGCCGGCGCGGAGGCAAGCGCGCAGGATGTACTCGATCGAGCGGTAGCCGTAGCCGACCGGCGTCAGGCCTGGGCCGCCGAGGTCCACATACTGAAAATAATCGGGGCTGGGTTCGGCGTACTGCGCGGCCCCCGGTTCGTCCGGCTTGCTCGCGTAAGAGTATTTCAACCCGCGGTATTGATCCGAATGGGAAATCAGCGTTCCGGTATCACCGCTGGCGCAATAGAGCGTCAGCCCCTGGGTGTTCGTCCCGGGGGCCGCATCCGGGAAACCGAGAGCGTTCTGGACATTCAGACAGGCGCCGTTGGACCAGATCACTCGGGCATCTGTCCACAGAAAGCCCTCCTTTCCGTTTGGAAACCGGTCGCGAATGCCGTAAACGCTCACCGCTTCGGGCAGCAGGCCGGTGATAAAGTGCACCAGGTCCACGTAGTGACAGCCGATGTACGTGAAGGCGTCCGAGTGCTCCGTGGTCATCCAGTTTTGAAAATTGGAATGGCGGTAATACCATTTCTCGAGCAGGCAAGCCGACCCGAGGCGAAATTCGCCGAAAGCCCCTTCCCGGTATTTGCGCCGCGCCAGGAGGCTGCGGTCGTCGAATCTCTTGTGATATTCCACGCCTACCACTAATCCCCTGGCGAAAGCCTCCCGCTCGATCACAACGGACTCGCGGGCCGTCAGCACAAGCGGCTTCACCGAGCACACATGCAGCCCGGCTCGCAGCGCGGCCATGATCACGTCGAAATGGAGCGGATCGGGTACGGCCACTACCGCGATGCCGCCCGCCTGCATTTTTTCGATGACTTCGCGAAAAAGATTCGGGTGCGGCTCGTCAGGATCAGCAGAAAAATCCGGATAAGGGCGGAACGATTGCCCGGGAAAAGCGCGCCGGAAAATGGAAGCTCCCGCCAGTCTTTTCAAGGCGCCGGAGTGCGAAGCGCAGACGCTGATCTCACCGACGAGGCCTTGCCGCTGCATATGGTAGAGAGACGGCAGGATTTGGTCGTGGGCGATCATGCCCGCGCCAATTAAGACGACGGCCGGCGCGCTCACCCTCCGACGACCTCTTGCAGCGTGCTTTGCCTCGCTGCGATGGCCTCCGCCAGCGCCTCGCGCAGCACGCTGACGCCTTCGACCGCGGCCTCGGCGTTGGTGGTGAGAGGCGGAGCTATCTTGATCGTGGCGCCGCCGAAGCCCACCGGGTTGAACATCAGCAGGCCCTTTTCATAGCAGCGCCGGACAGCGTCGTAAGCGAGATGCGAATCCGGCTCCTTCGTAAGCGGGTCGATAACCGGCAGTCCGGCCACCAGACCCTTGCCCATCACCGCGGCAATCTGCGGAAAGTCGGCTTTCAGCGCTCGCAGGCTTTCATGCAGCGTCTCGCCCACGCGCCGCGCGTTGCCGGCCAGGTCTTCTTTCAGGATCACATCGATATTGGCCAGGGCCGCAGCGCAGCAAACCGGATTGCCGGTGTGGGTGGAAGTCATACTGCCTTTTGGGTGCAAGTCCATGACGTCCGGACGGCCGGCTACCGCCGATAGGGGCAGAGAACTGGTAATACCTTTGCCGAAGCAGGCCAGGTCCGGCACGATTCCGTAATGCTCGAAGCCGAACAGCGTCCCGGTTCGGCCGAAGCCTGCCTGCACTTCGTCGCACACCAGCAGCGCCGCATGCCGGTCGCACCAGCGGCGCAGCTCCTGCATGTAGGCAGGCGGGGCAAAGGCGGCGTCGCCGCCTTGATACGTCTCGAGAACCACGCCGGCTACGCGTTCCGGTTTCACCCGGGCCTCGTCCAGCGAGCGCTCGAAGCGCTGGAAGGAAGTGTCCCGGCAGCGGTAACCGTCGGGAAACGGAACCTGCACGAAATCGGGGTCGAGATTGACAATCCAATCTTTCAACGCGGGGATGCCGCCGGCCAGTTGTGAGCCGAGCGTGCGGCCGTGAAATGCATTGTGAAATGAGACAATCGTGATTTTTCGGCGGCCGCCGGCCTTGATCCCATGCGTGCGGCACAGCTTGACGGCGCATTCCACGGTCTCCGATCCCGTGGTCAGCAGAAAGATCTTCTTCAGCGGCTCCGGCAGCAGCCCGGCGAGCTTTTCCACCAGTCGGGCGCGGATTTCGCTTGGGAAGCAATAGTTTGTCAGCAGTTGATGATTGACCTGGTCGTGAATCGCCGCCGCTATCTCCGGGCGGCCGTGCCCGGCATTGGTGATGAGCACGCCCGAAGACCAGTCCAGCCATCGGTTGCCCCAGGCGTCGTGCACGGTAATGCCCTCGGCGTGGTCCCACACAATCGGCGGTTGGCCTCGCATCGCCACTGGCTCGCAGGCGAAAAGCCGCTCGAGGACAGGAATCGACTCCGGCACGGGAATGGGCGTGACAATTCTGCGGTATTTGGTTTCTACGGCCGGGACCGGCCTCGGGATCAGATCAAAATCGGGCATAATAGGTCCTTTCGCGGGCGCATCAGATCAGGTCGTGCCAGCTCATCCGCAGCTCGCCGCTCTGGTGCTCCTTCCACATCCGCAGAGCCTGGAGAGCGAAGATCGTCGCCGCCGGGTTGGCATGGCAGGAAAGCTGGCCGTCGCGGCGGCCGAAGGCGAACGCACCGTTGGTCCGGCGGTCGTCCGTGTGCAACTGGAAGGCGAGCAGCGCTTCCGCCTCGCGGCTCGCCGCCGAAGCGTCCAGCTCGAGCAGGCCCATGTAATCGCACAGGAGCCGCAAGCGCAGAAGCTGGGCCAACACATCGCAGCGTTCCAGAGCCGCACTCGCCTCGGCCGCCAGGGTCTCGACGCGATTGATGCCCGCTTGCAAAACCAGCGTGCATTCGAACCGCTTTTCCACGAAAGGCAGCAGTCCCTCTAAGAAATAGCAATAGGCATGCAGGCGGTCGGCCATGCGGTCCGGACGGTCTTCGCCGCGAAGAAACAGTTCGTGCTGGCGGAGGCACCAGTCCAGCAGCGCGTCTGCGGTTCGCGAAAACAGGCCGGAACTGGTTACTTCGGCCAGTTCAATGAAGCTGAGGCCGGCTTTGAGCTGATAGGGGCCGGCCTCGAGCGACCAGCCTCCGGGAGCGCTGCTGGGGATGCCGGTTTCGAGATCCAGCATCGGAAAAAACGAGCCGTCCACGCGCGACATGCGGCCCATCATTCCCGCACCGCAACGCTCGGCGCGCTCCAGATACATGGGGTCGGCCGTCGTGTTCCAGAGCGCAATGAGGCTGCGGATGATGATGGCGCAATCAAAAAAATAAGCTAGCCGGCTCGCGGGCGATCCGTTCGGCGACAACTCGAAAAACAGCAGCCCCGTCTGCGGATCGGTCGCGTCATAGCAAAGAAACTGTCCCGCGCGCAAAGCGTTCGAGAGAAGACCGCTTTCCCCGGGCAATGGCAACTGAAGGTAAGCCTGAATGCCGTAAGCGGTGATCTCAGTGGAAATGTCTTTGTATTCTCCGGCTTCGGCGCGATAGTAGCGCGCCAAACCGCCGGATTCGGCTTGGATGCCGGAGTGCGCCAGCCACGAGAGAGCGGCGCGATAGCGTTCGAGCATAGAAGAGCGCTAGTATAGCACTCGCGGCGAGCCGGCCACGCTCGGCTACGCCCTGGCGCCCAGCCGCCCTCGTTATACTGAGCCTATGAGAACAAAACTTCTGGCGCTCTCCGCGCTGGCGAGCGCGCTGTTGCTCGCCGACGCCGCCGGCGGCGTCAAATGGACGATGCCCGCCGGGTGGAAATCGCAAGGAGCCAGACCGATGCGGGCGGCCACCTACGAAATACCGGCCGCGCCGGGCGATAAGGAGGCGGGCGAGTGCGGTGTATTTTATTTCGGCCCCGGGCAAGGCGGCACGGTTGAAGATAACGTGAACCGCTGGGTCGACCAGTTCGAGCAGCCTGGCGGCAAGCCATCCCGGCAGTCTGCTCAGATCCACACTCAAACCATCAACGGCCTGCGAGTGACGACCGTCGATGCCAGCGGGACCTACACGGGGGCCGGCGGCCCCATGGCGCAGCAAGTGATCCGCAAACCGGGCTACCGACTGCTTGGCGCCATCGTAGAAGTTCCGCGGGGACCGGTTTTTTTCAAGTTCACGGGGCCGGCAAAAACAGTAGCGGCGAATCAGGGCGCATTTCAGGCGATGCTCAAATCGCTGAGCCGTTCGTAAACCCGCTGAATGAAAGGCGGCCCGAGAAGCCCGCCGGCGTAGCGTCGCGCCGCGCGGAGGGATCTCAGAACTTTACCGCTGGCGCCTGGCGGGCGCTGTCGCTCGCCCGGAAATAGGCCTCTTCGCGCTGGAAGCCCGAGATCGCAGCAACGATGTTGTTGGGGAACAACTGGATGTTCGTGTTATAGGCCTGCACGACCTCATTGTACTTGCGGCGCTCGACCGCGATGCGATTCTCGGTTCCCGCGAGCTCATCTTGCAAGCGCAGGAAGTTCTCGTTGGATTTCAACTGCGGATAATTTTCCACCACGACAAGCAATCGCGAAAGCGCGCCGCTCAATTGATCGTTGGCGGCAATGCGCTCGGCGGGCGTCTTTGCGCCCGCCATAGCGGCGCGGGCCTGGGCGATGCTCTCAAATACGGCTCGCTCCTGCGAGGCATAGCCTTTGACGGTCTCGACCAGATTGGGAATCAGGTCGGCGCGCCGTTGCAACGCCGTATCCACCTGCGCCCACTGGTTCTTGATGGCTTCCCGCTGCGCGACCATCTCGTTGCGCCTGCTGACAAACGAGGAACTCAGCGCCACTCCCGCCAGCACCACGACGGCAGCAATAATACCTAACGCTTTCACTCTCCCTCCTCGGCCCTGGCGGGCGCTTCGCCTGGCGGCATACGGCGCGGTCGGCGGGTCCCGGGGGCGGCCGGCTCGCCGGAGGCCCGCAACAATGCTGCTGTGAGCGATTCCAACACCAGTATATCGCCGCCCGATTTACGCCAGAAATCTGCGGCGGACCATGTCGAGAGCCATTTGGCTGGCCTGCGCGCGGATCCGGTCGCGGTCGCCGAGAAACTGCCTTTCCTTCACTTCGCAGCCCGCCTCATCCGCCAGACCGATGTAAACCAAGCCGACGGGTTTGGGGCCGGATTCCCCTCCGCCGGCGTCGGCAGTCGGGCCGGCGACGCCCGTCACTGACAATCCCAGAGAACTGCAAGCCCGCGCGCGCGCCCCTTGAGCCATCTCCCGAGCCACCTGCGCGCTGACGGCGCCTTGCGTTTCTAACGTTTCCTGGCTGACCCCCAGCCACTCCCTCTTGGCGCGATTCGAGTAGGGAATCCAGCCCCCTGCAAAATACCGAGAGCTGCCCGGCACCGAAGTAATTCGCTCGGCGATCAGCCCGCCCGTGCAGCTCTCGGCCACCGCCAGGGTGGCGTTGCGCTCGGTAAGGATGCGCCCCACGACTTCTTCCAGAGTCGCCGCGCTCCGCGAATACACCCGGTTGCCCAAAACCGCCTCGATCTGTCTGGCCAGCTCCTCGACCACGACCCGGGCCTCCGATTCGCTGGCTCCGCGGGCCCGCAAGTGGATTTGAATGTCTCCCGGCGCGGCAAGAATCGTAGTGACCGGATTAGTATAGCGGGTGTAAATCGGCGAAATGAGCTGATCCAGGTCAGACTCCGGCATCCCGGCGACGCGCATCATGAAGGTCGCGATATATTGCTCGGGAGCCGCCAGCCGCAGTCTGGGGACGCATTCCGACTCAAACATCGGCTTCAACTCGTTAGGCGGCCCCGGCAGGAGAATCAGTATGCCGGCGGCATCTTTATACCACTGGCCCGGAGCTGTTCCATGCTGGTTGGGTAGAATCTCGGCGCCGTCGATGATATACGCTTGCCGGCGATTGATGGGCGCCATAGTCCGGCGAAGCGAGCGAAACCGCGCTTCGATCTGGTCCAGCACCTCCTGGCGGAAGACGAGCTCGCGCCCGCACACCTGAGCAGCCGCGTCGCGAGTAACGTCATCCTCAGTCGGGCCGAGCCCCCCGGTGACAATCACCAGTTCGGTCCGTTCGCGCATTTGCCCGAGGAGCAGGGCCAGCCGCACGCGATCATCTCCGGCGACCGCCTTCGATACAACTTCGATTCCCAGATCGTTTAGCCGCTGGGTTAGATACAAAGAATTAGTGTCCACGCGCTGCGGCGTCAACAGTTCGGAGCCTACGGCCAGGATTTCGGCTGTCATCGGCGATTCCGCGGCCGGCCATCCCACGCAGCCGCCCATTGCATAAAACCGATTATTGTTTCAGCGCCGTCTTGAATCGTCAATGGAGGAATCGATCAAAGCGGGCGCAATTTAGGGAGCAAGGTCCACCCGATAGAGAGCGTTATTGGTGGCAACGATGGCAGTGTGCGCTGAGGCGAACGCCAGGCCGACAATGCCAGGCCCGGAGAGCACCAGTTCGGGTTTGCGCTCCGGCCCAAAGCGCCAGATCCCTTTCCGGCCTCCCAGGGACGCCGCCACGTAAAGGCGCCCCTCCGCGTCGAAAGCCATGCCCTGGGGCCGGCCCAAACCGCGGTAATACACCTCCACCTCGCCGTTATGGGAAATGCGGTAGATGGAATCGAAACTGGACGTCGTGGGACCGGTCACAAACAGGCTCTGATCAGGAGCGACTGCAAGATGGTAGGCGGAAATGGAGGGCTCCAGCGTAGCGAACACAAAAATTTGCCGCGCCGGCGCCAGGCTGGGGGCAATCTTGAAAATCGTGCCGCTGCGATCCCCGACGTAAAGATTGCCTTCCTCATCGAGCGCGAGGCCGGTGGCGATTCCCATTCCCTCCGAATAAATACTCATCTTGCCGCTGGGCGCGACCTGGTAAATGGTTCCGTCGAACCGGCTGGAAACCAGCAGCATGCCCTCGCGATCGAGAGCCAGCCCCGTGGCGTTCATCAGATCTTTGACGAAGGGCTTCATCTCGTAGTTCGGATCGATTTTGTAAACCGAAACCGGCACCTTCTGGCCGCGCGAGCCGCTGAACGTGGTGTAAATATTGCCGTGCATATCCACGACCGGGTTGGCTACCGGGTGGAGGTTTTCGGCAATGGGAAATCCGAGGTTGCAGGCATATGGGGAGCTGGAGGCGTCTCGATTTTCAATAATCAGTTCGCCCACCGTGGCGCCTTCAGGAACGCGTACCACCATGAAATCATCGGCTCCCACCACTAGCGGCGCTTCCACCTCTCCAAAGCGGACGCGAGGACGCTCCTCGCCATTGGCCCGAAACCGGGCGCCTTGGACGACAAATTCCCCTCCGGCAATCGCCGAGGCCGGTTTCACGCTCGAGATTTGCGGCCGCTGGCCGCCTTCCTTCCGAACAAGACCCATAACTTCCAGCAAAGCTTGCTAGCTAAAAGTGTAACCGCCGCAGCGCCAGCAGAACAACGGCGGCATAGACGCCCGCCACCAGGTCGTCGGCAACGATGCCCCAGCCGGCGGCTAATTGCTCGGCGGAGCGCACCGGAAACGGCTTCCAAATATCAAATATACGAAATAATGCGAACGCCGCGAGCCAATATCGCCACTCCGCCGCCGGCGCCACGGACAGCGCCAGCCATTGCCCAAGGACTTCGTCGATCACCACCCGCTGGGGATCTTCCTGCCCCCAATAACGAGCCGCCCGGGACGATGCCCAGACTCCCGGACCGAGAAGGCCAAGGGCCGCCGCAGCGAGTGCGGCCGGGGGCCAACCTGCCCATCTGACCAGCACCCACGCCACGGCTGCCCCGCCGAGCGACCCCGCGGTTCCAGGCCCTTTGGGGAAATACCCACAGCCTCCCCACGTGGCCAGCCAGATTGCCGCCGGCGGCCGGCCGCTACTCGCCATCCCCATCGCTCTCGCCCTCGGGCGGTTTTTGTTCGGAATCCGGCCGGATCGGCGTCGAGATCACGTATTGGCCGGACGCCCAATTTCCCAAGTCGATCAGCTTGCAGCGCTCGCTGCAAAACGGGTAATACCGGTCCCGCTCCGATACATCCTTCTTGCAGATAGGACACTTCACTGCAAAATCCGAAAAGGCTCCTCCCCTGGCGTTGACCGCCGGGCTGCCGGCGTGTACTCCCGGGATGAAGCCAAAAGCGTGCCAATCAGGTCGTAATCGCGCGATTCGGTGATGCGCGCCCATCCGAAGGTCCCCGGCTCGGGGCAGCCGCCTTCGAAATCATTCAAATAGGTTTTCCCGTCGATCTCCGCCGCCTGGCCGGCAAGACGGCCTTCCCACAGCAGATCTGTTTCCGGCGAAGGCCCGTCAATCAGAATGGGCAGAGTTTGTCCCACCAGCGACCGCTTTTTGGCGCGCGAAATCCTGCGCTGCACCGCCATCAGGCGCCGCTTGCGATTGTAAATTGTGCGCGCATCGATTTTGCCGTCCAGGTAATAGCTGGCGCTGGTTTCTTCGTCGGAATACGCAAAAACACCGAGATGGTCGAACTGCGCCGCCGCCAAGAAATCGCACAACTGCCGAAAATCCGCCTCACTTTCTCCGGGAAAGCCCACGATCATGCTCGTTCGCAGGGCGACGCCCGGCATTGTCTTCCGAATGCGCTCAATCAGCCGGAGAAAGACGTCGCCCGAGCCGCCTCGCTTCATGCGTTTCAGCACCGATGCGCTGGCGTGCTGGAAGGGCACATCAATGTATTTGCAAAGCGTTTCGTGGGCGGCCATGGTGTCGAGCAGCTTCTGGGTGACCTTGTTGGGGTAGACGTAAAGCACGCGAATCCAGCCCGCATTTTCCAGCCTCGCCAGGCGATCCAGCAGAAAAGCGAGCCCGTCCTTCAAGCCGTAGTCCTCGCCGAAACAGGTCGTATCCTGGCCAATGAGAGTGATCTCCCGCACGCCTTGATCGAAGAGGTTGCGCGCCTCCGCCACCACGCTTTCCCAGCGCCGGCTGCGAAACCTGCCGCGAAACTGCGGAATGACGCAAAAAGAGCAGGGGTGATCGCAGCCCTCGGCGATTTTGATATAGGCCAAGTGCCGGGATGTGGCCCGCACCCGCGGCGTCAAATCGTGATACAGATAAGGCGCCCGCTCCGATGCGGGAGCGGCCCGAGGGCTGCCGGCGTTCTCGCAAACGTCGATGATCCGCTCGATTTCGTTGGCGCCGATCACAGCGTCCACTTCCGGGATCTCGCGGCGAATCTCGTCCCGATACCGTTCGACCAGACAACCCGCGACGATGAGCTTGCGCGCTTGCCCGGACTTCTTGTGCCCGGCCATCTCCAGAATGGCATTTACAGATTCCTGCTGAGCGGGCTGGATGAAGCTGCAAGTATTCACCACCAGCACATCCGCTTCGGCGGCATGACAGGTCAATTCATGGCCGCGCTGGACGAGCAAGCCCATCATAACTTCGCTGTCT
>DASREK010000070.1:0-8891 GCA_035652135.1 Bryobacterales bacterium | reverse complement strand
GTGATGAGGGCGCCAAAACCGGCCGAGGGCAAGCCGGAAAGAATCGTGATCGGATGGACGTAGCTTTCGTAAAGAACGCCGAGAACGATATAGACGATCATGACCGCGACCGTCAACAGAATGCCGAGATTCCGCAGCGAGTCCTGAAAGGCTTTCGCCGCGCCCTGAAAACTCGTCGTGATCGTGGGGGACAGGTTGCGCAGGGCGATGTCCTGGATCTCCGAGACCGCATCTCCGAGCGCTACTCCGGGCTTGAGGTTGAACGAGATCGTCACGGAAGGCAGTTGGCCCGAGTGGTTGACAGTCAGCGGTCCGGCATCCTCGGTGAGCTTGGCGAAGGAACCCAGGGGGACCAAATGGCCGTCGCTCGACCGGAAATACAGGGACGACAAAAGATCCGCCCGGGCCTGATAGGATGGCAGCAGCTCGAGCAGAACGCGATTCTGGCTTGTGGGAAGGTAGATGGTCGAAGCCCAGTTCGGACCGTAGGCGTTGTACAGTTCGGCTTCTATGTCGGCCACGTTTAAATGCAAAGCAGCCGCTTTGTCGCGGTCAATCGCGATCCGCACCTGCGGGTTTTTGATTTGCAGGTCGGTATTTACATCCTGAAGCCCCGGCAAACGAGCCACCTCGCGCTCCAGGCGCGCCGCCTGCGCGTAAAGCTCGGTAGTATTCGGCCCCTGCACCGTAAACTGGAATTCGCTCTTGGTGATGTGGCCGCCGATGCGGATGGCCGGCGGCGCAGTGAGGTAAGCCCGCACGTTCGGAAAGCCGGAGACCTTTGGCCGCAGCCGCTCGATGATCTGCATCACATTGAGCTCGCGTTCGTTGCGAGGCTTCAGGATCACCGACATGCGCCCGGTATTCGATCCGATATTCTGCTGCCCGCCTACGGTGGAGAGAGCGGAATCGACATTGGGATCGGCAGCCACGATGTCGGCGATCTTCTTTTGCAGTTCGACCATCTGATAATAGGAAGTGCCCTGGGCGGCCTCGGTGGCGACATAGAACTGGTCCATGTCCGGAGTGGGAATGAATCCCTTGGGAATCTTTACGAACAGGTACGTTGTGCCGCCCAGCACGCCAAAGAACACCGCCATCATGACGGGGCGGCGCCGCAGCACCCATCGCAGGCTGCCCGCGTAGACGCGCAACATTCCCTGGAAAAACCGCTCGGTGGCCGCGTAGAGGCGGCCGTGGCGGGCCTCCGCCGGAGGCCGTAGAATGCGGCTGCACAACATGGGCGTGAGACTGACCGAGACCATGCCAGAGATCAGGATAGCGACACAGATGGTCACGGCGAATTCGCGAAAGAGACGCCCCAGGATTCCGCCCATGAACAGCACCGGAATGAAAACCGCCGCCAGCGACACGGTCATGGTGACGATGGTCGATCCGATTTCTTTTGATCCGCTGAAGGCCGCCTGGAGCGGCCCCTCGCCATGCTCCATATGGCGCACCACGTTTTCCAGCATGACGATGGCGTCATCCACCACAAATCCCACCGACAGGATAAGGGCCATCATCGAGAGGTTGTCCAGGCTGTAATCGAGCAGGTACATGATCGCGAACGTCCCGACGATGGAGAAAGGCAGCGCCATCCCCGGAATCAACGTGGCCGAGGAATTCCGCAGGAAGAGAAAAATCACCATGATGACGAGACCGAGCGTCACCAGCATGGTGAACTGCATGTCATGGAAGGAGCTGCGAATATTTTCGGACCGGTCGCCGCGAATGCTGAGCTGCACAGACGGCGGAAGCTGCGCCTGGAACTCCGGAATCAGTTTCTTGATCTCATCGACAATCTCGATCGTGTTGGCGCCCGGCTGGCGGAAAATGATGAGATTGATCGCCTTCCTCACGCCCTCCCGGTTGTAAAGCCACGACCCTTGCTTATCGTCCTCAACGTTGTCGATAACATTGGCGACCTGCTCCAGCCGGACGGGCGCGCCGTTGCGGTACGCAACGACCATCGGCCGGTACGCCGCCGCATTGGTGAGTTGCCCGTCGGCCAGCACGTTGAAGGCCTGGTGCGGGCCGTAGAGCGTGCCCGTCGGCAGATTCACATTCCAGCTCTTCAGTGCGGTTGCGATCTCATTGATTCCGATGTTGCGCGCCGCCAGCTTGCTCGGGTCCACCTGAACGCGCACCGCGAATTTCTGCGCTCCCTGCACGTTTACCTGAGCCACGCCGTTGACCATCGAAAGCCGCTGCGCGATCTTGTTTTCGGCGTAATCGTCGAGCACCCAGATCGGAAGGGTGGGCGAAGTCAGGCCGAAAAACATGATCGGAATATCCGCCGGATTGTACTTGCGGAACGAAGGAGGCGTGGGCATGTTCGGCGGCAGCAGCGGCATGGCTTCCGAGATCGCCGTTTCCACGTCCACCGCGGCGCTGTCCTGGCTCCGAGCGAGGTCGAACTGGAGGGTGATCTGCGTGCTTCCGAGGGAATTTACAGAGATCATCGAATCCAGGCCGGCGATGGTGGTGAATTGCCGTTCGAGCGGGGTTGCGACCGCCGACGCCATAGTGTCCGGATCGGCGCCCGGAAGGTTGGCGGAGACGACCAGGGTCGGAAAATCTACGCTCGGCAGGTCGGCTACCGGCAGCGCTCGATAGGCCAGGACGCCGAACAAAGCCACGGCGAACATCAGCAGAGTGGTTGCAATCGGGCGCCGGATGAAGGTCTCGGAGATGTTCACGGCTTCATGCCATCCTGGTCGCTTTCCGTAAATTTGCGGTCTTGCGGCCGGCGGCGCCGGCTCTTCGACCCCAGGCCGGTGCTTCCCGCCTAAGACGCCGCTGGCGCCGGGGCCGTCCAGAGGGACCTGCGCCGCTGTTGCGCGCGAGGGCTGCTCGCTTTCCGTCGCGCGGCGCCACTTAAGATTATCAAAGCAGGAAGGCGGCATGCAGCCGTTTCCCGTTACTTGACGGCCGAATGGAAGGCTCTTTTCGAAGCCCAGCCGCGCTCGTTTTTGCTCTCCCCGCCGGCGCAAGGAAACCCGAGTTTCGCGGCCCGCGTCTGTAGAAGGCGGATGATCGCAATTATCGGCAGGGCAAGGTTTCCGTTTGCCCCACGGCCTTTTGGGCTGTAAACTTCCTTTGCGAGGTTAAACTCCCTTTGCCACCAACCGCGGTTTCCACGTCGACAGCGCTGTACGCACAACACGTGAATCCGCAATGGGCCAGGCTTCTCGACCTTTTGCAGATGAATGTACGTTACACGCGCTGCTCGGGCGCCGAGCTCTTTGACTCGGAAGGGCGGCGCATTCTCGACTTCATGTCCGGCTACTGTGTACACAACGCCGGCCACAACCACCCGAAAATCGTCCTCGCCATCAAGACCGAACTGGACCGCTGCGGGCCGGCCATGCTGCAAAGCCATATACCGGAGATCGCCGGAGAACTCGCCGCGGCGCTCTGCGCGCGCGCCGGCGGCCAATTGCGAAAGGTATTTTTTTGCAGTTCGGGCAGCGAAGGAGTCGAGGCCGCCATCAAATTCGCCCGCGCGCACGCCGGCCGGCCCGGTCTGATCTACGCAGACCGGGCATTTCACGGCCTTACGTGCGGGGCCTTGTCGCTCATGGGCGATCCATCCTGGCGCGAAGCTTTTGGACCCTTGCTCGCCGACGCGCAGAGCGTGCCTTTTGGCGATATTGGCGCGCTCGAAAGAGCTCTGTCGGGAAAGCGCGCCGCCGCATTCATCGTCGAACCTGTCCAAGCCGAAGGCGGAGTCAATGTTCCCGGGCCGGACTATTTGCCGGCCGCACAAGCCCTGTGCCGCCGCTACGGCGCGCTTTTGGTGCTGGATGAAATTCAGACCGGAATGTACCGCACCGGCCGCTTTCTTGCGGCGCATCACTTTGGCCTCGAACCGGACATCGTGATTTTGGCGAAAGCTCTCAGCGGCGGTCTGGTTCCCTGCGGCGCTGTCCTGATGTCCGACCGCGTCTATCAGTCGGTCTATAGCTCTTTGCGGCGCGCGGTAATCCATACTTCCACGTTCAGCGAGAACAGCCTGGCCATGCGCGCCGCCCTGGCGACCTTGGAAGTACTCGAAGAAGAGCGGCTGGGTGAACGGGCGCAAGCGGCGGGCGCGCGGCTGCGCGGCGGCCTGGAGAAGGCTTTGCGCGGCTACGAAATGATCGCCGGCGTGCGCGGCATGGGCCTTCTCTGCGGAATCGTGTTTCAACCTCCGCGCCACATGCGGCTGAAGATTCCGTTCGAGGCGTTTCGGAAAATCCATCCGGGCATGTTCGGCCAGATGCTCGTCATGCGCCTGTTCCGCGAGAAAGCAATGCTTACGCAGGTTTGCGGCAACAATTTCATGGTGCTGAAAGCGGCCCCGCCATTGGCGATTCGGGAAGAGCAGATCGACGAGTTCATCGCAGCGGTCCGCGAGGTGGTCGAGTTTGTCCACTCCTCGTTGACGTTTTGGTCGGATGCGCTCAACCTTGCGCGGAGAGTGGTCAATATTTGATGCCGGCGGCTGGGGAAAAATCGGCGGTGCTCGCAAGCCTGTTCATGGCGGTTGCCGCTGCGGCTTTGCCCGCCCGCTGTGCTCCTCCTGCGGGCCTCGCCGATTCCGGTCTGGACGCCGGTTACCAGCGCCTGTACAACCTGGAGTTTAACCGCGCGCACGAGGTATTCCGCGATTGGGGTCGGCTGCACCCGCAAGACCCGCTCGCTCCCGCCTCAGACGCTGCCGCTTATCTCTTTTCGGAACTGGACCGGCTGCACGTCCTCCAGTCCGAGTTGTTTGTGGATGATGAAAAATTCGAGCACCGCAAAAAGCTGGCGCCTGATGAACACGTCCGGGCGGCTTTCCAAACAGCGCTGGAGCAAGCGGAGTCGCTCTCGCGCCGCATTCTGGCGCATTCTCCGGACGACGCCAACGCCTTGTTCGCCGACGTGCTGGTTTTTGGGCTTCGCGCCGACTATGCTGCCCTCATAGAGAAACGAAATTTCGCCTCTTTACGCTATATGAAAAGCGGGCGGATGCTCGCCGAAAGGCTGCTCAGCCTCGATCCGTCGTATTACGACGCATATCTCGCTATCGGAGTCGAGAACTACATTCTCAGCCTGCGGCCCGCGCCGGTCCGGTGGCTGCTGCGCGCCGGCGGCGCGGAGACGGACAAGAGAGAAGGGATCGAAAAATTAAAGCTTACGGCGGAAAAGGGACATTACCTCCAACCCTACGCCCGTTTGCTGCTGGCCGTCTCCGCGCTGCGTGACAAGGATTTTGCGCGGACGCAGGAGCTGCTCGCAGGGCTTGCCAGGCAGTTTCCCCGCAATCCTCTCTACCGGCGGGAACTGGATAGGCTGCGTCCGAAAATGGCCGGTACAATTTCTTCGTCCGCCAACAGCATCGCTTCTCAAAACCGTTGACACTGGGTGGGGGCGCCTTCTGAGGATTAACACTTACCATCGCTGCCCGGCGGTATCCTGAAGGCGGCGTCTGCAAGCTCTGCTTACGGGAGCAAGCCGCGCGCCAACGCGGAGCTGTTTTTAGGAAACGGCCATGAAATTCGCGAAAAGCCGGTTCTTTCGAACCGCCGCCGCAGCCTTCACGGCGGCTGCGCTGGGACAGTCGCTCGCGCCGGCCGAGACGTTTATGCTCGACCCGGCGCGCACGCAGATCCGCTTTGCACTGCCCGCATTCCTTCATACAGTACACGGAACGTTCAAGCTCAGCAGCGGATTTGTTCGCTTCGACCCAGCGACCGGCACCGCCGGCGGGAGCATCGTCGTAGACAGCGCCAGCGGCGCCAGCGGCAACGAGGATCGCGACCGCGATATGCGCATAAAGGTTCTCGAGAGCGACCGGTTTCCCCAGATCACCTTTACGCCCACAAGGATTGTCGGCCGGATTCCTTCGACAGGCCGGTCAGAGGTGCAAGTGCAAGGAGTATTCAGCCTGCATGGCGCCGGGCATGAATTGGCTGTCAACGCTGCTGTCACCGTGGCCGGCGATGAAATGACCGCCGACGCTCACTTCGTGGTGCCTTACGTGGATTGGGGCCTGAAAAATCCGAGCACGCGCCTGCTGCGCGTCGGCGTCAAGGTGACGGTTGACGTTCACGCGGCGGGGCGTCTGGCGAGCGAGCCGGAGGGAAATAAGGGGGAGCCGGCGCGAAGCTCACTGTTTGAAAAACCAGAGCCAGAAGTATTGCGTTCCGGCGCCCCAGCAGTACCGCATCTCAAAATGCGTGCGCTCGGCCATCTGCCGCATTTCTTCTTCGCGAAAGCCCACGCCGTTCCATGTATCGCAGCTCTGTTCGTCCACTGGACAGCCCTGTACCTGGAACTTGAACAGTCCGCCGGGACGCAGCACGCGGTGTACTTCGCGGACGTAATTCTCGACGACTGCCTTGCTTGGGATGTGCTGAAACACGATATAGGAAAACGCGAAATCGAACTGGCCGGCGCCGAACATCGCCAGATCGGCCCCGTTATTCTGGTGCACGTAGGCGTTTGCAAAATCGCGCAGGGCTTGACGAGCTTTTGCAATCATCTCTCCGCTGACGTCCACTCCGTCCACACGGCCGAACACGCCGGCCAGCGCCCGCAAGAGACGCCCGGCGCCGCAGCCAATTTCGAGGACGCGCATTTCGGCCGGCTTGCGGCCCTGGCAGATATTCAGGAGGTCGAGCAGGACGTGCTCCTGCACGTCTCTTTCGCCGGACCGGAAAAACTCATCGTCCGTCCAATTTTTCTTTCGCGGAGCCACGTAGTAGCGGGCGTTTTCGCGCGCGCGAGTATCCCAATCCCGCCGCATAGCCTCCAGCAATTCCGGCGTCCATTCCATTTCCAATAATTCCGCCCGCCCGACTGCGGTTCGAGAGCAACGGGTGCGAAGAGACCGATCCGGCCGCGACTCCGCGGGTCCCTCGGCCCGCCGCTCCGATTGCTAAGATTCAGTGTAGCGTATGGGTTTTTATTTCGACGAATCCGGCAACTTGCGGCTGCAAGAGTTCGAGCGCTGGCCCTGGCTGATTCACGGTTTCAGCACACGGTCTGCCGGAAATCTTGGCGCGTCGGCCGGCAACCCCATCACCCAAATGCGGGAAAATCAGCAGCGGTTTCTCGCAACGCTGGGCGGCAAAGGCCTGGATCTCGTGACTGTGCGGCAAATTCATTCGGCCGTCGTCCATATGGCTGAAACGGGGGCGGGCCGGCCGGGCGACGCTCTGATGCTGCGCCAGCCAGGGGTCGCGGTGGGCGTCAAGACCGCTGACTGCTTTCCGGTGCTTGTTGTTGATCCCCGTCAGCGTGCGGCGGCGGCCATTCATGCCGGCTGGCGCGGCGCTGCCCAGCGCATCGTGGAAAAAACGGTGGGCGAGATGAGGCGGGCCTTCCATTCGGAGCCCGCGGACCTGTTGGCCGCGATCGGCCCGGGGATCCAGGCTTGCTGTTTTGAGGTCGGCCCTGACGTCCTCGAAGAGTTTCAATCGCAGTTCGCCGAAGCCCATGAGTTCTGCTACGAAGAGGCTCCGAACCCGGCTCTCGACATGCTCCCCCGGCAGACAATGACCGGCAAAGCGCATGCTCTGATGCGGCGGCTCGATTCCCAGCGCGGGCATGTGGATCTGGCCGAAGCCGCCCGGCGCCAGTTACTGGCGGCCGGTGTTCTCAGGGGTCATATTTATGATTCCGGCCTGTGCACTATGTGTGACCGGGAGAGGTTCTACTCCCACCGCCGTGAGCGGGAGCAGGCGGGCCGCATGATGGCGGTGATTGGAATCAAGCGGTCCAAAAGCTAACCGGCGCTGAAATCTGCCGCACCCAAGGCGCACCACAGCGGCGCGGCTTATCGCGATGCCTGGCGGTAGGCAAGCCTCCAGGGAAGCAGCGCCTGAGCCCAACGCGCCAGCGCTTCCCGATTATCCTGAACGAGCATCAAAACCGCCGCGTAATAATAACCGACGACGAAAAGCAGCAGGAACGGCACGGTGAAGTAATTCTCCGCCGAGATGGCGTAGAACACGGTCAAGAGAAAATACGAGCCGAGTATCAAGTCAATCCACGGCAGCCAGTGGCTCCGGCGGCGATATTTCGAGCTTTTGGCGTTTCCATATTTGGCGGTGCGCTGGAAAGGCGACTTGATGTCCAGCAACGCTTCGAGCACTGCCTGGGTATTGGTGAGCGTCAGGCCGATGCCGGTTCCCATGAGAAAAGGAATCAGCAGAAAGGTGCGCTTCCAGCGGCCGGGAAACAGTTCCTTCTGGCTGACTAGATAAAACGAAGAGATCGAGCAGAAAGAGGCGATAAACAGCGGCAGGTCGATATACAACATCTGAAACCAGCCCTGGTAGAAACGCACGATCATCGCCGGCAGAAGCAGCACCGACAACACCAGCATCAGCGGATAGGAAATGTTGCAGGTCAGGTGGAACCAGCCCTCCGTTTTGATCCGCAGCGGCAGGGGCGCCCGCAGAAGACGCGGCAGGATTTTCTTGCCGGTTTGAATCAGTCCCTTCGCCCACCGCGCTTGTTGCACCTGGAACGCAACCATCTCGACGGGCAGCTCCGAAGGACATTCGACTTGCGGAACATACAGAAACTTCCAGCCCTTCAGTTGAGCGCGGTAGCTCAGGTCCGAGTCTTCAGTGAGCGTATCATGTTCCCAGCCGCCGGCGTCTTCAATGGCTGCGCGCCGCAGCACCCCGGCAGTTCCGTTGAAATTGAAGAACCGATGCGACCGGGCCCGCGCGCCGTGCTCCAGCACGAAGTGGCCGTCCAGCAGAATCGCCTCCACCTGAGTCAGGAAGGACTGATTCCGGTTATGGTAAGTCCAGCGCGTCTGCACCATGCCAACCTGGGGATCGGTGAAGTAGTGGACCGTGCGCAGCAGGAAATCAGGGGGCGGGATGAAGTCCGCATCGAAAATC
>DASREK010000069.1:0-8796 GCA_035652135.1 Bryobacterales bacterium | reverse complement strand
GGGCGTCAGCTCCACCGCCCGCAGGCGGCGCCGGGGCTCCCGAGAAACCGGCGGCCGGAAGATTTGGCATGGCGGGAGCGGAGACCGGGGGTGCTGCGGCCGCCGGCGCAGGCACGTTCGGCGCTGGCGCTCCTCCCGGCCCGGGCATGTTCGCTACGGGCGCCGCAGCCGCCGCCACAGGCGCTGGCGGCGCGGAGGCCGATTTAGGCAGCGTGGCGAGCCGGATGTTTTTAACATCCAGTTCCGTGCTGGGATCATGCACTTGCAGGCTGATCGTGCCTGCCGCCGTGCGCGCCCCTTTGGGCACCGCAGGAGCATCCGGCCGGTTATCCTCGTAATCGGCCATCGGATAGCCGTTGATCCAGGTTGCAAAATGTTTTCCGCGAGCGACAATCGTTTCGGTGAAAGTCTCATTGTCCCGCGTGATTACACGGCGCGCCGGCTGGAAATTATAGATGCCCCCAGTGCCGAATTCGAGCGGCTGGGAGGGGTTGCCCGCCTTGTATTCGTTCTCGATTTGCGTTTCGTAGCCGCTTTCAAATACGTTGGGATCTCCGCGGAAGAACACGCCGCCATTGGGATGCTCTTTCTTGTCCCGAGAGCTCGCCCGAATGTCCAGTTGCAGTACGAAATCATCGTAGGCTGCCTCAGTTTCCAGCCGGCCGGGACCTTTCTCCACATGAATGCCGCCGTTGACCACTGTCCAGGACGCGGGTTCCTTGGACTTCGGCGGCTTGATGATATGGCCGAATTTTTTCAGAAGGCCGGGAGCCTGCGGCTTCGCTGCCTTGGGATCGGGCGGATTCACGGGTTTCCATCCGAACAGGTTCCTGCCGTTCAACAGCGGCTGCATGCTCAACGGCCGCAGCTTCACGTTGCGGAACTCTACGCGCGAGCCCCGGTTGTAGCTCAAGTAGATGTAGCCCGCTTTATTCTTCAGATCCTTGCTCTCGGATATCTTTCTCCCGTCCAGGACAATGGAGATTTGATCTCCCACGGCTTGTAGTTCATACGTGTGCCATCGGCCCGCGTCGATTCCCACGCCGATGGGGAGCTTGTAGCCGGATTCGTCGGGCAGGTCTTTTTTTTCGGCGCGCAAGAAGAGCGCGGCGTCGGTATCCGCGCCGATGCGGAGGTCGCATTTGAAAATGTAGTCCGCAAACGCGCTGTTCGTGCGCAGCCAGCCGCCCTCGCCTCCGTCGGCGGTAAGGGCAGGCGCCGCCACGTGCCATCGGGCCTTGCCCGCCTGCGTCCATCCGAACAGAGATTCCCCGTCAAACAGCAGGAGCCATCCTTGCGCTGCTTCGGAGGACGTCAGCTTGTTATCCTGGGCTGCCAGAGAACTGGCTAACAAGAGCAGAGCGCAAACGAATCTCATATGGCCTCATCTTAACCCCAAAGAGCGATGGCATCCGCCTGCATCGCGGCCTCGCCGCCGGCCATTGCAGAAGGCGCCAGCGGCGCCGAGGGCATCATCGGTCTGCCGGCAAGAGCGATTCTTTTGGGAACCGGCATCATAGCTCTCGTAAACCCCTGGAAATAGTGATTCGGGGTCCTGCTCGAGTTATTGCGCAGTTGGAGTATAGCACTCCTTTTTTTGAGCATCCATCCTCCCGCCAAGGGCTAAAGACGGCGCCGGCATTTCGATGCCGGATTCCGGGCATGCGCCCCCAAGGTCGCGCTATCAACGAAAGCCCTGCATCGTGGTATACGCCTGGCTGCAAGCCCTTCTTGGACGTGAGAAGCCGGAGAGCTTCGAGAAGAGAGCGAACAATGCCGTCAGCAGGCCCTGCGGCGCGCTCGAGATCCTGCCTTGCAACTTTGACACTTTTACAAGACAATATAACGTTTACAAGTCAGCGCTCGGGAGAGGGAGGATCGCATGCGCCTGAGAGGAATCGCCGCCCTGCTTTTTGCAGCCATGCCTGCTGTGGTAGCGGCACAGGCTCCGGCCGCCGCCACTCTGACCATAACGGGGTCAGTGGAGCGCCCGGTTACGCTCAGCGCGGCGGATCTGGCGAAAATGCCGCGGGTGAGTGTGGAGGTCCGAGGGCGGCAAGCGACTGTCACCTATACCGGCGTCTTGCTTTTTGACGTGCTGAAGTTGGCTGGCGCGCCGGTCGGCGAAAGGCTGCACGGACCGTTTCTCGCCAGTTATGTCATGGCCGAGGCCCGGGACGGGTACCGAGTCCTTTTCTCGCTGCCTGAAATTGACCCGGGATTTACTGACGCCAAAGTGCTGGTGGCCGATCACGCGAACGGCAAGGAACTGGGCAGCGAGCAAGGCCCCTTCCGGCTTGTCCCCGCCGACAAAAGCGCTCGCCGCACAGTGCGCATGCTCCAGCGCCTGGAAGTGGCGACCGCGCCGAAATAGTCTCTATGCGGACTGCATGGCGCACCCTGCCGGCGTTCACGGCGCTTTTGCTGTGCGGCTGCCGGTCCCAGCAGCCGGCGAAGCAGCTCCTGGTAGGCGCAGCGGCGGATTTGCAATTCGCATTGCCGCAGATCCTCGACGATTTCCAGCGGCTGCACAAAGGAACTGCGGTGAAGGCCACCTACGCGTCGTCAGGATCTTTTTTCGCCCTCATTCTCAACCAGGCTCCGTATGACGTTTTTCTTTCCGCCGACGCCACCTATCCGCAAGAGCTTGTGAAGCGCGGCTTGGCCGATGAAGACACCCTCTTCCAGTACGCCGCCGGCCGTTTGGTCGTTTGGGTTCCCAATTCATCGCCTATCGATGTCGCGAAGCTCGGCGTCGCGGCGCTGCGAGACGGTTCGGTTCACCACATTGCTATTGCAAATCCGCTGCACGCTCCGTATGGGCAGGCCGCCGAGGCTGCGATGAAATCTCTGGGCGTCTATGGTGCGGTGCAAGAGAAGCTCGTCTTTGGAGAAAACATTTCACAAACGCTTCAATTTGTGCAGAGCGGGGCGGCGGAGATCGGAATCGTGGCCCTCTCTCTGGCATCCGCGCCGGCGGTGCGCAACAGCGGACGTTATTGGGAAGTGCCGCAGAGCGCGTACCCGCGTCTCGAGCAGGTCGGAGTAATTATGAAGAGCGCAAAAGATCCGGATACGGCGCGGGCCTTTCGGGCCTTCCTGCTGAGTTCGAAGGCTCAGGCGATTTTGAAGCAATTCGGGTTCGATTTGCCGGGAGAACACTGAGGCGCTCGGCTCGAGCGCGCCGGTTCGTTGCACGGCTGAAATTTCGTGAAGTTTTTTGCTGCCGATTTTCGCCGGACTCCGGCAGGACGAACGGTCGTTGGATGGGGGCTGCCTTTGGGAAGCTGATCGTCTCGGCTTTTCTGTGGCTGGCGCTCGTCAGCGGCGAATGCTAGAGCATCGTTCGGAGGGTTAAGTTATGGACTGGCAGGCAGTCTGGCTGAGCTTGCGGCTTTCGTGCTGGACCACTTTGATCCTGCTGCTTGCGGGGACACCGATCGCTTATTGGCTCAGCTTTTCCCCGCTGCGCTGGAAGTTCCTGCTCGAGGCCGTGGTCGCTCTGCCGCTGGTGCTGCCGCCCACGGTGCTGGGCTTCTACATTCTGTTGGCCATTGGGCCTAATGGTCCCATCGGCCGGTTCTATACCCTTGTTACCGGCCGACTGCTGCCCTTTTCTTTCCAGGGTCTTTTGGCGGCGTCCGTCCTTTACAGCCTTCCCTTTGCTGTACAGCCTTTCATGTCGGCTTTCGCTGCTGTGGATCGAAAGCTGGTGGAAGCGTCATGGTGTCTTGGCGTGTCGAGACGAGAGACATTTTTTCGTGTGATTGCGCCGCTGTCTCTCCCGGGCCTCGTCACCGGACTGGTGCTGAGCTTCGCGCACACTCTGGGCGAGTTCGGGGTTGTCCTGATGGTGGGCGGAAACTTGCCCGGCGTAACGCGCACAATTTCCATTTCCATCTACGACCAGGTGCAGGCGCTTGATTATGCCGCCGCCGGAACGACTTCGGCGCTGTTGCTCGGCTTCTCGTTCGTGGTGCTGGCGGTGACCTATGCGCTGCAACGGAGATTTTGGGCCGTATGGCCGATGAGCTGAGCGCTGAATTCGAAATCCGCTTCCCCAGCGGCGCGGCGGTAACGGCCGCGCTGCGCCTGCCGATGGGTACGCCGTCCGTAACGGTGCTGTTCGGGCCATCCGGTTCCGGCAAGACCACGGTGCTGCGGTGCCTCGCCGGCCTCGATCAGCCCCAGGCGGGAAAAATCGCCTGCGGCAGTGAAGTTTGGTACGATGCGGCGCGGGGCGTCTGGCTTCCGCCCCAGAAACGCCGCATCGGCTTCCTGTTTCAGGATTACGCTCTGTTCCCGCATCTCACGATCCGGCAAAACGTAGAATACGGACTGGGCCGATGGCCGGCAGAGCAGCGCTCCCAGCGAGCGCAGGCAATGCTCGAGCTTTTTGATCTGGGTGGCTTGGGCGGCCGCAAGCCGCGTCAGCTTTCCGGCGGCCAGCTCCAGCGGGCGGCTCTGGCGCGCGCCCTTGCGCCGGGACCGCGGCTCCTGCTCCTCGATGAGCCTCTCTCAGCTCTGGATGCGCCCACCCGTGAGCGGCTGCGAGGGGACCTCCGGCGGTTGCTGGTGCGTGCCGGGACCCCCGCTCTTGTAGTTACCCACGATAAAACAGAGGCGATCGCTCTCGGCGACCGCATGGCAGTCATCATCGATGGGAAGGTACGGCAGACTGGCACGGTGCAGGAGGTTCTGAGTTCGCCCGCCGATGCGGCCGTAGCTCTGTCGGTCGGAGTCGAGACGGTGGCGCCGGCTCGGGTTTTGGAGGAAGGGAACGGGCTGCTGAAAGTCCAGGCCGGCGGCGCACACATCACCGCGGTTGACCCGGGCAGGCTGAAGGGCCCCCACGTGTTCATCTGCATCCGGGCCGAGGACGTCATTCTTGAAAAAGGCCATCCGAGCCACGGCACGGCTCGCAACCATCTCGCAGGCCGGATTACAGCCGCCATTCGCGAAGGTCCCGTGGTGCGGGTAGTTGTCGATTGCGGCTTTCCTCTAGTGGCTTTGGTCACCAAGCAATCCTACGAAGATCTAGGACTCAGGGAAGGCGAAACGGTGGCAGCGGTGGTGAAAGCGACCTCGGTGCATTTGATCCCGCGCGGAGAAGGCCTCTCCTGACTGTGCTCCAGCTCTGGCGGAGGGTTGGCGGCTGGGCGCAGCCGCCAAGGAACGGGACCAGAGCAACAGGCTCGCCTTCTTTTCAGCCCAACGTAAGCTGCGCGCTCCGGGACGGCTCTCGGATGCCTCGCAGAAGTCCCATGCTACATTGAGCTCATGGATGCTCATCGGGGCGAGGCGCCGGTAAAGCGCACCTGGCGCGAGCGGCTCAAAGCCCTGGAAAACGTCGGGCCCCTCCTGAAGATGGTCTGGGAGACCAGCCCTCTGCTGGGCTGTATTTCTCTCGTCTCCCGCCTCCTGCGCGCCGTCTTGCCGGTGGCCACGCTGTACGTCGGTAAGCTCATCATCGACGCTGTGGTTCGCAGTGTGCGCAGCGGCCAGGTCGAAAACGGCCGGATATGGCGGCTCGTGGCGGCGGAGCTGGCCTTAGCCGTGGTTTCCGATCTGCTCGCCCGGACCGTGGCGCTCGCCGACAGCCTTTTGGGTGACCGGTTTACGAACCGGGTGAGCGTGGAACTGATGCGGCACGCCTCCACGCTCGACCTGGCCCACTTCGAGGAGCCGGAGTTTTACGACAAACTGGAGCGGGCGCGGCGGCAGACGATGGGACGCATGCAGCTCATGTCTCAGGTGATGGGCGCCGCCCAGGATGCGGTCACTCTCGCCACGCTGACTTCGGCGCTGGCGGTCTTTTCACCGTGGCTGCTGGCCATGCTCGTCTGCGCCGTGCTTCCCGCTTTCCTGGGTGAGACGCACTTTGCTTCCCTCAGTTATTCCCTGCTTTACCGCTGGACCCCGCAACGGCGCGAGCTCGATTATTTGCGCTGGCTCGGCGCGACGCAAGAAAGCGCCAAAGAAGTGAAAATTTTCGGCCTTGGCGGCTATCTGACGGAACGGTACAAGCGCCTGGCCGATCTGTTTTACGCCGAAAATCGGGATCTGGTCCTGCGGCGCGCCGCGATCGGCTCGCTCCTGGCCCTGGTGGGCACCGCCGGCTACTACGGAGCTTATGTCGTGATTCTTTACCGGACGCTGCACGGCGCGCTTACAGTCGGCGACCTGACGTTTCTCGCGGCGAGTTTCTCCCGCAGCCGCACGCTGATCGAAGGCGTACTAACGAATTTTTCGAATATCACCGAGCAGGCGCTCTATCTCGACGATCTGTTTGCTTTTTTCCGCATGCAGCCGCGCATCCGCTCGAAACCGGGCGCCCTGCCGGCGCCGCGCCCGATCCGGAAGGGCATCGAGTTCCGGCGCGTCAGCTTCCGGTACCCGGACGCGGAACGATACGCCCTTCACAACGTGAGTTTCGAGCTGCGTCCCGGACAGCGCATCGCTCTGATCGGCGAGAACGGGGCCGGCAAGACGACCATTACGAAACTCATTGCTCGCTTATACGATCCGACGGAAGGCGAGATTCTGCTGGACGGCGTTGACCTGCGCGAATATGATCTCGAAGACTGGCGGCGGGAGATCGGCGTCATTTTTCAGGACTACATGCGTTATCACATGCTGCTGCGCGAAAACATAGCCATGGGCCGCGTGGAACATCTCGAAAACCGCCCGCGGATCGAACGCGCGGCGCGGCTCAGCCTGGCCTCCGATGTGGCGGCGCGGTTGGAAAAGGGTCTTGACCAGATGGTGGGCCGGCGCTTCGCCGATGGCGTGGACCTCTCCGGAGGCGAGTGGCAAAAGGTGGCTCTCGCCCGGGCCTACATGCGGGACGCCCAATTGCTGATCCTCGACGAACCGACGGCGACGCTCGACGCCCGCGCCGAGCATCGCGTTTTCGAGCGCTTTGCCGAGCTCACCAGGGGTAAAATAGCGGTCTTGATTTCTCACCGTTTTTCCACGGTCCGCGTGGCCGATCGCATCCTGGTGTTGCAGGATGGCGAAGTCCTCGAAGAGGGCACACACGAAGAACTGGTTGATCGGGGAGGCCAGTATGCCGAGTTATTTGAGCTCCAGGCGTCTGGGTATCGCTAAGGGACTGCCAAATTTCCATAAGTCGGCGGCCTTCGGCTGTCTTCTGGCGCTGCTGCTTGCCGCTCCGCTCGGCGCGCAGCCGCGTTCTTCCGCCCAGGATCCCTTTCGCGACGCGGACCGCAAGCTCTTCGCCGAGATCGAGAAGAACAACCAGTTGATGGCCAACGCCGGACATCTCTGTGATGCGATCGGGCCGCGGCTGACGGGATCGGAGAAGCTTAAGGCCGCCAATCAATGGACCCTCGCTAAATTCAAGGAATATGGGCTCGACGCGCATTTGGAAAGCCTCACCATCGCCAACGGGTGGCGCCGGGGAACGGCCAGCGCGCGCCTGGTTGAGCCGGCGGCGGAGACGATGACCGCGGCGTCGGCCGGCTGGTCGCCTTCCACCAACGGGCCGGTGCGAGGGCCGGCAATTTATGTGAAGGCGGAGAAACCGGAGGATGTCGAAAAATTCAAAGGAAAGCTCCAAGGCGCTATCGTGCTCGTGACCGAGCCGGGCAAGACGCCTCCCACATTCGCGCCGGCCTATGCGCTGGATTCGCTGGCCGGCGAAGCCCGCGAAAATCCCGACATGCCGTCGCAGCAAAGGCGGCGCCTGCTGCGGCAGGTCAGCGAGATGTTCAAAAGGGAGGGTGTCGCTGCGGTGGTGCGCGACGCCTCCAAGGACTTTGCGCTGTTTAACATGACCAGCGTCGGCGGATCGGATTATCAGATCGGCGAAGTCCCCAGCGCCTTTGTCATCCACGAGGATTACCTCCGGCTTTGGCGCCTGCTCGAAAGCCGGCAGCCGGTCCAGGTGGAAGTGGACATTCGGAACGAAACTATCCCCGGCCCGGTCGAGGTTTACAACACAGTTGCGGAAATTCGCGGCGCAACGAAACCCGCGGAGGTCGTCATCGTGGGCGCGCATCTGGATAGCTGGGATTTGGGAACCGGCGCGACGGACAACGCAACGGGCAGCTCGGTAGTGCTGGAAGCGGCGCGCGCGATTGAGGCCTCAGGATTGAAACCCCAGCGCACCCTGCGCTTCATCCTGTTTACCGGCGAGGAGCAGGGATCGGTGGGAGCGCGCAGCTACATCCGCACGCACGCCGGAGATCTGGACAAGATCCAGGGCGTGATCATCCATGACACCGGCACAGGGAAAGTAAAAACGTTTTCTCTGGAGAAGCGCTATGACATCCGCGAGGCGATGGACAAGATAGCCGCGCCGCTGCACGAAATCGGCCTCGAAGAGCTCACGATGCGGGAGACCAACGGCAGCGATCATGTGCCGTTCCGCGAAGCCGGCGTGCCGGCCTTCTTCGCCATGCAGGACCCGGCCGATTACCGCCGAACGCATCACTCGCAAGCGGATACCTTCGACAAAATTCACAAAGACGATCTCATTCAGGGCGCCAAGGCCGTTGCGGCTATGGCCTGGAATCTTTCGGAATATCCGGAGAAGCTTCCGAGAAAAAAAACGGACCCGCCGGCGGGGCGCTAGACTCGTTTCCACGTTCTTCCGCGGTGGGCAGGCCGGAGATCTCGCGCACTTCGGGCGGGAAGTCACGGGCTCATTTGTATTCGCCGGCGGGCCGCGGGGGATCGTTGTCCGACCGGCTTCAAACGCGGCGCCCCGGAGATCCACCCCGCTGCTCTCGAGGCTGGTCGCGGGCCAGCGGGCGAACCGCGCTATTGAGC
>DASREK010000068.1:0-2923 GCA_035652135.1 Bryobacterales bacterium | reverse complement strand
CTCTGTTCTTGCTGCTGGCCTTTCTTGTTCTGGCTTTTGGCGGCGTAGAGCTGTGGGCGCTCACAATTTTCGAGGTAGCGGCGTTTGCACTGGCGTCCGTCTGGGTCCTACGGATGGCTTTCGGCCGTGTCCGGCCGGTCTGGAATATCTGTCTCCTTCCCTGGGCGGCGCTGGTTTTGTGGACATGGTGCCAGTATGCGTTCGGGTGGTCCATCCATCGTTACCGCACGGAAGAGGAGGCGTTGAAGTGGCTCGCGCTCTGGCTTCTGATGGCCATTGCATGTCATGTATTCACCGACGATTCCATCCGAAGCCGGTTCCGTCTGGCGCTGGTGTGGTTCGCCTTTGGGCTCTGTGTTTTCGGGCTGGTGCAGTATTTCACTTCGCGAAACACGATTTACTTCTTGCTTCCAGTCCCGGCGGGTAAAATCTTCGGACCGTTTATCGACGCCAATCACTTCACGGTCTTGATGGAACTGGTCACGCCCTCGGCGCTGCTTCTGGCGCTGCGGCCTTCCGAGCAAAGGCCGATCTACATTGTGGTCGCCAATCTGATTCTGGCTTCGGTCGTGGTCTGCGCATCGCGCGCAGGCATCGCGCTGGTGGGCACAGAAACCGCCATCGTGCTGGCGGCAAGCGTTCTGGGTCGGCGGTCTCGAAGGCGGAGCCGGGAAAGGAGGGTTCTGTTGCCCATCGCCGGCTTGGCCGCTGTCGCTGCTTTTTTCGTTTTGGTTTCCAGCAGCCGGCCTCTCATGGAACGCTTCCAGGAGGATCAGCCTTACAGCGTCCGCTGGAATGTCGCCCGCGCTACATGGCGGTTGTTTTTGAACCGCCCTCTGACGGGCTACGGAGCGGGGACCTTCGAGGAAGTGTTTCCCTCCGCAGCCACGGAAGATCTGGGAATGGTGTGGCAACACGCCCACAATGACCCTGTGCAATTTGCCATGGAATGGGGCGCCGCCGGCATCGTCGCTCTGATTGGCAGCGTCGCGCTGCTGCTGCGCCGGAAATGGCCGCGGGAAGTATGGCTGACTCTGGTGCTGCCGCTTCTTACATTGCTAATACATAGCTGGTTTGATTTTCCGCTGCAAATCCCGGCTCTTGCGGCAACCTGGCTGGTGCTGCTCGCGCAAGTCGAGCCGGCGGCGCGGCCGGGCGAATCCTCTCCATCGCATTCCTCCGGGCGGCGCCCCGGCCGCATGGCGCGCGCTTCCGATAGGGTTCTCAAGCCGGTACATCGATGAGCGCAACGCCCGAGGTATTTGCTCCGCCGCGGCTTCCCACGCTGCCCTGGGCTTCTCTGCCGGTTCCCGCCTTTTACGCCACTCTGGCGGCCGCCTCTCTGCACCTGCTGACCAGTCAAAGCCTGGAAGCGGCGCTACTGGGCTCCAGCCTGGCGCTGGCCGTGCTGGTTGCGCCCTTGGAATACGCCGTGGGAGCATGGGCCGCGGCCTTTCTTGCCGCCGCGTCGAGCGAATTGAGAAACGAGTTTCTGCTCGTGCGGTGGCTGGTCCTGGCCTTCAGCGTGGTGGCTTTGACGCTGCGATTCTTTCTCCGCCGGCGCGCCGGCTCGTCGCATCTGACCAAGTTTACCTATTTGCTGCTGGCGTTCCTCGGCGTCTCGGGCGTTACGACCACCACCACGATGGCCCCGGTTCTCACCGATCTAAAGCTCGGCGCCGTGATCTGCGTTTTCTACTTGTCGTCGCGAGCCGGCAGCCAGCTCGTGGACAGTTACGGGCCAAGCTCGGCCCGCAAGCTCACCTGGGGCCTGCTTGCCTATTCTCTGGCTTTTGTGGCGGTGGCGGCTCCCGGTTATCTCCTGTCGCCGGCGGATTCCACCCGGTTCTTCGGAAATCCTAACACGTGGGCGGCGCTACTAGCCACAGTCTTGCCCTGGGTCGCCTCTCCCCTGTTCCGGCGGTTCCGGCAAACGGGCGTCAAGCTTGGGGCTTTGGCTGGATGCTTTCTCTTCGGGTGCTATCTGCTGTTGCTAAGCGGCTCACGCGCGGCTATGCTCGGCGTGCTGCTCGCCGTGACTGTGTTCTGCCTGATTCACGCAAACCGTAGGATCGGCGCCGCCGTTCTGCTCACTTCGGTCCTTATTACAGCCCGCGTGCTTACGAACCCCGATGCCCTTTCTAACTTCTCGAGGCAATATCTGTACAAACACAAAGTACGAGACGCTCAAACCAACCTCTTTGAAAGCCGCGTGCAGCCTTGGGAAGCGGCAATGGCCAACTTCGAGGAACATCCATGGTTGGGCCTCGGCTTCGGCGTCACTAACAAAGGCGAAGCCGCATGGAGTGCGGAAGTGGGCAGTTGGTACGCGACAGAGACAGGCGGCAGCTTTTGGGGCACTCTGAGCCAAGTGGGCGCTCTGGGCTCGGCGCCATTGTTTTTGGCTATTCTCATGCTGCTCATAGAAGCGGGCCGTTTCGCCTGGAAGGTGAGAGATCCCTGGTTGACCGGCGTGTACGGCTCTGTTCTTGCCCTGACGGTGAATGCGATCTTTGAAGGCTGGCTGATCGCGCCGGGCAATTTTATCGGAATCTATTTCTGGATGCAGTGCTTCTTCTTGAACGCACTAATTTGCCGGTTCCGGCCCGCTCCCTCGCGATCTCCCGCGCTCTCTGCGCCGCCCCCCAGCGCCTGGGCGGATCGAAGCCGATGACCTCCACTCGCCTGGCCGTCGTGGACCTGGTTCCCACTCCCTATCAGGAGCCGCTCTGTCGCAGTCTGAGCCAGACGCCGGGATGGAAGGTTCGATTCTTCTACCTACAGAGCAAGGACTCGGTACGCGGATGGTCCAAGCTCCACTGCCCATACGACGCGGTAAAGCTTCCTTGTCTTACACCGGAATCTCTCTATCCGGTGCCCCTGGTCGGCGTCGTGAATTGGGGCTTGCTCGGCCACCTGCGCG
>DASREK010000067.1:0-5612 GCA_035652135.1 Bryobacterales bacterium | reverse complement strand
CCTCTTCGCTGATTGAAACCGGGCCGCTCCTGCGCCGGCATCGTCAAACTGAATGCTCGCTGTGTTATACTGAAGGTTCTTTCTGCACTGCCGCGCACAAAACCCCAGACTCCAGCGAGCGAACGGGAAAGCGGAATCGTACGTGTGTGCGCCGCGTGGAGAGGAGGTATGCTTTGCCCAAGCTGAAAACGCACCGCGGCGCCGCCAAGCGTTTTAAGAGAACGGCCTCGGGAAAAATTTTGCGCCACCACGCTTCGGCCCGCCATATCCTGACCACGAAGAGCCGCAAGCGCAAACGGAAGCTGCGGAAGGTGGCTCTGGTGAGCGCCGGCGATCACAGGCGCATCGACCGCATGCTGCTGTAAACCCGGGCCGCCTTGTTCACCGGCTTCCGGGGCGCTTCGACCCGGTAGGACGCCGGCAGGGAACTTGGGATTGTCGCGAAGGGATTCCGGCAGCCGTCCGGCCGCCGGCCGCAAGCGAGCGAGCAGTGCGCGAGGCACGTGCCTGCGTCGCCGCTAACAAAATCAACGAAGGAGACAAACCGTGCCCAGAGTCAAACGCGGAACCAAGCGCCGCGACCGCCGCAAGAAAATCCTCCATAGCGCGTCCGGCTATTTCCTTACCAAAGGCAAGCTGTATCGAGCGGCCAAAGAAGCCGTCGAACGCGGGCTGAAATTCGCTTACATCGGCCGCCGCCAGAAAAAGCGGGACTTTCGCTCCCTCTGGATCATCCGCATTGGCGCGGCGGCGAGAGCGAACGATTTGTCCTACAACAAATTTATGCATGGGCTGAAGCTGGCCGGAGTGGAAATCGATCGCAAGATGCTGGCCGATCTTGCTATCGGCGATGCTGCGGCATTTGCTGCGCTGGCCCAGAAGGCCAAGGCCGCATTGGCAAGCGCCTGAGACGGCCTTGCGGTCCCATGTCGATCACCGAGAAGGCCACACGAACCTTGGCAGAGCTGGCCGCTGATTCGGCGGCGATTGAGGGCCTGTACCAGGAATTGCGCGAACTCTTCGAGCGTGAGCTGGCTGACGCCCGCGATCCGGAGCATCTCAAGAAGCTTCGCGACCGCTGGCTGGGCCGCAAAAACGGCCTGCTCAGTTTCACGAACGACCACTGGCTCAAGCCCGCTTCCCGCGAATGGAAGCCCTTGGTCGGAAAGCTGCAAAACAGCTTGAAGAGCGCTGTTGAAAAGGCCATCCAGGAGGCCGAGGCCGCCCGCGCTCAGCCGGTACGCAGCGAACCCGCCGTTGACGTCACCCTTCCCGGACCGCCGCGCATTATCGGCGCGCGGCATCCGATCCGCATCGTGCAGGAGGACATCGAGTCGATTTTCGGTTCCATGGGCTACTCGATCGCGGAAGGGCCGGAAATCGAATCAGACTATTACAATTTTGAGGCGCTCAACTTCCCCGAGAATCATCCGGCGCGGGACGCGATGGACACCATTTTCCTTACCGATCATGCCCTGCTGCGCACGCATACCTCGCCCAACCAGGTACGCATCATGGAGAGGCAGCCGCCGCCGCTGCGTTACCTGGTTCCTGGCAAGGTGTACCGCAACGATGCGCCGGACGCCAGCCACTCGCCGATGTTCCATCAAGTCGAAGGGTTTGCAGTGGATGAGAATATTACCTTCTGTGACCTGAAAGGAACGCTCGAGCACTTTCTCAAACAGTTTTTCGGCTCGAACATTCGCACGCGCTTCCGCCCCAGCTTCTTTCCATTCACGGAGCCCAGCGCCGAGGTGGACATCTCCTGTCACGTTTGCGGCGGCGCTGGCTGCCGCGTCTGCAAGCAGAGCGGCTTCATCGAGGTTTTGGGGTGCGGCATGATTGATCCGGCCGTCTACCGGTACGTCGGCTACGACCCCGAGCGATACTCCGGGTTCGCTTTTGGCATGGGCCTGGACCGCATCGCTATGCTCAAATACGGGATCAACGACATCCAGTTGTTCTTCCAGGGAGATGTCCGGTTCCTGAGGCAGTTCCGATAATGAGAATTGTTCTGAGCTGGCTGGCCGAGTACATCGACGTCAAGGAATCCCCGCGCGATCTTGCCCAGGCGCTTACCATGGCGGGCATCGCCGTGGAATCGGTGTCTGAAGAACTTGGAGAGACGATTTTTGAGATGGATATCACCGCCAACCGGCCCGATGCGATGAACCATCTCGGCGTGGCGCGGGAACTGGCGGCGATCTTCGGCCGCCAGATTCGCAAACCGGAGATTCATCTTCGTGAAGACGCCCGTCCTGCCGCCGCCTGCGCTTCCATTGCGATTGCCGCCCCCGATCTGTGCCCCCGTTATGTGGGCCGGGTGGCGGTGGACGTGAAGGTGGGACCTTCACCTGACTGGATGCGGCAGCGCCTCGAGCTCTGCGGCGTGCGTTCAATCAACAACGTCGCCGATATCACCAATTACGTGCTGCTCGAGGCGGGCCACCCGACGCATGCTTTCGATCTCGACACGCTGGAAGGGGCGAAAATTATCGTCCGGCGCGCTGAAGCCGGCGAGCGGCTGATAACTCTGGACGGGGTGGAGCGGGCGCTTCTCCCCGAGCATCTGGTTATCGCCGACGCCAGACGGCCGGTGGCTCTGGCCGGCATCATGGGCGGCGCGGAGACGGAAATTTCCGGGCGCACGCGGAATGTGCTCATTGAAAGCGCCTGGTTCGAGCCGGCGTCGATACGAAAAACAGCCCGGCATTTTGGGATGCATACCGAGGCGTCTCACCGCTTCGAACGCGGCGCCGACATTGAAGCCACCACCTGGGCGGCCGCGCGCATTGCCGCGCTGCTCCAGCAACTGGCCTCGGCCACCGTACTGAAGGGAGCCATTGACGCCTATCCGGCGCCGCGCCAGCGCTCCGCCATTTTGCTGCGGGCCGCGGCGGTCATGCGTTATCTCGGAATCGAAATCGCCGCTGTCGAAATCGAGTCCATTTTGTGCTCTCTCGGCTTTCGAGTGGAACGCCTGGATGGAGCATGGCAAGTCACGCCGCCGCCGGCTCGCCTGGATGTCGAGCGTGAGATCGATGTCATTGAGGAGATCGCGCGCATTTACGGCTACGAGCGTTTCCCCGCGCGCCTGCCGGCCTGGGCCGGGCGGGCCGAGATCACCGATGATTCCAGGAAACAACGGCAAATGCGAGACGTAGCCCGCGCCCTGGGCTACGACGAGACCATCAGTTTGTCTTTCCTTTCGCGCTCCGAGGCGGCGCAATTCGGCGCATGGGAGCCGGTTGCAGTGCGAAACCCGCTGAGCGAGCTGCAAAGCGTGATGCGCAACTCCGCCGTCCCAGGCCTGTTGCGGGCCGTCGAATGGAACTTGAACCGCGGCCAAACAGATGTCCGGCTCTTCGAAATCGGCCGCCTCTACCGGCAGGAAGGCAGTGAATTTGCTGAGCTGCCCGTGATGGGTCTGGTGGCGACGGGCCGAGCGCGGCCGGCTTCGTTGAACGATCCAGGCAAGCTCTACGATTTTTTCGAAATGAAGGCGGATGTGGCGAAACTTCTCGACTTGTTTGGCTGGAAAAATCTGTACTTTGACCGGGAGACCGGGGCGGGATACTATCATCCCGGGCGTTCCGCGCGCGCCGTGGCTGACGGCTATGCGGCCGGACGATTCGGGGAGCTCAGTCCGGAAGTCGCCGCAGAGAGAAAGCTGCGGCAGCCGGTGTGGCTCGCCGAAATCTGTCTCGATCGTCTTTTCCGTCTGCCGCTGCGCGAGCCGCGTTTCCGGCCGCTCCCGCGAGTGCCTGCTGTGGACAGGGATTTTTCTCTGTTGCTGCCTGAAGGGACGCGATTTGAAGACATTGTCGCGGCAGTAGGCGCCCGGGAGCACCTGGTCCGCCTCGAGCCGGTCGAGATCTTCCGCGGCGGCCAGGCGCCTCCGGGCAAGATGAGCCTGCTGCTGCGGGCGGTCTGGCAGCGTGACGATGCCAGCCTGACCGATGAAGAAGTCAATCAGTATGCGCGCGAGATCCTCGATGCTTTGCGTAAACTCGGCGCCGAGCAGCGGGCCTAGCGGCGCACCGCGGGCGCTTTCTCGCGAAGCGCTATCCGGCGGAAAGAGGACTCTATGTCAGAAAGATCGAATGGCGCAGTAACCGACATCAACGATTTGAGGGCGCTTTCCCGGCTGGAGGAGCGAATCCTGGCTACGATTGAAGAATTGCGCGCCGCCCGGCGGGAAAAGACGGAAGCGGAGCAGGAATCCGAAGCCTTGCGGGAGCAACTCGCCCGGGCGGAAGAGGAATCCCGGAAGCTGTCGGCGGAAATAGAAACGCTGCGGTCTGAACGTAAATTGATCGGCGAGCGGCTGGAACGCCTGTTATCGCAGATTGACTTGCTGGGCCAGGAGTAATATAAGGGTGAGAGCGGGCGGTTCCAAATGGAGCAGGAAGGCGTACGCGTATCCATCTTCGATCAGGTTTATCACCTGAAGAGCGGATCGGGCGACCGCGCTTACATGGAACAGATTGCGCGCTACGTAGACCAGAAAATGGCTGCTATCGCATCGCGCACTCAAACTGTCGATTCGTTCCGCGTCGCTGTGCTTGCCGCCCTGCATATCACGGATGAGCTTTTCCGGCTGCGCCAGGAGCACGAAGCCTTGCAGGAAAGCATCGAGACCAAGAGCCTGGAGTACGCGGCCCTGCTGGACGAAGTCCTCGAGACGGCAAATTCGGCCCCCGGCGGATCCTGATAAAGCCGCGGCTTTCAGCGACTCCGTGTGGCGACGCCGGCGATTGGCGATTCTGCGTTTGCGATAGAATACGCGTTTAGGTCTCGCGCCAGGCGTGCGGGCCTCTGTTCCGGGCTTGTTTTCCCCCTGACAGAATCGTTCACAAATCTTCGCGTTGAGAACTCTTTTTATTGGCGACATCGTGGGCTCGGCGGGCCGGCGCATTGTGGCGGACCATCTCGGAGATATTGTCCAGAACCAGGGAATCGATCTGGTCATAGCTAATTGCGAAAATGCGGCTGCGGGCTTCGGCATCACGCCCCGCCTTGCGGACGAGCTGCTCGAGATGGGCGCGCATGTGCTGACCTCCGGCAATCATATCTGGGACAAAAGGGAAATTCTGGACTATATCGGGCGCCAGCCGCGGTTGCTTCGCCCGGATAATTATCCGGAGGGCGTCCCGGGGCGGGGCGTCTTTGTGGGCGCGACTGCGACCGGAGTCGACTACGCGGTAATCAACCTCCAGGGACGAACCTATATGCCCAACATCGAGTGCCCCTTCCGCCGGGCCGACGCCATACTGGCCGCCTTGCCCCAGTCGGTCCGGTTGAGAATCATCGATTTCCATGCGGAAGTAACAAGCGAAAAAATGGCCTTCGGATGGTATCTGGACGGCAGAGCTACGGCGGTGGTAGGCACCCACACTCACGTCCCCACGGCCGATGAGCGGATTTTGCCCGGGGGTACCGCGTATTTGACGGATGTGGGTATGACCGGGTCCTATGACTCTGTGATTGGCGCGGATAGAACTGCGGCGATAGAGCGGTTCTTATATGCCATGCCGAACCGGCTGGAGCCGGCGAAAGACAATGTCCGCCTTGCGGCTGTTATTATCGATTCAGATGAGGCGACAGGCCGG
>DASREK010000066.1:0-2094 GCA_035652135.1 Bryobacterales bacterium | reverse complement strand
CCGGCCTGTGGCGGAAGTTGCGGCGGAATTTCTCAGAGAAGCAGGCCTCAGCCCTTGAGCCGCTCGGAGCAGTCGTGCTGATCAGAAATTCTTGTCTGTGATCGACAACGCTGCACTCCCGTACATGCGCAACAACTTCAGATTAGAAACGCCGGAGTGGTCATGCTATAGTCACTGCTTCTTATGACCAGTGAGCTGCTCCGTCTGGTATCGCAAGCGAGGATCTTTGATCTGGCCCAGCCATATTTCGTGGGCATGCCGCACCATCCTGTTCATCCTCCCTTCCTCTACGGATTAGCGAAGAAGCATGGGGACTACTTGGGCCCCGGCGGCGTAAGCTCCGCGTCCGAAGCGCTGGCGCTCGGCAGCCACGTGGGAACGCATATCGACGCGCTCTGCCATTTTTCCTGCGGCGGAAAGCTGCATGGCGGGATCGACGCGGCCTCCGCACAATCTTATGCGGGCGGCTTGCGGCAGCACTCGGTGGACACCATCGCTCCGATCTTCCGGCGCGGCGTGCTGCTCGACATCGCAGGGCAGGCTGGAGTGGACGCTCTCGCGGCTGACTTCCAGATTACGCCCGAGCATCTGGAAAAAGCCGCGCAGGCGCATGGAGTACAGGTCGAGCCGGGGAATGTGGTGCTGCTGCGCACCGGGTGGGCGCGTTATTGGAACGATGCCGCGCGTTACATCGCCGAGGTGCGAGGCCCAGGGCCGCAGGAGGCTGGAGCGCGGTGGCTGAGCGAGCGGCGCGTGTTCGCCGCCGGATCTGACACCGTTGCATTCGAGCGAGTGCCGGCGCCAAGCATGCCCGTCCACGCGCATTTGCTGGTAGAGAGCGGCATCCACATCATCGAGTGCCTCAATCTCGAGGAACTGGCGGCCGAGCAAGTCTATTCCTTTCTTTTCGTGGCCGCGCCGCTGAAGATTCGCGGCGGGACTGGCTCGCCGATCCGCCCCCTGGCCCTTGCCTAAGTCTTCATGGATCAAATCGGGCTCGCCATTATCGGCTGTGGGGCGGTCGTTACAGGCCGGCATCTTCCCGCTTTGGCGGCCATTTCCGGCGCGCAGGTCTGCTGTGTATATGATCCGGATATTGAGGCCGCCCGGCGCGTAGCCGCCGGGACCGGCGCCAGAATCGCGGCGGCTCTGGAGGAAGCGGTGCAATTCAAAGACGTTCAAGCCGTCGTCATCGCCTCCCCGAATGCGTTTCATCGCCAGGGCGTCGAGGCCGCCGCGGACGCCGGAAAGCACATTCTTTGCGAGAAGCCGCTCGCCACCAACCTGCGCGACGCGCGAGCTGCGCAGGAAGCGGCGCGCCGGGCGGGCGTGGTCCTCCAATTAGGATTTCATCACCGGTTCACCAGCGAGTTCCGGCTGGTGCGCCGCCTGCTGGAAGCCGGCGCGATCGGCGCCGTACACTCCTTTCAGGCCACAATGTCAGAGCCGTTTGACGTGATTCCGGGCGGCAGCGCCAATTACCGGCTGGACCCCAAACTATCAGGCGGGCTGACCCTGATCGATTTCGGCTCGCACCGTATCGACCAATTGCGGGCGCTGGCCGGCGACGCCCGTGAAATCTCCGCGTGCTTCACAAGCGCCGGGGGGCACGGCCTCGACGACAACGTCGTGCTGCTGGTGGCAGCGCAGAGCGGAGCGATCGGCGCTCTGAGCTTCCATCGCTTCTCGCGGGGCGCTCTCGCGCCGGCCACGTTGATCGGAAAAAAGGGCGTTCTATGCTTCAATGCTTATGTTGCCAATCCTTTTCACGCCGCGCCCGTCGCTGTCTTTACCGAAGAGCCTCTGCCGCCCGATGTAGCGGTATTCACGAGGCCCCAGGATTGGTGGAGCCCGCCGCGTTCCGGATGGATCGAGCTGTGGCCGCCGGTCGTGAACCCGTTCATCGAGGAATACAAGGCGTTTTTCGGAGCGCTCCGGAGCGGGCAAATCTCCGCCGCCACCGGCGAGGATGGCTACAAAGCCCTGGAGATTGTGATGGCCGCTTACAAGGCGCACCATGCCCGCCGCGCTGTCGCGCTTCCACTCGATCCAGAGGAAGTCATTCCGCTCCCCGCGCTTACACCGGCCGCCTCG
>DASREK010000065.1:0-2877 GCA_035652135.1 Bryobacterales bacterium | reverse complement strand
GCCCGTCCGGTCCACGCGAAATCCCGGCAGGCGTCCAATCGCCAGCACCAGGTAGGTGGCCAGGAAAATGAGAATGCCGGCGGACATGAGAGGGGCCGGTCGAATGAACTTACACGACCCGCTGTCCCTCCAGGTTTGCAGAGAATCGCGCGCCGGGACGGGCGAGCGGGAGAACGATGAAGAAAGCCGCTCCCGGCCCCGCCCCGGAGTCCGCCCACATTTTTCCGCCGTGGTCCAGAACCGTCTGGCGCGCCAGCGCCAGGCCGAGACCCGTGCCATTCTTCTTGCCGGCGCTGGCAAAGGGCTGGAAGAGCCGGTCCCGGATTTCGGCGGGAATGCCCGGCCCGGTGTCCGCGACCCGAATGACGATGTTTTCCCCATCGGCCCGGCAGTCGATCGAGATGCGGCCGCCGCCGGGCATGACCTCCAGGGCATTGACCAGAAGGTTGCTGAAGGCGCGCTCCAGGCGGCTCCGATCCGCCGCTACAACGAGGTCTTCCGCGCCCGACACGTGGATTTCCACCTTTTGCGCTTCCGCGGCATTGCGCAATGGTTCGACGGCTCCCTGCAAGATCTCCCCCAGAGGGCGCTCTTCACGAGCTCCGCCAGTGTTTCCCCGGCCAACATTCAGCAAGTCGTCCAGCAATTGCTGGATTCTCTGGGACGCCTTGTAGAGATTGGCGGAAAGGCGCTTTTGCTGGGGAGCGGGCAAATCGGCGTGCAGCAGCATTTCGCTCCCGCCGTAAATGGCCGCCAGCGGATTCCGCAGGTCGTGCACGATGGAGCTCGCCAGCCGGCCGATCGTGTAAAGACGCTCGTTTCGAATCAGCTCCTGCCGCGCCTGCCGGATGGAGGCGCACATGTGATTGAAGGTCTGCGCCAGCCGGCCGATCTCGTCGTTGGATACGGCTTCGACGCGGTAATCGTAATTCTCGCGCGCCACCTGGGCGGCGGCGTAGTCCAGCGCTTCGATGGGTTGAATGATCCGTCTGGCCAGAATATACGTAATTACAAAACTCAGAACGAGACTCACGACCCAGATGGCTGCGATCTGGCGGCGCAAAGCGGAAGCGGCGGCCGCGGCCGCCTCCAGCGAGCGCAGCACGCTCAGCGAACCGGCCGGCTCGCCTTCCACGTTGAGCAGCGGCTCGGAAAGCTCGATGTAGTGCAGCCCGGCGGCGGAAATGGGCTGCGCCTGGCCGGCGGGCCGGCCTCCCACAAGGGGCAGCAAACGAGCCCTGGCCGGACCGAGCGTCGAAGCGAAAGTTTTTCCGTCCGATCGGAAGACAAAATCGCTGCCCGTCGACAGCCGCAGCTCCCGCGCCACGGCGTCGGTGACTTCAAAACCGGTTACAAGAACATCGATCAGCGCCAGGCCTCCGCCGGACTGCACATATACCGGCGTCACAACAAACTGGTACAGATGATCCTCAATGACGTCAAAGCCGCTCTGCTGCGCCGGGAACTTGCTGCGCGCGTCGTTCACGAAATCCAGGCGGCCGGGCGCCGCGACTCCTTGGTAAGCGGCGAGCCGCGCAATTACGCGCCCCTGTGGATCGGTCACCACCACCAGGCCGCGCTCGCCGAGCTGACGCTCGAGATTGCGGAGCAAATCGCCGGAAGTGTCGGCAATCGTCGCGGCGTCCCCGGTGCCGAAGGCCGCCCGCACCTGCGGCGAACTGGCGATCTGCGCGCTCAGGGTTTCCAACATCTGGGCACGCTCGCGCCACAGCGAGCGGTAGGCCTGCAAGCTCGTTGCAACTTCGGCCGTCAGTTGCTTCATGATCTCGGTGACCAGATGCTGGGAGACGATCCAGCCCGTGGCCGCGAAAAGAGCCGTAATCGCCACCGACGTGGAGAGCCAGATTTTGGTAAGCAGGCGCATCAGCTACTGGGGGCCCAGCGGATAGAATACATGGTCCTCCGGAGCCGGGGGATAGTCGTGCCCATACTTGTTTTTGTGCGGCAGAGCCAAATACCCCTGCTCGGAAACCCGCAGTTCGGCAAGGACCAGGCCCCGAGGGCCAAGTTGGATCGGCCGTTCCAGGCGCGACAGAGTCTCCGCATTGCTGCGTTCGTGCCACACCTGGAAGCGATAAGCGCCTTCCGGCGCCTCGATCTTGAACCGGCCATCGGGGCCGGTGACGGCAAAATAGGGCGTGGGAAGCACGGCGATCACCGCGCTCATAGTCGCATGAATGTTGCAAAACACGCGCACCATGCCCGGCCGCCGGAAGACCACGCGCCGGGAGGTCTGCGGCGCATAAAGATGAACATCGAACACCTGGCCGTCATAGTTGGAAAAGGCGTTGTGAAATATCGGGTCCAGATTCGGGAAATCCACGGCCGTGCCGACCTCCACCGCGAGCACGTGGGGAACGAAGGTTTTGTTTCGCTGTTCCATTTTGGCGTGCCGGAAGCCCTGGCTCGCCCGGAGGGGCGTTCCACCGGCGCGTTCGAGCCAGACGACCACGCCTGAATAGTCGTGCCGGTTCTTCACCGACGCTTGCTCGGAATTGACCAGGACCACGCTTCCGGTCAAGGTGGCGGCGCAACATCCGGCGGTCCACATCAGCATCAGCGCGGCGGTCCGCATACGTCAGATCCTAGAACAAATATGCCACGGCCAGATCGTAATGGTTGTTGAGCGGCCGCTGCCCGTTGAGAAATTGCGTACGAACTTGCGAAACCTCCCCTCCTACCACCACATTGGGAGCCAGCTTATAAAACACATTCGCGGCGTAGGAAAGATTTCGGGCGATTCCCCCGGCGGCCAGATCCCGGTTGTTCGGGTCATCTTCCCCCCCGTACAAATTGAAGCTCAAGCGCGGTGTAGCGACGAAGGTAAATTGCGCCCAGCCGCCTCTGGATCGCACG
>DASREK010000064.1:0-11399 GCA_035652135.1 Bryobacterales bacterium | reverse complement strand
GTTCCCGGCACAGGCTGAATTCGGGCCGGCGGCAAAGGTCCTGTTTCGAACCGATAGCCGGCCCAGGCCACAAAAATCAAGACTGCCAAAAAGAGTGCGCCAGTGCGCGCCATGGCGGCAATCTGCGGGGGCCCGCCGGCCCGATGCTGCTCTTGCGCTGCCAGCAGAAAGAACGCAATGCCAAGGGGCGGCAGGAAAAATAGGGCGGAAAACTTGACCAGCACGGCGATTCCGCAAGCTGCGGCGGCTGCGATACAATGGCGCGCTCCTGTCTGTTGCGCCCATCGCCAGAGGTAATAGGCCGCTATGAAGATCGCCGCGGCAGCCCCGAAATCGACCGTAGCCAGCGAGGCGTGCCCCAGCAGGTTGGGCGAAAAACTTGTGGCCGACGCGGCGGCCAGGCCCGCTACCGGCCCGTAGAGTTGCTTTCCCCAAACGAAAACATAAGCGATCAAAAACGGCAAAAAGATCAGATTGCCAGCTCTGGCCGCCGCCAAGGTTTTCCAATAGAATGCGCGCGGAGCGCGAGTCCAAAGCGCGTGATGGCTCAGTTTCCGCTCCTGGGCTGAACGCCGCAGACCCATCCAGTAAGCCGGCAGGGCCAGCGCGATCCGGGCAAGCGGCGGCTGTACGTAATCCGTCGCATAACTTCCGGTCTGCAAAATATCGAGGCCCGCCCCGATGTGCGAGGATTCATCCGCTGTGTCGTTAAAGACCCGGTAGGTTTTATAGCAGCGCAAAGCGGAGAAAAAAATGAGCGCCGCAATCACGCACCCGGCAGCCCCTCGCGAGTTCCACATAGAAGAAGGGGAAAGACGAGCTTACCGGAATCGTTCCGGAGCGGCAAGCGAAGCCTTCGGGCAAGCGAAACAAGCAGCCCTTCGCGAAAATTCCGCAGCGCGCAAGGCGGTAGGCTTTACGGAATTCGGGTCATGTGCTGGCCGCAGGGTTCGAACAACGAAAGCAAATTCGTCAGACTCAGCAGACGCCGCACCTGTTTGCTGAGATTGATGAGTTCCAGCTCGCAGCCTGAGGCCTTCGCCGAAACATAAAGACCTACGATCGTGCCAAGGCCCATGCTGTCCATCTGCGCGATGTCGGTCAGGTCCAGGACGACCCGCTTCGCCGTCGGGAACAGTCCTTTGACGCGCTCGTGAAAAATCGAGGTGGATGCGGCTGTCAGCTTACCGGCGCAATGCACGACCGTGGCGTCTTTATCGGCGCAGGTTTCCAACGTCAGCCCCGGATTGGAACCCCTCGGTGTAGTCGGCATCGCGCTTTTGCCCCTTCCGGCAACTGCATCTCCGGCGATTTTCTTGACTTCCCTGCCCGGGAATCAGGCCTGCCGGGCGGGAAGCCGCCACGCTGCCGCTCCGGCGGCGCGCGGAGAAATTTTAGTTGAAGTCAAACTTCTCCTGGTGTAGCAGAGGGTCGCCCTTCACCAGCACCGGCCGCCGCAGGATGGTTTCCAGCTCTTCGAGGTAGCTGTTATCCCGGGACTTCAGCACCTTTGCTACCTCTTGGTTCACGCGCAGGGTGACGTTGCCCTGATCCAGCCCCGGAGCGATCTTCTTCGCTTCCGCCAGAATCTCCTGAATGACGGTGGCCGGCGATTTCACATATCCGGAGCCGTCGCAGTACGGGCAAGGAGAGCACAGAGTGCGCTCCAGCGATTGTTTGACGCGCTTACGAGTAATTGCGACCAAGCCGAAATCATTGAACTGGAGAATTTTGGACGGCGAGCGATCCGCGCGAAGCGCCTCATCGAGCGCTTGCATCACTTTTTGACGGTTCTTGCGCTCGTCCATATCGATAAAATCGACCACGATAATGCCGCCGAGGTCCCGCAGCCGGATTTGGCGCACGATTTCCTTCACCGCATCCATATTGGTTTTTACAATCGTGTCTTCGAGGCGGTTCGATTTACCAACATATTTGCCGGTATTCACATCGATCGCCACCAGGGCTTCGGTCTGGTTGATGACGATATAGCCGCCCGACTTCAGCCATACTTTGGGCCGCAACGCTTTCTCGAGCTCCGGCGTGATGCCGAATTCGTCAAAAATCGGCGTCGACCGCGTATAGAGCTTGACGCGGCCGACTAAATTGGGCTGGAAGCGCTCTACAAACTGGAGAATCCGCTCGTAATCTTCCTGGGTGTCCACCCAAATGGTCTTGAAGGTGTCGGTCAACTGATCTCGCAGCAGCCGCTCCACCAGGTTGAGATCGTGGTGAATCAAAGCGGGGGCGGGGGTTCTCTCCGCCTTCTGCCGCAAGTCGAGCCACAAGTTGTACAGGAAGTGCATATCCGAGCGAATTTCTTCCTCCGGCTGGCCCTCTCCGGCGGTTCGCACGATAAAGCCACCGGGCATGCCGACGCGATGGGTCTGCACAATGCGTTTCAGCCGGAGCCTCTCTTCGTCGGAAACGATCTTTCTGGAGACGCCGACATGATCGACGGTCGGCATATACACCAGATATCGGCCAGGGAGCGCAATATGAGACGTGATTCGCGCGCCTTTTTTGCCGATAGGCTCCTTGGCAATCTGAACAATGATCTCCTGACCCTCTTTGAGCAGATCCGTGATGCTGGTCTCGGCGGTCCGCGGTGTGGCCAGTTTCGCTTCGGCGGTCGGCGCCTGGCTAGTTTCGGCGCTCCGCTCGGCCCCGCGGCGGTCCCGAAACTCACGGCCGCGCCGCCGCATCCGCCGCGACCCACGGTGTAGATACCGCTGCCCATACGGCTTCTCGCGGACGCTCGCTTCACGTTCGGAAGCGCCTTCCACGATAGCTTCCGGCGCCGCGGCGGCCTCGCCTGCCGCCTCCGGGCGAGGCCCGGCCAAACCCTCGGCCACGCCGCCGGTTTGCAGAGCCTCTGCCCCAACCTGCTCGGCGGAAATCTCTTCTAAAGATCCACTGGCATCCTTCTGGGAAAGGCTGCTGTAGACGCCGACGGATTCCAAGCCCTCTTGGCGTCCATGTTCGCTTTCCAAAACTTCACGTTCGAGCGTGGATTCCGAGGGGGAAAAACTCTCCTCGCCGGCATCCGGCTCAGGCGCTGCCTCATCGGACAATCCGACCTGCGGTGGTATCACTTCTTCGTCCCGATACGGCTCGCGAGCGGTTCCGGCAATCGCTTCTGAGGCTGCCCCGTGAGGGGCGGCTAAGACCGCCCCGGGCAGCGGAGCGGCCTCCTGCTCGCCGGAAAAGCGGCCGTTTTCTGAAGGGCTCTCAGCAGCAAGAGCGTGGTACGCTGCCTTCGAATCCATGCTTTCCCTGGAATCCTCCGCCAAGGCTTCCCTCGCCAGCAGATGATGAGAGGGAGCATCCATGTCACCTTCGTGCTGGGCTGAAAGACCTTGCTGCTCCGAGTCTTGTTTGGCCTCCAGGCCGGCCGATTCGGCTGCCTGCCGATACTTGGCAAGGGATTCGCCTGGAAGCACCTCGAAGGTAACTTCAGGACCAGGCGAGGCCTCCGCCGCTTCGGTGGCAACCTCAGCGGGCTGGATAAACTTCGTCTCCGGAAAACCGCGGCCCGAGCCCATTCGCCGGCGGCGTCCACGGCGGCCTCTATGCCCTGAGCCAAACAAGGCGGGCGCCCCGGTATGCCCGTTGGGAGCCGCTGCCTGAGCGGAGCTTGGATGCTTCTCCGAACGGACCTCGTATGTGGAAGATTCCGGCTCTTGCGCTGCCGGTCCGCCGTTTTCCGGCTCCTGCCGCGCCTCCCCGAGCGCCGCCTGAGCCAGGGCTTCTTTCTTCTCTTCCATCTTGACGACCTTGTCTTCCACAGTCGTCACGATCCGGTCATATTCTTCGTTGTCCTCAAAAAAATCAGAAACGTAGAGGAAAGCGTCACGGTCCAGGCCCACATTCACAAAGGCCGACTGCATGCCGGGCAGTACGCGGGTAACGCGCCCCTTGTAGATGCTGCCCGCCAATCCAAACTGCTTTTCTCTCTCAAAGTAGATCTCGACGAGCTCGTCATCTTCGAGGATGGCCACCTTGGTTTCATGAGCCGTCGAGGACACGATCAATTCTTTCGACATGGAAATGCCTCAGTTAAGGGAGCCCGAGGACGCCCTCTCGGCAATAATCAGGCGGGATTGACGGATGGAGACGGCGGCATCGTCGCCGCTGCGGTGCATCCATCAGCCGGGCCTTATTCCGGCCGGGAATGCACTCGAAACAGATACCGATTTTCCTCAGACCGCAGGGCGGAGCCCGTTTCCCAATCTTGCGCTCAACGCCCCGGGGCCGCTGGAACCGCTCTCTGCCTCCGCCCGGACTCCTTATCCGGCCCTTCAGGCGAGAATTCTCGGGTTCCCGTTTATCCTTTTCAATTTTGACGGCTGCCGCAACTTCTCTAACGGCCGCCTAAAAATACCTGGTCCCTCCCGGGCTGACTTCGTATGCCTCCCCGGTTCGTGGAACCAGTCAATTCACAAATCGCCGGAGCCAAACATTATTGACGAGTCCCAGCATCAAAAAGACCGCGAACATGCTGGACCCGCCATAGCTCATAAGAGGCAAGGGAATTCCTGTGACCGGCATTCGACCAATCACCATTCCCACGTTCACCAGCAAATGAAACAACAGCAGTACGCAGACGCACACGCAAATGTAAGTCCCTGCGCGATCCGCCGCTGTCTGCGCATCGTAAATGATGCGCATCAGAACCACAAAGTACAAGGCCAGCGCCAGCAACACGCCGGTAAAGCCATGCTCCTCAGCGAAGGCCGAAAAGATAAAATCTGTATGGGGTACCGGCAAAAACCGCAACTGGGTTTGAGATCCCTTGGCGATGCCCTTGCCCCAGAGCCCCCCTGCGCCGACTGCGATTCTGGACTGAATGAGCTGGTATCCCGAGCCCCTCGGGTCCCGGTTGGGGTCCACAAATGTCACCAGCCGCTCCTTTTGGTACGGCTTGAGAAAGTGCCAGCCGGCGGGCAGCACCAAAGCTCCAAGAATCACTACAATCGCCAGATGCTTCCACCGGACCCCGGCGAGCAGCACCCCGCCCGCAGCAATCGGCAAATACGTCAGCGCCGTTCCCAGATCCGGCTGCTTCATCACAAGCAGCATCGGAACACCTACTAACCCGCCTATTTTCAGTAAGTCAACGCCGGAAACCGTCTCGCGGTTCAACTGCGAAAAGTAGCGCGCGACTAACAATATTAACACCAACTTGACAAATTCCGAAACCTGAAAATTGAACCCGCCAAACAACGGAATCCAGCGCCGGGATCCCTTTCGGACTTCGCCTACTATATAGATGCCGATCAAGCCCACAATGGAAATCAGGTACAGCACCGGTCCGCGTTCGAGCAGTACGTGATAATCCACTTGGGAGATCAGCCACATCAGGAAAACGCCAACGATAATGTACGCAATTTGGCGATTCTGGGCCCCTTGCCAGATGGTGTTTCGTGTAGCGCTGTAAATCTGCAATACCCCCAGCGTGGCGATCGCCAGTACGAACCCCAGCAAAGTCCAATCTAGGTCTCGGATCGAGTGACGCATAGCAAACGTTAATTCGGGACGGGAGGGGTGACGAACCGCAATTCGCCGGTTTCCACCGCAGGCTTTTCCTCCTGCCGGGTCATCTGGCGGCGAATCTGCTTGTCGAGATAGGCCTTCAGCACGTCCCGGACGATAGGAGCCGCCAGATAGCCGTGCTCGGCGTGTTGCGCCACTGCCACCACCACAATCTCGGGATTGTCCTTGGGAACGGCTCCCACAAACCACGCGTTGTCTTTGAGCTCTTCATCCTTCTTCCCTTTTGTGAATTGGTTGGAAGCAACCTGGGCCGATCCGGTTTTGCCGATTACGTCGTAGCCCGGAATTCGCGCCCGCACGCCCGTTCCCCCCGCCTCATTCACAACAGCCCACAATCCGGAAGCGATTCTGGCCACATTCTCGTGATCGAGCGGAAACCGCCGTGGCTCAGGCGGGACGAATCCAGGGCGGATCGCCTGCATTTCGTCCCATGGCACCAAGTGCGGGCGGCGCCACTCCCCTCCCTCCAGCATTCCGGCGTACGCCTCCGCCAATTGGAGAGGCGTAACAGTCACGGCGCCCTGTCCGATCGCCACCGAAATCGTCTCGCCCGCATACCACTTTTGCCGGAAGTTACGAAGCTTCCATTTCGAGGAAGGCATCACGCCGTCTTTCTCTTCCGGCAGGTCAATGCCGGTACGGCGGCCGAAGCCTGCCGCTTCCGCGTATTGGGCGATGGTGTCGATCCCTGTTTTATTGCCGACGTTGTAGAAATAGACGTCGCACGATTCGCGGATGGCTTTGTGCAGAGAAACAGCCCCATGGCCGGTCTTCACCCAGCACTTAAAGTAGCGCCCGTAGAAGGACGCTCCGCCGCCGCAGTGCACCGAAAAGTCTTCGTCGATCGTCTTGCTTTCCAGCCCAGCCAGGGCAACAAAGGGCTTGAACGTAGAGCCGGGCGCCAGTTGAGCCTGGATCGCCCGGTTGAGCAATGGGTTATCCGGATTGGACACCAATTCCTTCCAATCGGCAGCGCTGATATGGCCCGCGAACTTATTCGGGTCGTAATTGGGTGTGCTGACCAGGGCGAGCACCTCTCCGGTACGCGGGTCCAAAGCCACCACGGCGCCTGTTCTGCCTTGCATCGCCAATTCCGCAGCCGCCTGCAAGTCGAGGTCAATGGTGAGCCGGATGCTGCGGCCCGGCTTGGCCTCTTTAATCCCAATGACGCCCCGCTCGCGCCCGCGGCTGTCCACTATGACCTGGCGCTGGCCATCGATGCCGGTAAGCACGTCGTTGTACTCCCTCTCGATTCCCGCCTTGCCCACGACGGCACCCGGGTTGTACATCGCAAATTCCGGCTGGTTCAATTCCTCTTCGCTGACCTCGCCCACGTATCCGAGCAGGTGTGAGGCAAAACCGTCCGCCGGGTAGAGCCGCCGCTGCGAGCGAACTAATTCGAGTTCGGGCAGTTCCTGATGATGGGCCTCTACGAACGCCACCTCAGCTTCGGTGAGGCCGTTTTTGATTACCAGGGCTTCATATTCCGGCTCATTCCGCGACCGGCGCAACCGGGCTTGCAAATCCGGCAGGGAAACGTTCAGGCCGTCGGCGATCACAGGCAGATGCTTTTCATCAAAGTTGCTCCGCGAAAGAATCACGCTGAAGGTGGAATGGTTATCCGCCAGCACCCGGTTTTCACGGTCGAGGATTTTGCCCCGCGGCGCCAACAAGGGCAGCCATTTTACGCGATTCCGCTCAGCCTGTTCGGCGTATACATCCGGATTTTGCACCTGAAGTTCCCAAAAACCTGAGATCAGGTAAAGGAACACAAACAAGCAAAGGTACTGAATCAGCGCAATTCGCCCCTGGGCAAATTTTGCAAACTGGGCTTTGCGGGGATCAAGCGGATTCAGCGTCGCCACGGATCAGATCCTCTCCCGGAATTTATCCAAGAACCGAAACAGCAGCAAAGCAAGCAGGGCGTTGATTACCGCCAGGAACAAGGCCCTCTGCCACAGGAAAGCGACCGCCTGGCCAAGCAAAACCCGCTCCATGACCCAGAAGACAGCTTGGTGAATCAAATAACAGCCGAAAACCAGGATGACGCGGGTGCCCAGCGGCTCGACCGCAATGACTTGCGTCAGCGAGGAGCAGATATAACCGATAATCGTTTTAATGATTCCGTACATGCCGATAGGGCCGTCAGAAAGGCTGTCCTGAGCCAGGCCCACGCCCATGCCAATCGACAAACCAGCCACGGGACTCCGCCGCAGCAGGGCCAGATAGATGGTGACCAGCAACGGCAGGTCCGCCATATTGGCGTAGCTGGAGAACAGCGGCAACAGCAGGGGCAAGTAGGCTTGCAGCAGTAATGCCCCCAGCACGGCCACAATGGCAATCCAGGGGCGCAGCCGGTTGATATCTGCTTCGACCAGTTGCTTGACGCTGGCTTGCATGTTACGGCCTTACCGATCCGGGGGCTGCGCCAGGTTTGTCCGGCGGCTGAGGCGGAGCATTCGTTCCGGGAACGCGCGGCGCCAGGCTTCCGGCGCCGCTGCCAGGCGCATCGGCGGATCCACTGGGGCCCGGTGGCTTGGCAGCCGGGGGCCGCCGGAGCGCCATGCCGCCTTGCGGGCTCCAGCCGAGATTAAAATCAGGCGGCTTGGAACCGGGGGCGCCTTCTCCAAACTTGTGTCCTTGCATGGCGCCTAATTCTTCATACCGCCGTTTTACCCGGTCGGCATCGGTCCCCGCGACCGAACCGTCCGCCGGCAGGCTCGGGGCAGAACCCGCCGGGCCTGCGCCGCCTGCCACGGCCGTCCTCGGGGCGCTCAGGCCGGAGAGGCCGTCGCGGTCCTCGATCGGCGGGGGTGGCAGCAAAACTTCCGGCGCTCCGGGTTTTGGAACCTTCCGGGGCAGGTCCTGATGCACGCCGCGCGTTACCACCAGCACCTCTTCCAGACGATCCAGGCGAGCGGCAGAGCGGACGGTGATCTCTTTGAAATCGCGGCCCTGACGGCATTCGAGCACTATTCCCGCCAACAGCCCTTTGGGATAAATTCTGTCTTCACCCGACGTATAGACTCTCTCTCCCGGGTCGACTTTTTCCTCATTGGGCACGTAGTCGATACGCCCTTCATTCAGGCCAGCGCCCTTGAGAATGCCATGGGCGCGGCTGGTTTCGAGAATCACTCCGACAGCGGAATTCGTATCGTCGATCAACTGCACAAGCGAAGATCCGGGAAACACGGATTGGACCCGGCCGACAATGCCGTCGGGAGTGATCACAGCCATGCCGGTCTTCACCCCTGAACCGGCTCCTTTGTCGAGAAAGATTACACGTGAATTGGGATTGGCGCCCGCTCCGATAACCGAGGCCACCGTAGTCTCGGACAGGATGTTTTGTTGATACGCCGTCAGGATCTTGAGGCGCTCGGCGGCTTCCAGGCTGTTGCGGAGAGCCTGATTTTCCAGTTTCAGACGGCCGATTTCGGCGCGCAGGCGCTCGTTTTGCTGCCTGGCGCCGCGCAGCCAAATATAGTTTGACCAGAGAGCCGCAACGGACTCGTGCACGCCATGCACTACTCGGGCCACCGGTGTAATCGCAGTGACGCCCCACACGCGGATCAGCCGGACGTCCCGGTCGCTCCGGATCTGGTACCCCAGCAAAAGCAATTGGGCAAAGATGGCAAGCGCCAGAACCGTAATGTTGCGGTACCGAGCGAGTAACGTCTCCATCGCTGTTGTTATGTGCGAACCGCAGAGACTGCTATCGGGACGGCGTCCGTGCGCCGGCAAGGCGCTCCCGCCAGACGGCGGTCCTCCTCCGCCAACCTCAGCGCCTTCAACCTAACACCAAAGCGGCAGGCCGCGAAAACCACATCCAGACAGCCGTCTAATCCGTTCTCATCCGCACGCATCTGCTAATCAATCGAAATTTTCCTAAGCAGCTTGAAATCGCTCAGCATCTTGCCGGTGCCGAGCACCACCGACGCCAGGGGATTTTCCGCGATAGACACGGGCAATCCCGTCTCTTCGCGGATGCGCTTATCCAGGTTCCGCAACAAGGCGCCGCCCCCGGTCAGAACGATGCCGCGGTCGCTGATATCGGCGCTCAACTCCGGCGGCGTGCGCTCGAGCGCCACGCGGATCGCGTTCATGATGGTAGCGACGCACTCCGAAAGAGATTCCCGGATCTCGCTGTCATCCACAGTGACCGTCTTGGGCACCCCCTCTATGAGGTTGCGCCCTTTAATTTCCATGGTCAACGGCTTATCCAAGGGATAGGCAGACCCGATTTCGATCTTGACCTGCTCGGCGGTGCGCTCGCCAATGAGCAGGTTGTATTTGCGCTTCAGGTACTGCATGATGGCCTCGTCCATCTCGTTGCCGGCGATTCGAACCGACCGCGAATAGACAATGCCCGACATCGAGATCACCGCGACATCGGTGGTCCCGCCCCCGATATCCACGACCATATTGCCCGAGGGTTCCGTAATCGGCAGCCCTGCTCCGATGGCCGCCACCATGGCCTGCTCGACCAGATGCACCTCGCTGGCCTGCGCCCGATAGGCCGAATCCATGACAGCGCGCTTTTCAACCTGCGTGATTTCGCTGGGCACTCCGATGACGATCCGGGGGTGCACTAGCATTTTGCGGTTGTGCGCCTTCTGGATGAAATAGTTCAGCATCTTCTCGGTGACCTTGAAATCGGCGATCACGCCGTCCTTCATGGGCCGTATGGCGACGATGTTGCCGGGAGTGCGGCCGAGCATCTCCTTGGCCTCCTTGCCCACCGCCTCGATATCGCCGGTATTCTTGTTGATGGCGACAATCGAAGGCTCATCCACCACGATGCCCTTGCCGCGGGCGAAAACCAAGGTATTGGCAGTTCCTAAATCGATGGCAAGGTCGCTGGAAAATACACTGAACAGAGAGCGCAGGTTCATGCTGGGGGACATGACTCCTTCATGTCGGGTACACGCTGGACTTCGCCGGTCGCGCCGCGTCGGCTCGGCGGGGCTCCTAAGCACACCCCGCACCGCCGCAACTCAGCGCCGGAATGGGCGGAAACATTCGGCTGGGACGCGGAACTGCTCGCCATTGCCAGGCCAGCAATTTCAGGGTACCACGCCCGGAGGGCTGCCACAAGCGGCAGATAGGATATTCTTCTGTATTTTCAAGGTGTTAGATGCACCGGCCAAGGGGCCGGGAAGCCCGCCGCCACGGCCTCTCCGGCGAAGGACTTTGCTGAGACCGGCTGCGCCCGGCGCGGAAAGCCTCGGCGGGCTATATGAGACAGGCGGCAATGCTCATGGCTGCCGGAGCTTCGCCAAACTCGGGAGGGCGGAGCAGCCGGGCAGAGGGTTTTCGCGAACGAATCGTGTCATGATGATATTTGATTTCTTCCTTTCGAAACGTCGCCATCATCGCCCACGTGGATCACGGCAAGACCACCCTGGTGGATGCCATGCTGCACCAAAGCGGCATTTTCCGCGCCAATGAGCAAGTGGTCGAGAGAGTCCTGGATTCGAATGACCTCGAAAGGGAGCGCGGCATCACGATTCTCGCCAAAAATACCGCCATTTTTTACCGGGGCGTCAAGATCAATATCGTCGATACCCCGGGCCACAGCGATTTCGGCGGCGAGGTGGAGCGGGCCCTGAAGCTGGTGGATGGCGCAATGCTGCTGGTCGATGCCAGCGAGGGACCGCTGCCGCAAACCCGCTACGTGCTCCGGAAAGCGCTCGAGGCGCGTTTGGCCCTGATCGTAGTAATTAACAAGATCGATCGCCCCGACGCCCGCCCCAGCGAAGTGCTCGACGAAATCTACGATCTTTTCATCGATCTCGACGCCACCGAAGACCAGCTGAACTTCCCCGTCATCTACACCAACGGCA
>DASREK010000063.1:0-3291 GCA_035652135.1 Bryobacterales bacterium | reverse complement strand
GAATCTGGGGAGTTTCCCAGCAGGAATACCTGCAAAAAGCCGACGTCTGGCCTCTCAACCCCAATGGTGAGTTGATGCTGGGTCTTAAATTGGAGGACAAGTACGCGCTGGCCAATGCCGAAGAAAGCACCAAGGTTCCCGGCATCGCCTTTGCGGAGTGGGGCCCCGGCGATATGGCGCTGTCCCTGGGGGTCCGGGGCGGCGGCGGGCGCGGCCCAATGCCTCCTGAAATGGTGGCGGCGCGGGCGCGGGTCTTTGCGGCCTGCAAAGCCAATCACCTTTTCTTTTTGAACTCGATGACCCCCGCCGACGTCATCGACATGATCAAGGAAGGCGTCATGATCGGGCCGGCCAGCCCGCAGGCGGCGGAAATCGGCCGGAAATACACAAAGCGGGAAATGCCCTGGTAAAGCTCCCGAGCCGGCCGGCCCTGCGGCGCCGGCTCGGTTCTCACAGCTTGGGAATTTTTCAAACTGGGACCGTGGCTACGCTGGGACAGGTCCGCCGCAGCTACGGGGTGGCCGAGCGTCGTGTGCGCTGCGTGCGCTTTGCGCTTTAGCGGCCTCTGCACGGAAGCGCCCGGCTGCCTCGGCTGGAGATGGACGTAACATCCGGAGAATCCTTACAGCCGCGACAGGGACCGCTGCTCCTCTGACGACCTCGTACTAACGATGGAAGCGGCCCACCAGCACGCCTTTTCCCAGAATGTGGCCGTCCATCGCCCTCAGCACATCCGCGCGCGTGGCATCGGGTCCCAAGTCGAGCTTTGTATCGAGTGCAAAGAGCTCGAACGTGTAATGATGATGAGGCCCTGCGGCCGGCGCGCCCGGCCCCCTGTAGCCCACTACGCCCCCGATGTTCTTCGCTTGCACCGACCCGTCCGGCAACTGCGGGTTCGGCGGCACTCCCTCGGGAAGTTCGCGAGCTGTTCCCGGAATGTTGAACACCATCCAATGCAAGACGTCTTCTGTTCTGCGTTGGACAGCCACATCCGGATCGTGCATGATCAAAACGAACGCGGCTGTGTTGGCGGGAACGTGAGTCCACTCCAGCTTGGGCGAAACCGGGTGCGGATCGTTCTGCGTGAATTTGCTGGGGATCTCGCCTCCGTCGGCGAACGCCGTGGTGGTCAGAGTCAGACCTGGCCCGGGCGGCGCTTTTTTGTCCTGCGCCATCGCGGAGCCGAGACCGGCCGTCAGCAAAAGCGTGCAGATGGTGAGTGTTGGGGTAATTCTCATATCTATCCTTCCTCGCGTTGTATCAGAATAGCAGGGCGGGCGCTTGGAGAGGGCTTTGCCGGATTTCCGAACTTCTGCCCGCAGGACTCGTTTTTGCCCCCAGCCGCTCCCTGCGCTGCCTTACGGTGCTACGCCTCCATTCACTTTGCAAAGAACTCGTGGAGCTGTCTTCCAGCATGGCATTGGCACGGAGCGCCAATGGGCGCCGCGCCGGGGCGGCAACTCTGCTGCGGTCTTCGGATCGCCTTTGACGGCACACCGCGACCCTGGCTCTTTGCCCCGGAAACGAGTAGAATGGCCCCGAACGAAAGGCGGCTTGGCCGCCTAGGGAGGCGCAAATGTCAAACAATCGGCTGAACCGGCGGGAAATGCTGATGCTCGCTGGCGCGGCGGCCATCCGCCCCGCGCATGCGGACGCGCCGCTTCTGCGGCCCAGGCGGATCGACCATGTCTCCCTTGCTGTTACGGATGTCGATCAGGCAATGATCTTTTACCGCAGATTATTCGGCAACGAGGTGCTGAAAGAAAACAAAACGCCGCGGCGCTACATCCGCCTGGGGCCTGGATATGCTTCGATTGCTCCGGCTGCATCCGGACAGGCCGTTCGCATTGATCACTACTGCGCCGGCATCGACGATTTTCAAGGGAACGCCCTAAAGAGCAGCTTGGCGAGCGCCGGAATTCCGGTGCGTGGGTCGGGCGGCGGCCTTTTCGTTACGGATCCGGACGGGACCAGCCTGCAACTCATGGCCGACGGATCCTGGACTCATCTTGGCAGCAATGCAGGTCCCGAAACGGGGCTCTCCGGAGAGCCTTTGTTTCGCGCGCGCGGCATGCATCACTTAGCGATCCGGGTTTCTAATATGGAGAGATCCACTGAATTTTACAGAAAGCTGTTCGGCCCGGAAGTGCGGCGCCAAGGCGACCCGCCGCAGCCTTGATTCCAGGCGGGGGAGACCACGGTGGGACTTTACTACCCCGCGGCAGGCAAAGATCCGGGCGTCGATCACTTCTGTGTGTTGGTGGATCGCTTTGATCCGGCTTGAGCAGTAAAGGAGTTGCAGGCTTTCGGCGCAAAAGCAGAACTGTCGAGGAACGGAACGCTCCCGGAATTTTACGATCCGCAGGGAATCCGGCTGCAAGTCATGACGGCTGCGCCTGCCAAAAAAGGCTAGCGCCAGAGGCGAGGGCTGGCCCCTGCGCTGGGGGTTTAATTGATAACCTCACCGATGCCGGGCGTTCCAGCAAGGGAGCGGCTCTGCTCCCGTGCAGCTCTGGCGGCAAGCTCGTCGGCACGCATATTGTCGGCGTGCTCCGCGTGGCCTTTCACCCACTCCCAACTCACCTGGTGGCGTTTAATTTCCCCTTCCAGCGCCATCCAAAGTTCTTTGTTGAGCACCGGCGTTCGGGCGGAGGTGATCCAGCCCTTCCGTTTCCATCCGTGAATCCAGTTTGTGATCCCGTTTTTTACATACTGGGAATCGGTGATGATGGTGACGCGGCAGGGCTTCTTGAGCGCACGGAGGCCTTCGATTACGGCCATGAGCTCCATGCGGTTGTTGGTCGTATGGGGTTCCGAGCCGTAGATCTCTTTTCTGTGCCCATCGCATTTCAGGATGCAGGCCCAGCCTCCGGGCCCGGGATTGCCGAGACAGGCGCCGTCCGTGATCAGCGTTACGTGCTTCATCGAACGCCGGCAGGAGCGTCTTCGCTGAAATGCGGCGCGGCGGCGTCGTGGGGGCGGGATGAAGCTGCCTTTTGCGGCAGCGGCTCCTCGCCCGAGCCATGTCCCAAGAGCGAAGCAAAAAAGCGTTCGACGCAATCATAGATCGCGTCAGGCGTTCGGGCGTGATAGATCTCGGACCGCAGATGCGAGCCGTTGCGCACGCCGTGAGTGAAATAGCTCGCAAACTGCTTCATTTTGCCCGTAGTCTCGGGGTCGTTGCGGCCCTCGCGCAGAAGCAGCATCCGGTAATAAGACCGGATCATCTGGTAGCGGTCGGCGTCGCTCGGCTGCTCGTAGGCGCCGGTTCTTAGATACTGCTCGATTTGC
>DASREK010000062.1:0-5672 GCA_035652135.1 Bryobacterales bacterium | reverse complement strand
GACAAGGCTTATAACGATTCAGCCATCTGGGTCGATTTCACCAAGGACGACAAGCCGCGCCATTTTCGCTTGGGTGTTTTCGGTGCGCTTCAGTCCTGGAACCCACAGAACTTGCCGCCCGACAAGAATCCTGCTTTTCTGCAGAGGTTGGTCGTGGTGAAACAGCCTCCATTCGACCGGGGCAAGTGGACGCACGTCGGCATTGTCTTCGCGGACCTCGGAAAGGGGGGCAATGCCAAACTTTTTGTCAACGGCAAACTGCAGGGCGCCACTCCCGCGATCCCGGAGCCGTTTCAGTGGGATGTCGCGCGAGCCGCGATTCGTCTGGGAGTGAATTACGTGGGGCTTTTGGATGACGTAGCCATTTTCCGCCGGCCGCTCACGGACCAGGAAATTGGAACCATTGCATCTCAGCGTTTCTGACTCAGAAGCATCAGGCGCCAGGTGACAAGCCGGTTACACGCTGGGAACAAGTCGTAAAACGCGGCACCAAGCTCGATTTTTTGGGTATTCCTCTCGTGGGAGAGGAATAAACAAAACGACTTATCTCCCGGTACGGCAATTGCATCAATTAACGTTGATTACGCCAAGCCAGAAGGGAGCAATCAGCCTCATGCATCGAACCAGGGGCCGAGATTTCGGCTCTGTCCTGCTGTTGGTTTGCGTGGTCCTGGCCGCCGCCGGGATCGTGCTAGCGGGTGCCCCTGTCGTCCGGTTATCGGACCCGGCTGCAATCGGACTTGTAGGATTGGTGGTGGCCGGCGTGACGCAATGGCTAAAACGAATGCAGATGCCGCAACCGGCCCGGCAGAATGCGTCGGAAGTACCGGAGCAATCCGGTGCGCCGTCTTTAAGCGTATGGCACTACGCTCCTCATAGTGTGCCGGTTTCGTCTTCCGCCGCTTCGTCGCCGCGCAAGACCAGCCCGGAAGGGAGTTCTTCGCCAAAGATTCTTCCCAAGCTGCGTTCGTCTCTTTCTTCGTCCCCTTCGATGACGGCAAGATATCGAGCAGCGTTGGGCAATCCTTCCAACCTGCGCCGGACTGCGGCGAAGGTGGAGGTTGAAACGTCGCGCGCAGGGTCGCCGGTCCGCCGCGCGAGCGCAGCTAACGCGTCCCCGGCCGTATCAACCGCCAGGAGCGCTTCCACCCAGCGGGCAGCAACCGCCGGCGGCACTACGAGATTCATCGGGCCGTAAAACAGCTCCCGCGCGCCAAGCCGCGAGATGCACCATAAGTCCGTCTCGCGGTACTCTCCGCTTTTGATTTTTCGCACCAAGGCCTCGCCAAGTTCTGTTTTCGTCCCGACGGGCAGCAGCTCGAGGCTGGCGGCGGTGCGCCACATCTCGCGCAGCAGGCTGGTATTCAGCCGATGCTTCTTTCCGCCGCGCGGCAGAAGCGCGCCGGAAAGCCTCTGGTACAGGTCAATCTGCTGGTTGCGGTTGAGGCCGCCGGCCACACGTCCCCAAAAAATCCACCACTCGATTTCGCACTGCACTTGGTTCGAGTACTGGAGCCCGCCCGCGTAAATCCGGCGCGTCTGCTCGATCCGGAAGTCGTCGCCGGGATAGCCGAATCCAGGGCGCAGGCAGAAGCCGCACAGATTTAGCCATCGCACTTCAAACGCCGGGCTCTTTTTTCGGCCGTCGGCAGAAGCCAGAAACGCATCGGCCATCCGGCGAATAGTCTCGCCGGGCCAGGAGTTCCGGCCCAAGCCAAGCAACTGCTCGAGACGCGTGGGCAGTTCTTCGGGCGTGATGGGCGCTTTGCCGCCGGAAGAAAACACGGCGGGAATGACCTCCAGCGCCTGCCCCAAAGCTTCTTCGCTAACCACCGCGGCCGCTTTCCTTTCGGCCGGCTGCGGCGTGGCGCTCTTGCGCAGCTCGAACTGGAGGCGCCACCGATTATCGCTGATCTTGGATTCGCACCAGGTCTCCAGCGTGCCGATCTCGGTCAACCGTGCGCCGAGCTTCACGGGAATCAGGCGCTCGCCGGTTTTCTTCCCGAAGCGAATGACGGCATGAAGCGGCGCATGAGCGTGAAGGTCCGGATCGCCCGCTGCAAACTCGACCGTGTCGCCCGGCCGGTCGTCGGTGCGCGTCAGCGAGCTGTAAAGGCGGAAGGAAACTGGCCGGTTTGCCACGAGCTGCAGGCTATCGCCGCGGTCAATCTCCAGCGTCGCTCCCTCCTCGGCGCCGCGAGGAACCAGGCACACTGTGGAAATCCGATCGCCGGTCCCATCGCTAATACCGATATAGTAGGTTCGCGGCAGGCCGCCGCGCACCAGCACGCCGCTGCCGGTGAACCGGACGTATGAGTAATAGGCCGCGCCGGCAGCCACCGCCAGATCGAGATCGCGGTTCTCCAGGATTTCGGGCCGCTTGCCATACCAGTGCCCGATCACGTCCGCCACGCGCTGCCGCAGAATCTCGGGAATAAAGAAGCCCCCATTGAACAGCACGGCATCGGGAGCCGCCCCGGCGCTCTCGAGAAATGCATTCAAGTGGCGGGTAATCGCCGGGTCGGAGACATACGGCAGGCCCAGCTCGCGGAACAGCGACCGCTTCTCCTCCTTCGGTGCTTCGCCACGCGGCGTGAGCGGGAGAAAGCCCTCCAGCGCGAGTTCGAGCGCCTCTTCACGCAGGATTTCGGTCTTGAGCGATTTGCCGATCAGCGCCGAGCCGGCGCCCAGGACCGTGATTTCCACGCTTTTCAAGTTCGGATCATTAAGCAGCCGCTCCTTGGCCGCTGAGCACTGTCGTCGCAGGCCGCTGCGCTGGCGGATCGAAAGAGGAACGCCGAGTTTCGTCTCAACCAGCCATGCGAGGGTCAGGTCGAGATTGTCGCCGCCGAGCAGCAGGTGCTTGCCCACGGCAGTCCGCGTAAAGTCCACTAGGTCGCCCTGCCGCGAGATACGAATCAGGCTGAAATCGCTGGTGCCGCCGCCCACATCGCATACCAGCACGATTTGTCCGTTAAAGAGCAGCTTGTGGGAACGGGCCAGATTATTGGCGATCCAGGAGTAGAACGCCGCGGCCGGTTCCTCGAGCAGTGTGAGCCGCTCAAGACCGGCGTCGCGCGCGGCCATTACGGTGAGTTCGCGGGCTTCCTCATCGAAAGATGCCGGCACGGTGAGGACGATATCCTGTTCGGCAAGCGGTACGGCGCGAACCGCGTCCCAGCTCTCGCGGAATTTTGTGAGGAAACGAGTGGAAACCTCAACGGGCGACAGCACGCGCCCGGTTTCGGGCGAATCCCACGGCAGAATGCGCGCGGTACGGTCGACATCCGGATTCGACAGCCACGATTTGGCGGAGTGTACCAGCCGAGTCGGCACTACGGCGCCCTGCTCGCGGGCATATACGCCGACCGGCTCTCCATCTTCCAGGAAGAGAAACGAAGGAAGCGTGCGCCGGCTCTCGGTACGTCCCGGGGCTACAAGCTGCGGAACTGCAAAGATGTGGATGGGCGGAAAATCGCGGTCCTCGGCTTCCCGCTCGTCGATATAAGCCAGGGCCGAATTGGTAGTGCCGAGATCGATTCCAACCTTCATGCCTCGACACGCTCGCGAACATTGAATTCCAGCTTCCAGCGGCGTCCGTCGCGAGCTACGCACCAGAGCTCTAGCATGCCGGTCTCCGTGACCACGGCTTCGAAGGAGACCGGCACGATATCGGCGGAGCCCTGCGCAGCTTCGAAGTTCACTTCCATGGGCGCCAGTTCCTGAAGCTCATCGCCGAAGTCTTCGATGAGGTCGCCCGGCTGATCGTTCTTGCGCACGGCCGAGCCGAAGAAACGGAACTCGGCGGGCTCACCGACAACAAGGCCGAACTCGCGGTCCGGAATCTGGAGGTCCGTGCCTTCTTCCATGCCGAATGGAACGACGGTCAAAGCCTTGAGAGGCGCGGCAAGACCCGGCACTGACGGCATGGCGCTCTCGATACCGACATAGTATGTGCGCGGCACTCCGCCGCGAATGCGAATACCCTTGCCGCGGCGCGCCAGGCCGTAATATGCGGCGCCGCGCGAAACCGCGTGCATCAGGTCCTCACCGCTGAGCAGCGTCACCGGAGCCATGCTCTCCTCGGCGAGCCACGAATCCAGAACCTCGATCAGGCGGCGGCGGATCAGCCCGGCATTGAGCACACCGCCATTGAACAGCACATGCGTCGGGCAGGCGAGACCACTTGCGCCGCGGCGGATCGAGCCGTGCTCTACGTTGGCGGGCTGCTGCCGCAGAAAGCGGGCCAGGTGACGTGTGACTGCCGCATCGGCGGCATACGGAAGGCCGATTTCCTGCAGGCCTACGCGCCGCTGCCGGGCCGGCATATCGGTGCTCGCGACGGCCGGGAAAAAGCCCTCATCGAGAATGCGCTCGACCTGCTCGCGGCGAAGCGAAGCCTTGATCGTGCCGCCGACCAAGCCCGTGCCCTTGCCCAGGATGGTTACCGGTTCTTCTTCTGCGGTGTTATTTGGATCAAGCAGCTTTTCCTTAGCTGCGCGGCAGTTGTTCCATAACGTCTGAAGCTGGAAGGCATCGATCCGGGTGCCGCGCGCACTGAGGCCGTCGGCTACTGCGCGCGCGAGCGCCAGGTCGATATTGTCGCCGCCGAGAAGAATGTGCTCGCCGACCGCCACGCGCTCCAGCGCCAGCTCGCCCGAACGCTCGGTCACGGCGATTAGCGTGAAGTCGGTGGTGCCGCCTCCGATGTCGATCACCAGAATGAGATCGCCCACTTTGACCTGCTCGCGCCAATGCGGGTGCCGCTCGATCCAGGCATAGAACGCTGCCTGCGGCTCCTCGAGCAGCGTGAGATTGCGGTAGCCGGCGAGCTCCGCCGCTTTCAGCGTGAGATCGCGAGCCACAGCATCGAACGACGCCGGAACCGTAACAAGCACCTGCTGCTCGGCAAACGGAGCAGCCGGCATCTTGTAGTCCCAGGCGCTTTGCATGTGCTCCAGGTAGCGGCGGCCAGCTTCGACCGGCGACAGTTTGGGTACCCCCTCGGGAGCTCTCCAGGGGAGAATCGGCGCCGTGCGGTCCACGCCGCCATGGGACAGCCACGATTTGGCCGAGGACACCAGCCGGCCGGCGTTCTCCACGCCGCGTTTCTGCGCAAGCCGTCCGACTACAAAGTCCGGGGTTGCGTCCCAGGGAAGCGCCGTCGAGCCCGCGGGAAAGTCGCTGCCGCCCGGAAGGTACAGGAACGACGGCAACAAGCCCTCCTCGCGGACCTCGCCCGGGTTCACAACTTGAGGAATTGCGAACAGATCGACTTTCGGTATGTCCAAAGGACCGGCGCCCGGTTGAATCTCCGTAAAAGCCAGAGCGGAATTAGTGGTGCCGAGATCAATGCCGATGACGTATTTTGGTTCCAAACTCTGTTACTCGACCTCAATTTCCGCCGGCGCAAGAATCGACGCGTCCTGCTTGGGGGTGAGCGCCGGCAGATCAACCTTGGAAGCCCGCCAGCCTTTGTGACGCAATATGCCTCCCGAAGGCGTGCCGGCGGGTAGATTGCCGACGAACTTGACCGCCTTGGCGTCGACTGACGCGGTGTTGGTAAATGTACCTTCTACCGAGTCGATCACCGGTTCGAGCTTCACGTAGCGTGAAAGGGCCTCGCGGCACTGATCGTGCAAGCTGCGGACCGCGGCTCCCACCTGCTCGTC
>DASREK010000061.1:0-2768 GCA_035652135.1 Bryobacterales bacterium | reverse complement strand
CAGATTCTCGCCGCCGTGGGCGTCCCGTGAGCGCCGCGCCGGCCCTCGCTCAGTCCCTGACCTACCGCCTGCTTGTGGATCGGGAAGCGCACGGCTTCGACGAAGGCGCGGACTGCGCCGGGGGTATCGGCGTGGCAGAGCAGAATGCCATGGACGCCCGTGGCGAGCACCTGCTGAAACATCCACGCATTTGCGTGGACCGCCGCCTCGTCAAGGCCGTCAACGGGCACGTTAACGATGACCGCGGGCGTGCGGTGCCCGCTCTTGGTCGGGCCGCCGGCTGCCAGCCCGCGCATGTACTCGGCCAGACCCTTCACGTCAAAGGGCGCATGCTCCATGTCGTAGCTGATATAGTCGGCGTACGTCTGGGCGTCCTTTTTGCCTTGCTCAAAGCTTCCGGCCGTGCCCTCATGGGAGCCGGTGTAATAAATGGGCTGGCCTTGTTCGAGCAGCTCAATGGCTCTGTTGATCCGTTTAGGCTTGGGCGTCTGCGCCGTGGCTGCGGCGCAGAGTGTCAGGCCCAGACACAGGCATAGGCGATATCGCGTCCTGCTGATGCTCGTCATTTTCTCCTCCCAGTCGATGGGGCCCCAATCCACGACTTTTCCATAATTCCGAATGCCACCGATCATACACCTTCCGCCCGCCTGCGGACCAGTCCATTCCGGGGTTTCTTCACTTCTCGCGGGGAGAAGCTCCGGCGCCAGAATCCGCACAAACATCGCGGCCGGAACAAACCGGCAAACAGGCGGGTTCGAAGTAGGACGTGGCCAGTCCGGATCTCCACCAGCATCCCGGTTGCATCACCCCGGTACCTGGCGGCCGCCAGCCGCCTGCGGCTCGGCGGCGCGCTGACCGGGTCATAAGGATGCAAGTGCTTCAAAAATACAGTTTCGCTCCGATCTGGACGATGCGCGGATCGTGAAACGAGGTAATCCGTCCGTATAACGAACTGGTGATGTTGGTACTGCCAAGGCCTAATGGATTCGGGTGATTGAAAACATTAAAGAATTCGCCCCGTAGTTGCGCCCGCCAGCGCTCGGTGAACGGAAAATTTTTGAAGAGTGAGAAATTCCAGGTCTGGGCGCCGGGACCAAGAATCACGCCGCGGCCCGAATTCCCCGGCCTGATCTCGCCCGCAGGCACATTGACAAAGCAAGCAGTGTTGAACCATTGGGCTACAGTGTGCGGAGCATTGGCGTTAGGGTCGCAGATCATGTCCGGGCGTGGACCGGCTGCGCTGGAGCCCAGAATACCGAGTCCCGCCGGGTCAACATTGGAAGTCGCGGCGGTTAGCGGAGAGCCGGCCGCAAAGCTCGTGATGCCGGAAATTTGCCAGCCGGCCAGCGCGTATTTCTTCACGCCCGTCGCCGTCTTGAATATGGGCAATTCGTAAACGTAGCCAAGCGTGAGCACATGGCGCTTGTCGAGCGCCGCAGGGCCATACTCCCCATTGTGCCAGTCGTACGTATTCTGCGGGGCGTTCGAGCGATCCGACTGGTTGTCAGTCAGATTGTGAGACCAAGTGTAGGCAAGATTGAAAACCCCTGCTGCGCCGAACCTCTTCTCTAACGCGACCTGGAGGGAATTGTAATTGGAATTGAACCAGGTCTCGATGCTATTGATTACGTTGTATCCGAGGTACGGCCGGACGGCATTTAGCCGGGGCGTATCAGCGCTTGTGAATGCAGTACCCGGGCCCGTGTGGAGGCCGGCCGCGAAGCCGACACCCGGGTATACCTCGTTGATGTCCACAATGCCCAGCAGGTGAGTTCCCTTGGAGCCGAAGTATCCGACGTCCAGTATGAAGTTCTTGCCTAGTTGCTGTTGGATGTCAAAGCTCCATTGCTGCACATACGGCGTCCGGTAAGGCACCGGCGTACTCCGGATCACCTTTGGGTTCAGAGAAACGCTGGGCGTGCCGGCTGTAGGGTTCTCCAGCCGCGTGTTGGGGATGCTGATCGAGCTCACGTACGGCGGATTATTGAAAATATTCTGTTCGTAGATACCAAACAGAATCGAGTCATAATAGATGCCATAGCCGGTGCGAATTGAAGTCTGGCCTTTGCCGAACGGATCCCAGACAATACCGATGCGTGGCGCGAAGTTGCCGTTGTTCTCGTTGGCCACCTTGTTCCCGTAGGGCGAATTGCCGTATTGCGCATCGGATTTGTTGATGATAACTCCGTTCAGCGGGTTTCCAGAGCTGAGGGATACAAGGTTGCCAGTCGCCGGATCGATTTTGGGGGCATTGGCCGGGTTAAACACCGCTGGATCGAAGGCCGTTAGCATGTTCTTCGCGTCGATCGGCTGGCGAAATGCCGAGTAGCGGAGGCCAAGGCTGAGGGTGAGGTTCCGCCGGATCCGGAAGTCGTCCTGCGCATAGGCCTCCCACTGCCAGGTGCGGATGTCCGGTGTCAGATCGAGGGACGCCTGGGTAAATGTGGCTACGTTGCCCAGCAGAAAGTTGGCCCAGGCTTGTGCGAAGGCAGGCGTGCCCGGGGGAGCGCCGTTGTTAGTGAAAGAAAAGGTTCCAACGTTGTTGCCACCGGCGTTTTCAGTCTTTTGGTAGTGGTTAATCGTGAGCCCGTACTTCATCATGTGGCGGCCTTTGATCCAGGTGAAGTTGTCGTATACCGCATGGTTGCGGTTGTAGTCTCGATATGGCCCGAACCCGGCGATACCGGAGCCGCTGGTGAAGCTCAGTGACGGAACGCGCGCTAGCGTCACCGTAAAAGGCAAGTTGATCTTGATGTCGGGCGACAGCG
>DASREK010000060.1:0-5638 GCA_035652135.1 Bryobacterales bacterium | reverse complement strand
CTGAAATCGCCGCAACTGTTGCGCTCGCTCAATGAACTCGTCGAGTCCGGCCTGCCCGCTGGCGTGAAAACGCCGGGCCAGCGCCATCAGTTTGCTCACATTCGCGGCTTTCTGTGGCCCGCCTGGCCGCCGCAGCAGTTGCTCGAAATACCCTGTGTCCGCCAGCACGCCCGCCAGCAGGCGGTCGATCGTCATGTAGTCGCGCCGGGCGCGCCAGCGGTCGAAAAGCGTTAGAAAGCTCTTTACTTTGGCCGCTTCATCCGGCGGCAGCTTGCAATGCGGCGCAGCGGCATTGTCGTCCAACCCGTGCCGCAATCCGCCAAGCAGCGATCCAGCCGCCAGCTTCGCCCGAAACAGGCTCTCGTCGCTGATGCCCGCCAGCGGCGAGCGCAGTACAGCCGCCAGGCTGATCTCGTCCAATGGATTCCACAGCGCCCGGAGAAAGTGGATCAGATCGTTGACCTCGCGCGTGTCATAAAACCCGCGGCCCTCGGTGATCTGACAGGGGAGGCCTTGGTCGCGCAACACTTGCTCGATGATTCTTAGCTGCATCGAAGTGCGGCACAGGACAGCAAAATCGCCGTATCCGGCGACTCTGGTCTGGGGTTCCCCGCCGGGATTCTCTTCCCCGGCTTTGAGCGTTAAATGCCCGCAAAGCTCCCGAATACGGGCCGCTATGTGCTGCGCTTCCAAATGGAAGGCTCTGTCGCCGTCCTCAGCGTGCACTACAAGGACCTCGAGACAAGGCTGGCTCGCCGTCAAAAAGCGAGTGCCAGCGGTGAGCTCCTGGACCTCGATGCCTGGAGCGTCCCGGGCGATCGCCTTGATGGCGTCCAGCACCTCTTGCCGGCTGCGAAAATTCTCGGCCAGTTCGTGCACTTCACCGCCGCCGCTCCGGGTCTGCTCCCGATAGGCGCGGAACACCTCAGGATCGGCATGCCGAAACCCGTAAATCGATTGATTGATATCCCCCACGACAAACAGCCTGGCGCCTTGCCGAAGACGGCTGACCAGCCGCGATTGCAGCGCGTTCGTATCCTGAAATTCATCGATGAGAATGTGGTCGAAGGTGGCCGCAATCCGCCCGCCCGTGCGCTCCAAGAGCCGGATGGCATATTCCTCTAAGTCGGCATAGTCCAGCATCGCCCTTTGCTGTTTGCCGGCGCGATAGAGGCTGTCCGCTTTCGAGAGTGTCTCCAAGAACCATTGCCGGTTCTCCGCGTTCGCCTCCAGAAGCAAGGCGCGCCGGCAACGAGGCGCCAGTTCGTCGCGAATCTGTGTGAGCAGTTCCCGTTGCCGGCTTCCCCGCTTGAAAGCTGTTACAACAAAATCGATTTGGCGGAGGGCCTGGAAGTGCGCGATCGACGCCGGGAGGCCTGCGAGCTCGGCAAGCCGTTTCCGGACGGCGAGCGCATCGCCGAGCGCATCCCGCTGGTTGGTGTTCCACCCGGCTGTAGAGCAGGCCGCCGTCTGATCGAATGCCTGGACGAGAGCCGCCCAGCTTTGCTGAAGACTGCAAGAGGGCGGAATGCGGCTTGCTTGACTGATGCTTGCGCCGGCCGCGCGGAGCGCCTGGTAGAGGCAGAACAGGCTCTCGTGAACCTGGTCCGACGCGAACGCGGCCAGAAAGCGCCGCGCGCGCTCCGGCTCGGCTGAATATGCCTGCTCGAGAGCCCCGTCGATGGCCCGGCGCAACTCGAAATCAGCTTCCCACTCATCAAGCACGCGAAACTCCGGATCTACTTCCGCTGCGATAGCGTTTTCCCGCAGCAGGCGCGCGCAAAATCCGTGAATCGTCGAGATACACGAACGCTCGACTTCCGCCCGGTGGCGGCTGCCGGCCGGAAACGACTCGATCAGTTTCCGGCGCATGCTGGCGGCGGCTTTTTCCGTGAAAGTGATCGCCAGGATGCGGTGGGGCGAGATATTCTTCTCGAGGACCAACCATCGGAAGCGCTCCACCAGAACGAACGTCTTGCCGGAGCCCGGGCCGGCCACGACGCAGACGTCGCCGCCCCAGCTTTCAACAGCCTTCCTCTGTTTGTCTTTGAGCTCCCGGGCGCTCACACGATGGAGGCTCCCCCATCCACCACAATCGTCTGCCCGGTGATGTAGCTCGAAGCCGGAGAAGCCAGAAAAACGGCGACAGCCTTCAATTCCCCCTCGCGGCCGACACGGCCCAGGGGCGTGCGCTTCTCGTATTCCGCTTGAATGCGTTCCAAAACCTTCTCTGTCATGCGAGAAGGAAAAAACCCCGGCGCAATCGCGTTTACCCGGATTCCGCTCCGCCCCCAGCGGGCGGCCATCTCTCGCGTCATGGCGATCAGCCCAGCCTTGCTGGCGATATAGCCGATCGTGCTGTAGCCCAGTTCCGCTATTCCTTTCAGCGCCGCCACCGAGGCCACATTGATAATTACGCCGTTCTTGCGGGCCAACATGACTCGCGCCGCGCGTTGCGCCACCAGAAATGCGCCAGTCAGGTTGGTATCAAGGACCATGCGCCATTTGTCTAACGGCATCTGTTCAATCGGCGCGCCCCAGGTGACGCCCGCATTGTTCACCAGAATATCTATGCCGCCGAGAACCTCACAGGTGCGTGTAACGGCTGCATCCACCTGGTCGGGGACCGAGACGTCGCACAGCATGCCCTCGCATGTGAAGCCCGCCGCTTTCATCTCCGCCACAGCAGGCTTGAGCCACTGCTCGCGGCGCGCCACCAGCATAACCGAAGCGCCCGCCTCGGCCAGGCCCTCGGCCATCTCGCGTCCGAGCCCACGAGATCCGCCGGTGACCAGGGCCACACGGCCTTTCAAATCAAAGAGATTTTGTAGACGCGTCATAAGACCAAGATCGATTTCGATCTGCTTTCAGAGCAGTTCCCACCCGACCACGTACCGGCTCCTCGCGGCGGTTTTGCCGTTGCTCCGTTGCAAGCCGAGTCCGGGGATTTTCGCCGGGTCTGGGTTCATCCCCGCCAGCCCGGGCTGCTCCTCATCGCACCGCCAGCGTCACTCCTGTTTGTGTCGAGGCCGCGCCTATCGAGATTTCCAGAGGCACATTCGGCCCGGGTACGACATCCACCGGCACGATGGCGTCGATTTGCAGCAGCCCTGCCAGATTCGGAGCTAGCCCGACAAAAATCGTTTTAGCGGTAATACCCCCGATTGTAACCGTAGGGGTTTGCAGTGGCGCGGCATAAGGCGGCTGAGTCAACTGGCCGGTCAGCGCGGGCGGATTCGTCGGCCCCTGCCCGGTCATGAAGATCTGTACCACGCTGCCTCGGCCGGCGGGATTGGCGGCGGAATTCGGCGAATTGTCCTGGTTCAGGGCGGCAGCCTGCCCCAGACCCCGGCTGACGGTAAACACTGCGGGAGCAGCCGCCGCCGCGGGAACGGATACGGGAGCGCTCGACGCCCCCTGATAGCTCACCACGATTGTCACCACGCCCGGCACGGCGCCAGTGCGGCTCGCTAATTCATAGGGAACCTGCACATTGATCTGCTTCTCCTGCACGTAGAAAAGAGCGCCCGGAAGGTTATTGAAGAGGACGGCGACGCCCGCGACAATCGTGGCCAGTCGTGCCGTAGACGCGTCGATCACCGCGCCCGTGCTCACCGCAGGCCCGAGATTCGACCCAAATATCGAAATGATCTCACCAGGCGCGATCGGCCCACTGGCGAAACTGGCCGCGTTGACCACGCCGGCCGCGGTGAACACGGGCCCCGGCGCCGTCACCGCCCGGACCGCCAGGCTGACCTGGACGGTCCTGCTGCCCTCGAGAGTCCCCGGAGCGGAGATCACCAGCGCGCCTTCGTAATCGCCCGCGTTGAGGTTCGCACTTCTGGCGTTGACCGTTATCGTGACGGATGCGCCGGAGGAAACAGCGCCTGACGCCGGCGTTATGGTAAGCCAGGATTGATTGCCCGTAATGCTGAAGTTTAACGTTCCCGAGCCCGCATTGGTGACTGTAAAGGTTTGCGGCGCCGGATTCGGGCCGCCTGCCTCGGCGGCGAACCCAAGTTTCGCGGCCGAAACGGACAGCACGGGCGGATTGAAAACGATTTTGCGGATCCGCCAGTTGTATTGATCAACGACGTAAAGGTTGCCGCCCTTGTCGAATGCCAAACCGCTGGGACGATTCAGGCCGGCGTTAGCGGCCGGCCCACCGTCTCCGTTGAAAATGGCCTGCCCGTCGCCCGCCACGGTAGTAATAATACCAGAAGGGCTTACCTTTCGAATGCGGTTGTTGTCCTCATCGGCAATATACAAGTCGCCTTCGGCGTCGAACGCAACATCCGAAGGATAATTCAGAAGCGCCTGCTTCGCCGGGCCGCCGTCGCCCCGAAATCCAAAATCACCCGTCCCATCGCCCACGACGGTTGTGATGATCCCATCGGGAGCGACCCTGCGGATGCAGTTATTCTGCTGATCGGCGATGTAGAGATTGCCGGCGGCGTCAAACGCCAGGCCGGCGGGGAAAGCCAAGCCGGCGAGCGTTGCGGGCCCTCCGTCGCCGAAATACGCCGGCTCGCCTCCTTTCCCGGCAAAGGCGGTAATGACGCCGCTAGGAGTCACTTTTCGCACCTGGCTGTTGTAGGTGTCGGAGATATACAAATTTCCGGCGGCATCGACAGCCAGTCCGCCCGGCGAGTTCAGCTCCGCCTGGAGCGCCAGGCCGCCATTGCCGCTGAGATCATCCGTCCCGGCGCCCGCTATGGTGGTGATGGTTCCATCGGGCGCTACTTTACGCACCCGATGATTGTTCTGGTCGGCGATGTAGAGATTGCCTTTTTGATCCAGAACCACCGATATGGGCGAATTCAGCTCGGCCTGCGTGGCCGGCACGCCGTTTCCACTGAAGCCGGTCTGCCCGTTGCCCGCAATCGTCGTGATCGTCCCGTCGGGACTGATCTTGCGGATCCGGTCGTTGCCTTGATCGGCGATATAGAGGTTGCCCTCCAGGTCGATGGCCGGATGGCTGTACTCCTCGAACTGCGGATCAATGCTGACCAGGAAATTGAATTGCGCCTGAGCGGCGGGGATGCCGTCGCCGTTGTACCCGGGAATCCCATTGCCGGCGATCGTGGTTATAACGGAGCTGCTTTGACCCCAGCCCCCCGCTGGGATCGCCAGAACAAGCAGTGCGCCTAGCAGGAAATACCCCTCGCTTCGCCTCATATACCCGGATCAGTTTATCAACCTGCGAACAAATGTGGGGTCCCGGGCGCGACGCCGCCTCGCGAGTTCTCAAGCCTTCTCGACAGCAGATCGCACAATGCTGGCGGCTTGACCAAAAAAGTCCGCGGTTCCGCGCGGGGCGCCGTAACGAGAACGCACGGAATGCATTTTGAAAACGCGAAGCCGATCCGATACCCGGAAGAACGAAATCCCGAAAGCCCCGGCGTCAAGGCATTTTTCACGGTATGATGCGGGACGGGAACGGCATGCGCTACGTGTTGGACGACGTGAAAGTTCTCGATTTCTCCCACGCCCTGGCGGGTCCCTATTGCACTCTACTGCTGGCGGCCTACGGCGCTCGCGTGTTCAAACTGGAGCCGCCCGGCACCGGTGAAATCGCCCGCCACTGGGGCCCGCCGTTCACCGGGAAAGAAGCTTCCTTCTTTTTGGGCCTGAATTC
>DASREK010000059.1:0-20356 GCA_035652135.1 Bryobacterales bacterium | reverse complement strand
TTTTGCTGGGGCTGCCGCAATCGAGTTCGGTGCGCTTCGGCGACTCGAATACGTACTTCCGCGGCGCCGTTTACAACACCTATGTCTCGGACGACTGGAGGGTCCGCTCCAACCTGACGCTCAACTTTGGAGTAAGGTATGAGTATTTCACGCCCTACACCGAAAAATATGGGCGCATCGCGAACCTGGATATCGCGCCCAATTTTACGGGTGTGGCCGTCGTCACGCCGGGCGGGGCGGGCCCTTACACCGGCCGGTTCCCTGATGGCCTCATCGACGCCGCCAAAAACAACTGGTCACCGCGGGTCGGCATTGCCTGGCGGCCTTTCAAGCAGCGCCAGCTTTTGATCCGCACGGGCTACGGGATTTTTTACAACGGCTCGATTTACAGCCAGTTCGCTTCCCGGCTGGCCTCGCAGCCGCCGTTTGCCAACACAGCTACTTTGAATACCAGCCTGGCCGCGGTGCTAACGCTCGAAAACGGCTTCCCCGCCGCGCCTTCGACACAGATCACGAATACTTATGCGGTTGCCCGCAACTACCAGCCAGGCTACGCACAGACGTGGAACTTCTCGATTCAACAGGAACTTCCGCACGCGATCATCGTGGAGCTGGGGTATCTCGGGACCAAGGGTACGCATCTGGACATCCAGCGGCTCCCGAATCGAGCGGCGCCCGGGTCGCCCCTCACTGCCGAGCAGCGCCGGCAAATTGGAAACGCCGTCGGCTTTCTCTATGACAGTTCGGAAGGAAACTCGATCTACAACGCCCTTCAGGCGCGAATGATCCGGCGGTTCCGCGGCGGCATTTCGATGAACGCTTTGTACACGTATTCGAAGTCGATTGACAATGCTTCAACGTTCGGCGGGGCGGGAGCCCTGGTGGCGCAGAACGACAAAGACCTGGCGGCGGAACGGGGCCTTTCCAGCTTCGACCAGCGGCACCGGCTGAATCTGAATTTTGTGCTCTCTTCACCGGTCGGCCCGAACGCCCGGTTTCTCCGCGGCGGCGGAACGGCAGCCAAACTGCTTCAGGATTGGACCCTCAGCGGCGGCATCACGGCAGCCAGTGGAACGCCGCTGACAGCTCGAGTGCTCGGCAACCAGGCCGACACCGGCGGCACGGGATCGTTCGGCAGCGGCCGGGCCGAAGCAACCGGCGAGCCGGTCAATGCGGACGGCGGGTATTTCAACCTGGCGGCGTTTACGCTGCCCCCCCCGGGTCAATTTGGAAATGCAGGGCGCAACACCATCCCCGGCCCCAGCCAATACTCGCTAAATCTCGCAATTGGGCGCACGATCCAGTTGGGAGCGGAAACCCGCCGCCGGCTGGAGCTGCGGCTGGAAAGCCAGAATGTCACGAACCACGTAAATATCACCAACCTGGGCACGGTGGTCAACGCTTCCAATTATGGGCTCCCCACCGCCGCGGGTTCGATGCGCAGCCTGAACGCCGTAATGCGGTTTCGATTTTGAGCTATGAGACGGATCGGATTCCTGCTCTCCCTGATTGCTTTTGCGGCGCTTTCTCAAATCCGCTTTGAGACCACAACGGACCTGGTGGTCGTGGACGTCAATGTACGCGACCGCGACGGCCGTCCTGTGGAGGGCTTGAAGAAAGAGGATTTCACAATCTTCGAGGACGGCAAACCGCAGCAGATCGCGGTTTTTGAATTCCAGCGCCTCACGCTGGAGCCGCTGGAGCGCGCTGGCGAAGCGCGTTCGCCCGCCCGTCCTTCCGCACAAGTTGCGCCAGCCGCCATGCCGGCGCGTCCCGCTCTGGGGGCGCCCCTGCCGCGCTACCAGGACCGCCGGCTTTTGGTTTTCTTCTTTGATCTCTCGGCGATGAGCGCCGCGGACCAGATTCGCGCTCAGGAAGCCGCCCTGAAATTCCTGAACCAAAACATGACCCGGGCGGACCTGGTTTCCATCATGACGTTTTCCAGCCGCCTCCAGGTGATTCAGGATTTCACGGACGATCGCGACCGCCTGACTGAAGTCATACGCGGGCTGCGCGTAGGAGCTTTTTCCGATTTGGCGGACCTGGCCGATGTGGGCAATGACGACGCCGAGCAAGACACGGGCGCGGCGTTTGTGGCCGATTCGACCGAGTTCAATATTTTTAATACCGATCGCAAGCTGAGTGCCCTCGAATCCGCCGTCAAGAAACTTTCGGCCCTCCCGGAGAAAAAGGCTCTCGTCTATTTCTCGAGCGGCGTGGGCAAGACCGGAGTGGAGAACCAGTCGCAGCTGCGCGCCACCGTCAATGCGGCCATCCGATCGAACGTTTCCTTCTATCCGGTAGACGCCCGCGGCCTGGCGGCTTTGCCGCCGGGAGGCGACGCCTCCAAGGCCGCTCCCCGAGGCGCCACCGGGCTGTTCACCGGCGCGACCCAGCAGAGCCAGCGCAACCAGTTCAACGATTCGCAGGAGACGCTGTACACGCTGGCAGCCGATACCGGAGGCAAGGCGCTGCTCGATAATAACGACCTGTCGCTGGGCATCGTACAGGCGCAGCAGGATGTTCGCAGCTATTACATTTTGGGCTATTACAGCACCAATACCGCGCACGACGGGCGATACCGGCGGATCCGCGTCACGCTGGCGGGGAACCCGCAGGCTAAGCTCGATTACCGCACCGGATATTTCGCTTCCAAGAGCTTCGCGCAATTCACATCCGCCGATAAGGAGCGGCAGTTGGAGGAAGCGCTGCTCCTCGGCGACCCGATCACTGATTTGCCTTTGGCGCTGGAAGTGGATTATTTCCGGCTCGGCACGGAGCGCTATTTTGTTCCCGTCGCCGTCAAGATACCGGGGTCGGAAATCTCCCTGGCGCGCAAGGGCGCCAATGAGGAGACCGTTTTCGATTTTGTCGGCCAGGTGCGGGATGCCCGAGACAGGCTGGTGGGAACAGTTCGGGACAGCATCCGGGTCAGGCTGGGCGAGTCCAGCGCCGCCCAGTTAGGCCGACGCCACCTGGAGTACGATACCGGCTTCACGCTTCCTCCGGGACGCTACAAAATCAAGTTTTTGGCCCGCGAAGATCAAACGGGCAAGATGGGCACCTTCGAAACGGGCTTCGTGATACCGGATTTGTCGGCGCAGACCAACACCCTCCGCGTCAGTTCCGTCGTCTGGAGCAGCCAGCGGGAGCCGCTTGAGGCCGCGGTTGGCTCGGCGGAGAAGAAAAACAAGCTGCTGGCAAATCATCCGCTGGTGCACGACGGCCAAAAGCTCGTTCCCAGCATTACCAGAGTTTTTCGCAAAGATCAGAACCTATACGTCTATTTTGAAGTTTACGATCCGGCGCTCGATCCCACGCAAAAGACGCCGGAGGTAGCCGCCAGTCTGAGCTTCTTCCGGGGATCGGTGAAGGCTTTTGAATCGACTCCAGTCCAGGTGACAGAGGTATCGGCAAACCGTAGGCAAGTGGTACCGCTACAGTTTCAGATTCCGCTGGCATCGTTGACTCCGGGCCGCTATATCTGCCAGGTGAATGTAGTGGACGAACTGGGACGCAAGTTTGCGTTCCCCCGCGCTCCGCTGGTGCTGCTGCCCTGAGGCATTGGCGGCCTTCCAACCTTCATCCCTTGCGGGCCGGAAAGCATCCGGCTAAACTTGACGCTACGTTGTCTCTATGACGCGAAGGTTATTTCTAGCCGTCTGCTTGGCCGCCCTGTCCGGGCAGGCGCGGCCGGGCCAAAAACCGAAGCGCGAACCGGATATCGCAATCTTGAAGATGTCCTCCATCCGGCAAGGAGGAACAATCGAGTACGAAGGCGATCTGAAGGTCACGGCGGCCAAGCCGCTCAACGGCCTTCTCATGCGCGTCGAATTCCTGGACGCCGACGGCGTGCTGTTGAGCGCCCAGAAGATCGAAATCGAAGAAGGCACGCTCAGCCCCGGCGCAGAAAGGCACATCTCGGTGCAGGGCCACGACGTGCCCCGGGCAGTGAGCTTTCGGATCTCATTTACCGATCGCGCCAAGCGGGATCTCGCCACTGGCGGCGCCGGTCCGTATCCGCTGGACTAAACGGAGATCAGGCCGGCAGCGGCTTGCCCCTGGTTTCAACGCCCAAAGGCAACAGCAAAATTCCCGCCGCGAAGGCCGCGCCGGTCAGAGCAACCGGGATTCCCAGCGTGTGGAAATGAGAAACTCCGGCGCCCACGAGGAAGGTAATCCCGGCGCCGATAAAACGCCCTACCGAGGTGGAGAAGGCGAAGGCGCTTGCCCGGCATTCGGTGCGGTACTGTTCGGGCAGCCATAGCGTGTACATACCGAAATTGGCTCCCCCCACACCAAGAAAAAACAGGCAAACCAGGAACCACAGCAGCGCTCCTTGGCGCAAGTAAAAAACGTACCCAAACGAAACGGGAATGAAAATGAGCATGAGCGCGAAGTAGAACGCGAGGGCGGCGCGCCTGCCAAGCTTCTCCGCCAATGCCGGCAGAATCAGGCATCCGAGAATCGTGCCCAGCGAGAGGAGGATCGTTCCATAGGAAGCAAATTGGGTACCTTGCCTTGGGCTGAAGCCTTCCCGGGCGGCCACTTGGGCGACCGCCGCCGGCACATAGACTGAGCCGGCCCACAGTCCCACAATCGATACCAAAAGATACACGGAATTGAGCAGCGTCCGGCGGCGGTACTCGGGAGAGAAAAGGGCAAAGAACGCCTTTCGCATGGATGGCTTTTCCTGCACTTCCCACCGCTGCGGCTCGTTCACGCCATACCGGATGAACGCGACGAGCAGGGCCGGGGTGCCGCCCAGCGCAAACATGGCCCGCCAGCCGTAATTCGCACCGATGATCGAGTTGGCTGCGCCGGCCAGGAGCACACCGAAGTAGTAGCCGGTGTGCATGTAAGCGGAAGCCATTTTGCGCCGGTCCTCGGGCCACTCTTCCGCGACGAAAGTGCCGCCCATAGCCCATTCGCCGCCGATACCGAGTCCGGCCAGCAGCCGATAAGCGGCCAATTGCCAGACGTTGGCGGCGCCAGCCCCGAGAAAAGTAAACAGCGAATAGCAGAGGATGGTAAGCATCAAGGTAGGGACCCGTCCGAAGCGATCAGCGATGGGTCCCCACACAAAGGCAAAACCCCAGCCCACCAGAAACAGCGCGAAGAGCAGGCCCCCGTAAAAGCCGATATTGGCCGCGCTCGGCGGAATGTGCGACCGAGGCAGCAGTTGGCGGAGCGCAGGAACCATAACCAGGGCGTAGATGAAGGAATCCATTCCATCCAGCGCCCAACCGCCCCAAGCCGCCCAAAAACCTCGGATTTGATTCGGGGTGAGCGAGTGCAAGAACGAGTATAGACAAAAAGAGGCCGGACCTGCGAGACCTGCTCGCCGCGAAACGGCCTGCTGCGCCTCAGGCGATAGCGGATACTGCCATGCGCTTTTGCATCTCGTATGGGGCCGTCCGCGGCCGGAACGGCTGGAAGCGATAGCCGATGCCGAAAATGGTCTCTATGTACCTATCCGAGAATGGCTCCAGCTTTTTTCTAAGCCGGCGAATGTGAACATCGAGCGTGCGGGTTCGAATCCCTTCGCAGTATCCCCAAACCTGCCTCAGCAGCACATCCCTGGGAACAATCTCGCCGGCGTTTTGGGACAACATGGCCAGCAGATCGTATTCCTTGCGCGTCAATGTTAGAGTCGCGCCATCCAGTTCCACTCTCTGCCGCTGAAAGTGAATGATGAGATGAGGATCCTGATAAGTGGCGTCTCTCGTGGTCTTTTCTTCTTTGAGAAACATATGAATTTGATCCTGCTTTCTATTTCTGTCTCGATATTAGGGGCCTCCCAGCAGAGAGTCGTATGAGATTTGTAAAAGTTTCGTAAAACTGCGGGATTCGGGTCTAAACCGTATGCCTGCTCCCTCCGATGGACTACTGGATGCCCGGAGAACGCACGTGAAGAATGCTGTCTTGCGCAAAATGATCGAGCAGCTACGGAGGGAGCTGCAAGAAATCAGCTACGCGTTGTGGTCGCTCGAAGCACTGGCCCGAGGGAAGCCCCGCCGCGGGCGGCCTCCCAAGATCGCCGGGGAGATCAAGGAAAAACGACGTAAGAAACGCCGCTCAGGCGTGGGCCCGGCAAAAAAGTAGAAGGCCAGCCGACAGGGTGCCGATAAGCTTCGTAGCGGCGCAGTTCGAAGCCCGCCGCTTACCCCATGACTCCGGATGATTTTCGGCTCGTCTGCCTGGTCTTCGCCGTAGCATTTCTACTGATGATTATTCTGCGGCGCTGGCGGCGCACCCCGTAGCGGACCACCACCGACCAACGCACAGACCGAAGCTTTGCCGCTCCATAAGCTTTTCAGGCGGACTGCTAGAATTGGTACTTGGACCCGCAGGTCCCTTCCTGAATGGACAAGATTATTTTTCCCGCGCAGCGTCTGGCCGGTGTCGTGCGGCTTCCGGGCGATAAATCCATCTCCCATCGTTATGCCATGCTGGCGGCAATCGCCGAAGGCGTCAGCCGCCTGGAAAACTTTTCTACCGGTGCGGATTGCGCTTCCACACTTGCCTGCCTGCGCGAATTGGGAGTGCCGATCGCTTCCGAGAAGGCCACAGTTTCGATCACTGGCGTAGGGCTGAGTGGATTGCAAGCGGCGGCGCGGCCTCTGGATGCGGGCAATTCTGGCTCGACGATCCGAATGCTCTCGGGCATTTTGGCCGCCCAGCCGTTCCAGAGCGAAATTTCGGGCGATGCATCGCTGAAGCGCCGGCCGATGGGGCGCATCCTCGACCCCCTCACCAAAATGGGCGCGAAAATCGAAGCATGGGAGGGGAACTTTCCTCCTTTAAGGATTCAGGGCGCGCCCTTGCGCGGCATTGACTACGAGCTTCCGCTTCCCAGCGCCCAGGTGAAGACGGCAATTCTGCTGGCGGGGCTGTATGCCCGGGGCCCTACGACGGTCCGTGAGCCCGTTTCAACCCGGGACCATACCGAGATCGCGCTGCGCGAATTTGGAGCCGCTATCCAGGTGCAGGGCCAATGCATTCGCCTGGAGCCGCGGCCGGCCTTACGCGCCGGCAGCTTTTTTGTGCCGAGCGACCTCTCTTCAGCGGCGTTTTTCCTGGTGGCAGCGCTGCTCGTACCTGGCTCGGATGTTGTAATCAAGGGCGTGGGCCTCAACCGTACCCGTTCCGCTCTGCTCGATGTTCTGCTATCGATGGGCGCAGAACTGGCAATCTCGCAGGTCCGGCACGTGCATGGCGAGCCGGTCGGAGACGTCGCCGTGCGCAGTTCGCCGATCCGGGGAGGGGTTATCCAAGGAGCGACGACGGCCGCCGTAATCGATGAGATTCCGGTGCTAGCCGTGCTGGGCGCGTCATCGGAAAACGGGCTGGTGATTGAAAATGCCGCCGAGCTACGGGTGAAGGAGAGCGACCGTATTGCCACCGTGGCAGACAACTTGGGACGCATGGGCGTGAAGGCGAGGGCATGGCAGGACGGACTGGAAATTCCCGGCAAGTCCCGTTTCCGCGCCGCCGAGATCGATTCCTTCGGGGATCACCGCATCGCCATGGCCTTTGCCGTCGCCGCGTTAGCTGCGGACGGGCCCTCAGTGATTCACCGGGCGGAGGCGGCTTCGGTTTCGTTTCCGGAGTTCTATCAGATACTGGACACGCTGCGCGCGGACTAGCCTTCCGGCATCGGCTCCCGGCAACGCAGCCAACCGCTTCTTCAGCTTTCAGCGGCGGCAGGGTTGCTTTAGGTGGCAACGAATATGCGGGTGCGCCCGCGGAACCAATCAGGAGCGGCCGCCGTTGGCGCCGGTTGCGCTCCGGTTTCCGCATAGAGCTGGCAGATGGCTTTGCCATCGTAGAATGGGCGATGTCCACGTGACGGATACAGTCGATTGCCGATTTCTGCGGCCGAGGCCGGCCGCGGATACACTGGCCAACCGCCGGCCACTAACTGCATGTTCACGGGAATCATTGAAGAAACAGGCATTGTAGAGACACCGGGGAGCAAATTGGCCGTTCGCGCCGACCGCGTGTGCTCGGATCTGACCGCAGGCGCCAGCATTAGTGTAAATGGCGTTTGTCTCACGGCCGTCCAGGTAAAAGGACCAATTTTTTTCGCCGACCTTTCGCCGGAAACGCTCGCCCGCACGAACCTCGGCGATCTGCGCCGGGGCGATCCCGTAAATCTGGAGCGGCCGCTTTCCCCCAACGGGCGGATCAGCGGCCATATCGTGCAGGGGCACGTCGATGGAACCGGCGAACTGGTCAGCCTCGAATCGCTGCGGGATGGAAACTGGTGGTTAAAGGTCCGCGCGCCCCGCGATCTCGAGCGATACCTCGTATTCAAGGGCAGCATCGCCATAGATGGCATCAGCCTGACCATTGCCGCCCTGGAAGGCGGCGAGTTGAGTGTCGCGATCATTCCGCACACTTATAGCGCGACGAACCTTTCGCACCGCCGTCCCGGCGACCGCCTCAACCTGGAATGCGACATCATCGCCAAGCACGTAGAGAAGCTGCTCCAGGCGATGGATCTGAAGCCTGGCCGCCGGCTCACGGCTGACCGCCTGCGGGAAGAAGGTTTCTAGAAATTAGGGTTTTGCCTTAACAGGACCGGCCGTAGCGCGTGCTATCGTCAATGCCATGAGAGCCGCCCTACTGTTTCTGCCTTGCCTGACGGCGCTGTTTTTGGCCTCTGCGAGCGCAGCCCAGACGATCAAGGAGGACAATTACCCACTGCGCGCCTCGTGCTCGGACGCGGCGGAGACCGTGGCGCTGCTCAAACGCGGCGACCCGGTCCGGATCCGCTTCTCGCTGACCGGCAATGCAAAGCCGTGCTATGCCGTGTCGGTCGAGACCGGCGGCAAGACGCTGCAAGGCTATGTCCCGGCCGACGGGCTGACGAATCTCGAAGCGTATGAGGCGAAGCGCCGCAGCGACTCGGCGGCCGCTGCAAGAGCTCTGCCTGTGATCTCACGGAGCGAGGTGGAATCCGCCCGCGAGAAGGCGGTAGAGGAGCAGGAAACCGGAAAGACCAACTATGCTTTGGCGGCGCAACTGAACCTGGCGGCGGATGCTCTACAATCGGGCCGGCCTGCCGATGCGGAGCGGATTCTGGAAAAGGCTCCCGCGCCGCCCGGCCAGCGCGCGGTGGCGCTCCTGCGCGCCTATGCGCTGCTGCAATTGAATCAGCCGGACCGAGCTCTGGATGTGCTCGAACCGGCTTTGCGTACAAATAAAAAGGATCCGCAGCTTTTTGCCGCAGCGGGCCGCGCAGCTTACAACCTCGATGACCTTCCCCGCGCGCTGGCCTATCTGAAAGAATCCTTGGAACTGAAGCCCGATGAGACGCTCCAGAAAATTTATGCCCGCATCGAGCGCGAGATGAGCGCGGATAAGAGCGGCGAAAAGAGCTATGGCATGCGCTTTTTGCTCCGCTACGACAATGCCGTGGCCAGTCCGGAGTTGGCCCGCAGCATGGTCGATGTGCTCGAGCAGGAGTTTTCCCGAATCTCGTTCCAGCTCGGGTGTCCCGCCGACGAGCGCATTATTACGATCGTGCAAAGCCGCGAGGCGTACCGGCAGACCACCGGAGCGGCGGAGTGGAGCGGCGGCGTTTACGACGGAAAGATTCGTATTCCTCTGGCCCGCACGGCCACGATTGACCCCGAAACCCGGCAGACCTTCGCCCACGAAATCGTGCACGCCTGTATGGCGAATATCGGCCGCTGGCCGACCTGGCTGCACGAAGGCGTTGCTCAAAAGCTCTCGGGGGACGCGCTGCGCCCCGTCCAGCGGGACATGCTGAAAACCCTGGCCCGGGTAGGACAACTGCCGAAGCTGGAAGATCTCGGAAATAGCTGGTCGGGGTTGAATACCAAGCAGGCGGCTATTGCCTATACTCTGGCGCTCGCCGCGACGGAATTATTCGTGCAGCAGCACGGCGATATGGCGTTGCGAAACCTCATGAACAACCCGCAAAGCCTCAATCAGATCACGCCAGAGCTCGATAAAGCTCTGGCCGCGAGCTTGCAGTAGGCGCGGATGCACGCCTACCGCAGCGAATTATCTACTTCCAGCAGCCAGTCGGGGCGCTTCAAAACCTCGCGCGGGCGGCTGCCGTCGGGCGGGCCGATGATGCCGTCGCGCTCCATGACATCGAGAATGCGCGCCGCGCGCCCATAACCCAGGCGAAGCCGGCGCTGGAGAATCGAGGTCGAGGCCTTGCCCATTTCGAGCACGAGGCGCACAGCGTCCTCGTACATCGGATCCTCTTCGCCGGCGAATTCGGCTTCGTCCTCGCTCTCCTTGCCGTCTTCTTCCTTCGGCGGCGGCGCGAGGTAGGAAGTTTCGTACGCCGCCTTGGATTGCTCCTTCCAGAACTTGACAACTTCCGTAATCTCCGATTCGCTCACGTACGGCCCATGCACGCGGATCATGCGGCTCGAGCCCGGCGGCAGGAACAGCATGTCGCCGCGGCCCAAAAGGGCCTCGGCCCCCATGGAATCGAGAATCGTCCGGGAATCGACTCGCGTGGCGACCCGGAACGAGATACGCGCCGGAAAATTCGCTTTGATCAAGCCAGTGATCACATCCACGCTCGGCCGCTGCGTGGCCAGAACCAGATGAATTCCAACGGCCCGGGCCATCTGCGCCAGCCGGGTAATCGACTCTTCGACATTGTTGCCTTCGAGCAGCATCAGATCGGCTAGCTCGTCGATTAGGATCAGGATGTAAGGCAGCGGCTCGGCAGGCTCGGCCGCTTCGTCTTCTTCGAAGAGCGACAACTCCTTGTACGCCTGCGCGCGCACCTTTTTGTTGTATTGGTCGATGTTGCGCACACCTTGCGTAGCAAGCAGCTTCAAGCGCCGCTCCATCTCGATAGTGGCGTTGCGCAACGCGTACGAGGCCTTCTTCAAGTCAGTGATCACGGGCGTGAGCAGATGCGGAATATCCTCGTAAAGCCCCATCTCCAGCCGCTTCGGGTCGACCATGATGAAGCGCACTTCGTCGGGCGTCGCCTTGTAAAGGATCGACATGATGAGACAGTTCATCAGCACGCTCTTGCCCGAGCCCGTCGATCCCGCAATGAGCAGATGCGGCATGGATTCGATATTGGCGGTGCGAATCCGGCCGTTGATATCTTTGCCGAGCGAAAATGTCAGGTGCGAGCCCGAGTCCTGAAATTCCGGGGATTCGATGATTTCTCGCAGGCTGATCACCTCCCGGCGCCGGTTGGGAACTTCGATGCCCACGGTAGATTTGCCCGGAATCCGTTCGATCAATATCGATTCCGCCTGCAAGCCCAGGCACAGATCCTCCGCCAGATTCGTGATGCGGCTGTATTTGACTCCCGCTTCCGGCTTGAACTCGAAAGTGGTAACGACCGGCCCGGGATTGATCTGGGTGACTGCGCCGTGCACATTGAATTCCTCGAACTTCGAGCGGATCATGACGGCGAGTTGGCGCAGTTCCTCTTCGTCATAGGGATTGCGGCCCGCTGGCGGCTCGAGGAGCGAGGTGGGAGGGATTTTGAAGTTCGCTGCGGCGATCCTTGCCGGCCCCGTGCGCCTCGGCGCCCGATGCCGCTCCGGCGCAGGGGCAGGTTCCAGCTCGCGAATCGGCGGATCCTCGGCAAACGCGGCCGCCGGCTCTGCTACTGGGGCCGGCAGTTCAACCACCGGCGCCTCCGGCGGCTCATTCTTTGCGACCCTGCCGGAGCCGCTTGCGTCCTTGACCTCAGCCTCGCGGTCGATCCGCCGCCTGGCTAGCGCCTCAGATCTCGCGGCCTCTTCGCGGCGCCTCCGTTCCTTGACTTCCTGGCGCCAGCGCCCGTAGCGCTTGCGCCACTTGCCGAGGAATGCGAACCGCCGCTTCAGCCATCCGCCAAATCGTTCAAGACTGAATGCAGTCATCAGATAGAGGGAGAGCAAGCCGCCGATGGCTATCGCAATCAACGTGCCAGTCAAGTTCAGATTAGAGAGCAGCAGGTCAGCCGTCACCCGCCCGGTGAGCCCGCCTATCTCGATGGTGTCTTTCCACAAAAATGCAGGACGAAAAACTGTAAGGGCCGCGCAGCAGTTGACCACCAGCAAAAATGCGCCGATCAATTTGGAAACGTCCAGCGGTTCTGATCGGATCCATTTCCAGCTCAGCGCTAGCATCAACAAAGGCAGCAGAAACGCGCCAAGACCCAGGAGCTGGAAGGCGAGGTCAGCGGTGTAAGAGCCCGGGTAGCCGAGAAGATTTTCGGGCCGGGAGGCCGGCGAAGCGGTGTTCCAGGAAGGATCGAGCGGGCTGTAGGACTCCAGACTCAGCCCCAACGCGATGCCTGACAACAACAGCAACAGGCCGACCAGCTCGTTGACCCTGCGGCGGCTGGTCGGAGATAGAAATCTCATCCTTCGTTGGCCTCCGTCCCTTCACCGCTGCCGCTGGCGGACGGCTCACGGATGCATGACGGAGTCGCGGAAGAATAAAGCCAGAGCGAGTATCATTATGCCACAGATGACGCGATACCAGACGAAAAACTTCAGTGTCCTTGCCTGCAAGTAGCGGAGGAGAAAAGCGATAGCTGCATATCCGGTGACCGCGCTTACCAGTATCCCCAGGGCGAAAGGCGTGCGCATGCCGGGGGCAAGCCCGCCGCTGCGGTGGATGTTCCAGGCGGCTTTGAGAGCTGCGCCCCCGATGATCGGCGTGGCCAGGAGGAATGAGAATTGCGCGGCTGCGGCGCGTTCCAGGTTGCGGAACAGCCCTGCCGCGATGGTAATACCCGAGCGGGAAACACCCGGCACGACGGCGAACGCCTGGGCAGTCCCGATCGCGGCGGCATCGGCCAGGCTCACAGCATCCAAATCCTTTTGAAGTCTGCCCTTCATTTCCGACCACCACAGCAGCAGGCCGACGCCGATCATCGTGGCTGCGATTACGTATGGGCTGCGGAGAGTGCTTTCGGCGTAGCGTTCGAGGGCGAGGCCTGCGACCCCGCCGGGTATCGTGGCCACGACCAGGAACCAGAACAAACGAGGGTTGGCGGAGAAGTCGTCTTTTGGGTCGCCGCGGCGTCCGAGGGCCTGCGAGAGCAGGCGAATCCACGTTCGCACGAAATACACCAGCACGGCCGCCAGAGTTCCCAAATGGAGCGCGACGTCAAACGTCAGGCCCGGGTCACGCCACCCCATCAGCCAGGGAACCAGAGCCAGATGGGCGGTGCTGCTAATGGGCAGAAATTCCGTGATGCCCTGGACAATCGCCAGGACAACCGCCTGATACAGTGGCATGACAGGATTTCCAGTCGCTACCGGTGGGTAAGCGCTTCCGGCGCATGCTGTGGCGCGCCTAGCAGTTCCACCAGACTGCCATCCGGATGGAACTCGATCGGCGCCGGCCCGCCAACAATCTCCAGCATGGAATTGCGGCGGATCTCGTCGCGCAGATTTTCGCTGAGCATCAGCTCGCCGAGTTCCAATGTGTTGCGAATCCAGGCGATCGTCGCTTCCATGGTGTCAATGCGCCCGAGCGTGGGGACAACTTTCTCCAGACACATCCGGTCCGTCGGATAGTGGATCGGTGTTCTGGCCATCGGCGTGGTGGAGGCCGTCAAAGCGTTGAGCTCGGTAGGAACGCGATCGATTTTGTTGTAGAGCTTATCGGTGATCACGTCCGCCATGCCGAGGCCCACGGCGTTGCCATAGCTCAGCGCAGTCAAATCCCGGACAAAGATGCGCATGATCTTCGGCGCGTTGGGCCAGACGTTGTTGTCGCCCGTCACCGAGCGATTGACGATTTTCGTATCCATGCCCGAGCCGCTGATGTTCTTGCCCATCTCGTCCACAATCAGCAAATCGATTTCCGGCGCCGGAATGCGCGGCGCCCAGGATTTCACACGCTCCAGCAGTTCCTCCTCGCGCCGCTCCATGCCCTTCACGCCGAGCGCGTGCACCTCGCTGGTGTTGTGGTAGGCGTCCTCCAGAATGGCAAGTCCTCCCAGCATCTTGCCGGTGGCGAGCACCTTGCGCCCCACGCTGCGAATCACTCGTTCGTGGCCGAGCCGGACGGCAAAGGTGTGGTAGTGCTGCGCGCCGGCGTATTTTCCAAGCCCGATGGCCATCATTTTGTGAACGCCGCTCTCGAGCTTGCCCGCGAAATCCGTGTGCCACTTGATGCGGCTCACCAGCATCACGCCGTCGCTCTCGAAGGCCGTGCGGTCCATGACCACTTCGATGCCTTCGGGCGTCGGGCCGAGCGGCACCACATCGAGGGAGCTGATGATCGGCGCGCCCATCGTCTGCTCGATGATGCCGTAGTGCGCCAGCACATCGGCCTGGCCTTCGGCCGTGGCCGCCCCGTGGCTGCCCATTACCGGGATGATAAACGGGCGCATGCCGCGCGACTTCCAGAAATCGACCACCGCTTTGACGATCATTGCGATATTCGTAATGCCCCTACTGCCTACGCCGATGGCGATGCGCGAGCCCGGCTTGACCTGCCAGGTCCACGCCGCTGATTCCAATTCCTTCCGCACCGCCCCGCCCACGTCGGCAAGGACGCGACTCGGGAAGTGCTGCTTCACGCGCAGTAATTTCGGAAGTCGCATGGAGGTATTATGACACGGCTTGCGGAAAAGGTTTCGAACAGGCGCGCCCACGCCCGTATCCGATCTTGACAGGTGACTCAGCCATCCGTGCCCGAGGCCGCCGGCTTTTACTCGTGGCACGCGTTGCACGCAATGGGGACGCGCCACTGGTCGTGGCAGAACATGCAGTCGGCCATATTGACCGGCTTCTCCATCGTGATTACGTCGCGCTGGGCGACTGGGCCGTGGCAGGTCTCGCAGGAAATGCCTTGCCGGCTCAGGTGCGCCTTGTGGGAGAAGAAAACGTAATCGGGAATCTGGTAAACGCGGGCCCAGGGCACAGGTTTTCGGTCCTTGTAATATTGCGCGAGCTTCTGAATGGCCGGACTCTCGCGCTTTACGGTGGCATGACACCCCATGCACCTTTCTTCCTTCGGGTTGCCGGCGGCCTTCCCTGCCCCGGGCATCTCGTGGCAATCCCGGCACTGCAAGCCGGCGGCGGCGTGGGTCTTATGGCTGTACGGAATGGGCTGCCGCGGGGGCTCCGGCTCGGCGGCAAAAAGACCCCGCGCACAGAAGAAAGGCGCGCAAAGGAGCGCGAATGCGATCCGAAATCTCATCTGTAGCGGCGGGCGCCCATCGGAGTCTTCATTTTCCACGAGAAGAGCAGCAGCAGCAAGGCAGTGCAGCCATTCTTGCGCAATCTGCCGCCGCAGCCGCGAGCTATTGACCGGGGCCCGAATCGCCAATGATAATCTGACATCAGGAACGCTGATGCCAAACTTCCGCGCGGTCTTGGTGGCCGCATTCCATCTGTTGGCCGCTTACGGGTTCGCCAGCCAGCCGATCGCGAGGCAGGCGCAGCGCGAATGGCCCGTCTATGGCGGCGGGCCCGAAAGCATCCGCTACTCCAGCCTGAAACAAATTGACCGCAGCAACGTGCGCCGGCTGGAAATGGCCTGGCGCTTCGATACCGGCGATGAGTTTTCCGGCTCTGAGATGCAGTGCAATCCGATCATTGTAAACGGAGTCTTGTACGCTACAACGCCCAAGCTGCGCGTCATCGCCCTCGACGCGGCAAGTGGGAAACTGCGCTGGAGCTTCGATCCCAGCCAGGGCCGAAAGGTGTTGGGCAAAGCCCGCAACCGGGGCGTCACGTATTGGTCTGACGGTGTTGACGAGCGCATCTTTTTTGCTGCCCGGCAATATCTTTATGCCCTTGACGCCCGCAACGGCCGTCTCATTTCCAGTTTCGGCCGCGAGGGCCGCATCGATCTGCGCGAGAACCTGGGGCGCAATCCCCAGCAGATGTCGATTTCGGCCACCAGCCCGGGCATCGTCTATCAAGATTTGCTGATCATCGGCAGCATCGTGAGCGAAACGCTTCCCTCCTCTCCCGGCGACATCCGCGCGTACGACGTCCGGACAGGCGCGTTGCGCTGGTCGTTCCACACGATTCCACATCCCGGCGAGTTCGGCTATGAGACTTGGCCGAAGGACGCCTGGCAATACATCGGGGGCGCGAACAATTGGGCAGGAATGAGCCTGGACGTGAAGCGCGGGATCGTCTTCGCTCCTACAGGATCCGCCGCATTCGATTTCTACGGCGCCAACCGCCTCGGGGACAACTTGTTCGCCAACTGCCTGCTCGCCCTCGACGCGCGGACGGGCAAGAGGCTCTGGCATTTTCAGTCCGTGCACCACGACCTGTGGGATCGCGACTTTCCGTCGCCTCCGTCGTTGGTCACCGTCCGGCGCGGAGGCCGTCTGGTCGATGCGGTCGCCCAAACCACGAAATCCGGCCACGTATTTCTCTTCGAGAGGGAGACCGGCAAGCCTTTATTCCCCATCGAGTTGAGAAAATATCCTGCCAGCGACGTGGATGGCGAAGCAGCCGCCGCCATGCAGCCTCTCCCCACCGTGCCGCCCCCCTTCGCCCGGCAGATGCTGACGGAAGCCATGCTCACCCGGCGCACACCAGAAGCTCACCAGGCCGTGCTGGAGCGATTCCGGAAGCTGCGCAGCGCCGGGCAGTTCGTGCCTCCGAGCCGCGAAGGAACCATCATATTCCCCGGTTTTGATGGAGGCGCGGAATGGGGCGGCTCGGCGTTTGACCCGGAAACCGGCATTCTCTATGTGAACTCCAACGAAATGGCTTGGATCCTGAGACTGGTGGAGCGTCCCCGGGGCGCCGCGCAAACCAGCGGCCGCGAGCTGTATCAAAGAAACTGCGCCTCCTGCCACCGCGACGATCTGCACGGGACCCCGCCCGAGTTTCCTTCGCTCGAGCATCTCAGCGACCGGTTCAATGAAGCCGATGTCTACGCGATCATCCGGCAGGGGGCCGGCCGGATGCCCGCGTTTGCTAATCTCCCGCAGCCGGCGGTTCGCGCTCTGGCGCGCTACTTGCTCTACGGGGAAGACTGGCAGGTGCAAAATTCCACCGAGCCCTCGCCGATCGATCTGAAATACGGCATCGACGGCTACAACCGGTTTCTCGACCCGGAAGGCTATCCGGCCGTGGAGCCTCCATGGGGAACGCTCAACGCGATTGATTTGAACACGGGCAAGATCGCCTGGCAGGTCCCGCTCGGCGAGTACCCGGCCCTGGCTGAAAAGGGAATGCGCAATACCGGCAGCGAGAACTACGGCGGACCTGTTGTTACCGCCGGCGGCTTGGTCTTCATTGGCGCGACAAATTTTGACAAAAAGTTCCGCGCATTCGATAAGAAAACGGGAGCTCTGCTTTGGGAAACTACACTGCCCGCAGCCGGCAATGCCACGCCGGCAGTTTATGAGGCCGGCGGCCGGGAGTTCGTCATAATAGCCTGCGGCGGCGGCAAATCCGGCGCGCCATCCGGCGGGACCTACGTGGCATTTGCTCTGCCGCAGAGCCTGCTTCCTGCCCGAACCAGGAACTCCCACACCGAGAAGCGTCCGTAGGCTCTATTTCGAGGCTTATTTATTTCTCGCAGACCAGATTACGGTGCTGCCGATGCGAATTTCTCGAGGGGCAGGAGATCTCCCGCCGCAAGGCAGCCAGAGTCCGCCGGCCGAGCTCAGTGGCGGCCCCTTGCTCCGCGTGTTTCTGAGGCCAAACTGTGGCGGCCTGAAGCAAAGAAAATCTCCATCTGGCGCCGTGCGCTCGCCAGGGCCTGGAAAGGAGCAGGAGGCCGCCGGCCGGCCAGCTTGACACACGATCCGGCGAGGTATAAAAGAAAAACAAATCGTTGAACGTTGCGGCGGGGCATGATGGGGGAAGTTCTGCGGAAGTGGGATGGAGAAGGGGGTCAAAATGAACGCTAAGTTTTTACGTTCTGCTGTGGGCGCCCGAGTCCTCGCAGCCTTGTGCGCCATGACGGGTTTGTTGTGCCTGCCTCTGCGGGCGCAGGTTACCACCGCCGATATTCTCGGAACCGTAACCGATCCCAGCGGCGCGGTTCTGCCTGGAGTTCGGGTGACTGCCGAAAACCTCGACACCAGCGCCACCCGGGCGGCGGTGAGCGACAGCACGGGAAATTATCTGATTCCTTTGCTTCCTCCGGGTCCTTACAGCGTCAGGGCCGAGATGCAGGGCTTCAAGACGTTCACAGTGCCCCGGGTCGTTTTGGCGGTTGGCGACCGGCTGCGCGTGGATGTGCGGCTCGAGGTAGGCCAGTTGGAGCAGAGCGTCGAAGTGACCGCGCAAACGCCGGCGCTGCAATCGGAAAAATCTTCCGTGGGAACGCTGGTGAATGACCGGGCTGTCGAAGATCTGCCCCTGAACGGGCGGAACTTCGTCACCTTGGCCCGTCTTGCCGCGGGTGCAACGGAAGGCGTGAACAATGCGCTGTCGAGCGGGAATCGCCCCGATGACCGCCGGCGGGCTTCCTCGGTCGCCGTAAACGGCCAGCCCGACACCAACAACAATTTCCTCATCGACGGCATGGACGACAACGAACGCTTTATCGGAACGATCATCGTCAAGCCATCGATGGATGCGCTGGCCGAATTCCGCGTGGAGACCAATCTTTACTCCGCCGAAATCGGCCGCACCGCCGGCGGCGTCATTAATCTGATTACGAAATCGGGGACCAACGATCTGCACGGCTCGCTCTTCGAGTTCTTCCGGAACGAGCATCTGGACGCCAAGAACTTCTTTGCGGGCCCGGGCCCGACTCCGGCTTACAAGCAAAACCAGTTCGGAGGCAGTCTGGGTGGTCCCATCAAAAAGAACAAGACCTTCTTTTTCGGCGATTACGAGGGCTTCCGGCTGCGCCAGGGACAAACGTTCACCAGCACGGTTCCCACTCTGGCCATGCGGCAGGGGAACTTTGCCGGAGTGAACCCTATTTTTGATCCCACCACCACCCGGAGCGATCCGTCGCGACCCGGGGTGTCGATCCGCGACCGCTTCCCCAACGACCAGATTCCCCCAAGCTTGATCGATCCGGTCGCGGCAAAGGTGGTGGCCCTTTATCCGATTCCGCAGACCGGCGGATTGGTGAACAATTTCACCCAGAATCCTGCCAAAACCCAGCGCGATGACACGTTTGACGCGAAAATCGATCAGCATTTCTCCGATCGCGACATCTTTTTCGCCCGGTATTCGTTTAACGACACGAACACGTTTCTTCCTCCGCAACTGCCCAAGATCGGCAACATACAAGCCGGCGGCGACACCGCCCAGTTCGCCGGGGCCAGCCGCCAGCGCGCTCAGGGCCTCCACTTGAATTACGTGCACACCTTTCGTCCCAACCTGCTGGCGGAATTCAAGGCCGGTTATGCGCGCTACGCAATCCACACCCTTCCGCCGAATTACGGAAACAACGTCGACCAGCAGCTGGGCATTCCCGGCGGAAACGTGGACGCCGACAGCTCGGGCCTGACACAGATGGTCATTGCCGGGTTTCGAGGGCTGGGCGACAGCAATTTCATTCCAATCATTACGATCAACAACGTCTTCCAATATGTGGGAAGCGTGACCTACAACCGCTCGGGCCACAATATCAAGACGGGAACGGATATTCGCCGGCGGCAAACCAGTCCCTTCCAAAGCCCCCAGGCGCGCGGCCAGTTCAGCTTCGACGGCAACTTTACGAACGACCCTTCGGGCGACGTGGCGCGCAGCGGGAACTCGATCGCTTCGCTTTTGCTGGGGTATCCCTCGGCGACAGTCCGCTCCAAGTATCTGGTCGTCCCGGGATTCCGCAACACCGAATTTGCCGTTTACGTCCAGGATGACTGGCGCGTGACGCAGTGGCTGACTCTGAATCTCGGCCTGCGCTACGAGATTTTTACCCCGCAGCACGAGGTGGCCAACCGGATCTCGAACGTGGATCTGGCGGCCGGCAAGATCATCATCGCCGGCCAGAATGGAGTGTCGGGCAGCGCTGGCGTCCCCGGCGATTACAACAACTTGGGGCCGCGCTTTGGTTTTGCGGCAACGGTCACGCCGCGGACCGTGGTGCGAGGCGGCTTCGGGATCAACTACTACCCGATCTTCTTCGGCTCAACCTCCGCCTTGCGCAATCCGCCGTTTGTGAGCCTGTATTCGGTCAGCACCACTCCATTAACGCCGATCAACAGGATCTCGGACGGCTTTCCGCTGCCAGCGCCGACGGACCCGTTGAACCCGACCGGAAACTTGACGGCGATGGCGCTCGATCTCCGCAACCCTTATGTGGAGCAGTTCAATCTGATGGTCCAGCGCGAGATCGTCTCCGGAACAGTCTGGAACATCGGCTACGTCGGCGCGCTGACCCGAAAGGATTATATCGCGCCCAACGTTAATTTCGATTTGCCCGGCCCAGGCGCGATCCAGCC
>DASREK010000058.1:0-4312 GCA_035652135.1 Bryobacterales bacterium | reverse complement strand
GCAGACAAGCCTGCGCCGAGCATGGCCGCCGGCCTGAATTAAGCGGAGTTCGGTCTTGCCCCAGATGTTTATTTGATACTGATAACGTCAATCTGCCCTTCCCGCCGGAGCACGTTGACGCCCACTACGTGCAGGTAACGCTCAAGCGATAAGTCCACGATGGTATCGCCGACCCTCAAGTTGCGGATTTGCATTTTTTGCAAATACGGCGGCAGGTACGGGTGATGGAAGTAGATCCGCCGCTTGGGCTGGTCGAAGGTCATCCCCAGGCAGGCTTGAAGTATTAAGAATACAGAAGCCGCCGCCCAGGCCTGCGGGGAACAGGCAACCGGATAGAGCGTCGGCCCCTTTCCTACCCCGCGCGCGAAGCCGCAAAACAGCTCAGGCAGCCGGTGCAGTTCGAGGAATAAGGAAGAATCAAAGAGTCCGGTCAAAACCTTGCCCGCGGCCTCGTTCAGCCCATATCGGGCCAGTCCGGCCGCGATGAGCGCATTGTCGTGCGGCCAGACGGAGCCGTTATGGTAGGACATCGGGTTATAGCGCGCCTCGGAAGACGCAACGGTCCGGATGCCCCACCCGGAGAACGAAATCGGCTCGAGAAGCGTTGTGGCCACCGCGCGCGCATGCTCCGGCTCGGCGATCCCGGTGAATAGGCAATGGCCCGCATTGGAAGTGCGCACGCGGCAGGGCCTCTTCCGGCCGTCCAGCGCCAGCGCGTACGTATTGAGGTCCTCGCACCAGAAGGCTTTTTCGAACCGCTCCCGCAGCTCGAGCGCCTGCCGCGACAGTTCGGCCGCCTGCTCCTGGCAGCCCAGCATGGCTGCCAAATCCGAGGCGTAGCGCTTGGCGGCGTAAACATAACCCTGAACCTCGCAAAGCGCGATTGGCCCTTCCGCCAGCCGCCCATCCTCGTAAAAGATCGAGTCCTGCGAATCTTTCCAGCCCTGCTGGACCAATCCCTTCGAGGATTGCCGGAAATACTCGACGAAGCCGTCCTGGTCGCGGTCGCCGTAGTTGTCGATCCACTTCAGCGCCAGTGTGATGTTGGGCCAGATGGATTCGATAAACGGCCGGTCGCCCGTCCGCTGGTAATAGGCGCCGGCGAGCATTACAAACAAAGGCGTGGCGTCCACGCTGCCGTAATATCTGCGGAACGGCACTTCGCCGAGGTGAGCCATCTCGCCCTGGCGCGCTTCATGCAGGATCTTTCCCGGCTCGGCATCCTGCTCCGGCGCCTTCTCGATCGCCTGCGTCGCAGCCAGATACGACAGCACGCCGCGGGCAATTTCAGGCTTAAACCACAGGACTTCCAGGGCCGTGATGATGCCGTCGCGCCCAAAGGGCGTGCTGAACCACGGCACCCCGGCATATGGATACGGTCCGGTGGGCATGCTGGTGAGCATCATGTGGAGGTCCGCTGCGGAACGATTCAGCCAGTCGTTGAACTGCTCGTTGGACGTGTGGATCTCGCAATCGTCGCTCCTGGCTTTCTTCAGCGCCACCGTGGCTTCTTCGATTCCGCAGGCATACGAGCGGCACTCGGACTGCGGTTCGGCCGCCTCGGAAGGATCGCTCTCGCAAGTGAGTGTGATGAAGAAGGTCGCCTCCGCCTTGGGGGCCAGCCGCGTGGAAAAGCTGAGCGTGGACTCGCTGACCGCGCTTGGCTTGGGCGTGGCCTCGATGCGGGTCCAGCGCAGCACCCGGTCAAGCCCCTCGTAGCCAAACAGAATTCCGTTTTCGTCGGTCTTGCTTTCCAAAAAATGCCCTTTACGCTGCCGCTTCAAACCGCGCACCTCGAAGATATCCGCGTAATCGGCGTCCAGTTGCAGGGAAAAGGAAAAATCCACGGCGTCCAAGCCGTAGTTCCAGATGCGGAAGCGCTCATAACAGCGGCTCTGCCACAAAAATTTCGTCCGGTAGATATGCAGGGTTCCGCGAGGCAGAACAATCTTTCCATTGACGGTGACGTCGGGATTGGTCAAATCCACGGCCAGCAGAAGATTGTCCTGCCGCACCGTGGAGCCGAGCAGCAGCGGACGTCCCATGCCGAGGGTTAGCACGAGCTGGGAAAGAAAGCGCGTCCCTTCGTGATAGATGCCCTGTTCGCCGAGGCCAACGGGCTGGATGTCTCCATAGCGGTCGAAAACAGCGAACGTGTCGCCGTGCTTCAGTACGCGGGTCCTGACGTCCGCCAATGAAGATACTGCCAGTATGTAATATTGATCTTTTACCCGAATGACTTCCAAGGCAAACCCTTCTCAGGCCGCCGCCTGCCTTCGGTCTACAAGCCGCTCGTAGATATTTATATAATCCCTGGCCATGCGGCAGGCGTCGAACCGCTGCTCGAACCGCCGGCGGCAGCAGGCGCGATCCAGAGCAGGAATCCGGTTCAACGCCCTGACTGCTTCTTCGATGCTGTCGACGATCAAACCGGTTACTCCTTCCTCGATGACCTCCGGAACCGATCCGCGGCGGAATGCGACTACCGGGGTTCCGCAGGCCATCGATTCGATCATTGCAATGCCAAAGGGCTCGGGCCAGTTGATCGGAAACAAGAACGCATACGCGTTGCCGAGAAAGTCGTTCTTTTCCCCCTCGCCGATCTCCCCGATGAATTCAATCAGCGGATGATCGAGCAGCCTTTTGATGTGCTCGCAGTAATACTCGTAGTCGGCCTTATCAACCTTCGCCGAAATCTTTAGCGGAATTCCCGCGCGTTTGGCGATTTCGATCGCGCGGTCCACCCCTTTTTCCGGCGAAATGCGGCCCAGAAAGGCGAGATACTCTCCCGGCTCCTCGTGCAATGTGTAAAGATGTCTGGGCAAGCCGTGATAAACGGTTCCTACCCAGTTCGCCCAAGGCAGGGGCTGCCGCTGGGCATTCGAGATGGAGACCAGCGGCAGTTCGCGAAACTCGCGATACAGAGGGACCAGATCCGGTATGTCAAGCCGCCCGTGCAGAGTTGTAACGGAGGGGGTCCGCTGGCGCTTGGAAAACGGGAAATGAAAGTAGTCCGTGTGGTAGTGAATGATATCGAACTCCGCCGCCCTCTGGAGCACCCACTCCAGCATAACCATATGGTGCGCCATTTGGTCGATGCAGTTGACATTGAGGCGGAGCGCCTCCGGGCAAGGGGCGATCAGGCGCGCCTTCGTAATGGAATCTCCGCTGGCGAACAATGTGACATCATGGCCCATCTGAACCAACTCTTCTGTTAAATAAGAAACAACCCGTTCCGTTCCGCCATACATTCTCGGCGGTACTCTCTCATACAAGGGCGACACCTGGGCGATGTTCAATCGAAACCCTCCTCGTTACGTCCTTTACAAACATAATGCCAAATGACGGGCCTGGCCCGCCCTGCCGCGGAGCGGGCGGCCGGGAGAGCCTCGCACGAAGCCGCCCTCACCGCGAGCCACCGTTACCGGCTCGCCTCCTGCGGCGGCGCATCGCGAAAAATCTTCGCGAAAAGTTTTCCTGATTTGCGAATCGGAAGTTACACCAGTCGCACAGCCCCGGACGCAACGCCTGTCACGGCTGCTTCCGAACCGGATCCTTCCGTACCGCCGGCGGCGAGCCGCCAGAAACGGCCGCGCAAAGGAAAACGGGACCTCGACATTGGCCTGTTCGAGAAGATGGCCATCGAAACGCCGGTGGAGAGAGGAGAATGTAATACTTGGCAGTCCGCCATCGTGGTCCCATCTCGAGCGCGCGCGTTACTCATTGTGGAGCTATTTCTTGCAGGACAGGTTTTTCGAGCCAACGTCTCCGCGCGTCATTCTTCAAGGTCCATTCCGCCCCCGGGCTCCTCTCGCGCGCCGCGTTTTCCCCCGGCCCGCACCGCCGTTTTGGAGCTGCGAGGAAGCCGGGCCGTCGAGCTCTTTGATGCTCTGCGGCGAGTCGGCGCACTCGAACCGCCGCGGCGCGACGTGGTTGACTTGGACTTGCTCGACTTGCTGGCGCTGGTTCGCCGGCCGCTGGTTTGTGATCTGCGTGCCATAATTCCTCCAAATACCTGGATGACCGCCGGCAGGCGCCTGGGCCCGCCGGGTTCTATACAAGCAGCACGGTATGGGCCACATGCCTTAGGAAAGAACACGCGAGAAAAAATCAAAAAGGTTTGAAGAAGAAGAGTTCTGCGGGAGCGATGGCGCGTTAGCCGATACGCTGCTGGCGAATCACTCTTGTCCAAATTAGCTTTGAACCCGGAACGGCAGCGGGAAGGGTAGCAGGTTGAGCCTCTGGTAGCCTGGATTGGGTTCCGAGAAGAACCAATACCAAGTTTCAGGAGGCTCAACCATGAGACGATTCT
>DASREK010000057.1:0-11121 GCA_035652135.1 Bryobacterales bacterium | reverse complement strand
CCCGTAATCGACCCGAATGCCGAATTGAATGCCGGCGCGGGATACAGCAGCGAAATCGCGGCGACGTCATCGGCCCCGAGCGGTTGCGCCCGGCTCGTGCTGCGGGTGGGCTCCATCGACATGGCTGAGCCGGCCATGGTGTGCTGCAACCCTAAGGCATGCCCGATTTCGTGAACGAGGCTGGTAAAAAACGATTGGCTGGCGCTGGTGCGGCTCGGGTCGCTAAGATCGCGGGGCAAAATCACTCGCGATCGGATGATAGGAATGAATCCGTTGGCTGGAGCGCCCAACGTGGCCGGTCCGCCAAGGCCCAATACCCCCGGAGGCAGGTCGTCAAACACGATCTCAGCGCCGGCTGTCCGCGGCTGATACGAGGCGATATTCGTTATCCCGCCAAAACCGACCCGCAGATCGGATGTAGAAACGCCGTTCCACACGGCGAGGGCTTGCCGGACCTGCCCTATGAGCGCCTCATAGCTGTCCGTCGGCGCTAGGTTCGGAACCTGATCCGAAACGTAAAAGTAGACGGTTTTGTTGACCAGCGCGCTCAGATCGAACTTCGCATAGATGGGCGTGTAGGGGCCGGATCGAGAAGGGTAATGAATGAAGTGGTAATACCCAAACGCACTCGAGGCCAGCCAGGCCAGCAGAATCGGAAATTGAGTCCAACGCCGCATGCGCTATTTCGGCGTCAAAGCCGCGTGGACGTGAGCAGCCAGCGATGAAAGCGGCATGACTACTTCCTCGTCCGTCACGGGAGCGCCGGCGCCGGGCGCCAGCATCAAGCCGCCGCTTGGCTTGCGCCGCACCGTAGCCGCGCCGCCCGAGGGGCGCTCTACGCTGAAGATGCCCTGAGAAAGACCGATTACCTGGGTCCTGCCGCTCGGGCCGGTCCACAGAAACAGCACGAATTCCTGGCCCGGGGTGAAGTGCGGCACTCCGGAGTACTCCTGTGCGGCTGATCCAATGCTCCCGCCCGGCTCTGTTACGTCCACTGCCGCAGCGTTCGGGCCTTTCCAGGTTTCGAGCACCTGAAAATGAGTCCGGGTGTAAATTGTTGGACCGATCCACAGGGCCGAAGCAGTCACTGCCCGGGCGCGGACGATGGCGGTAGACCGGGCGACCATTTCATCCAGGGTCAGCTTTTCCAAAGTGGCTGCCTGCAATGCGCACCCTGAGAGGGACAAAACGAGCAATAAGGCAGTTCGGCTCATTTCCGTACGATTTAACGCAATCTTCAGGCCAACCTGAAGTTGTTGAAAAATCGAGAGGTCGTTAGGATTCACACAGATTCTGCGGAGCCGCCCGGACACACCTCTGGGGCAAGCCTCCCCGCCCTTCCCTACCGCTTTTTCTCGCACCGGACGCTCTGAGGAGGGGTATTTGTGCAGGCTATGCTGTCGGTAACGCCGGAGGCCAGAAAGGCGCACGCGTTGTCGGCGGCGGTTCGGCGGGCCTCTTGCTCGCTCGATCCCTGGGCGCTCCGGCATTTGGATTGGCCGTGAAACTCAATGCAAACCTCGCAACTGTATCCGCCGAGATTCAGCGTCGAGTACGCGATCAAAGCCAATACCGCCGCCGCAAAAATGATCACCGCCAGCGTCGTCTTTGCCTTCCGCTTCATGGGCTTCCGCCTTTCAGCCATTGATCTATCCAGGCCAGAACGCTCTCGTACCAAAGCCGGCTGTTCTGCGGCTTGAGAACCCAGTGGCCCTCGTCGGGAAACAAAAGCAGCTTGGACGGAACCTTCCTCATTTGAAGCGCGGTGAAAAGCTGGAGCGCCTGGCCGTATGGCACCCGGTAATCCTGCTCGCCGTGGATGACCAGGGTCGGCGTCTTGAACTGCGTGATAAACTCCGAGGGCGACCAGCGCGCATACATTTCAGCATTTTCCCAAGGCATTCCTTTGAATTCCCAAAGCGGAAACCACAGCTCATCGGTGGCCAGCGTCTCGCTGCGCAGGTCAAACACACCATCATGGGAGATCAGAGCCTTGAAGCGATCGGTGTGCCCGAGGATCCAGTTGATCATATAGCCGCCGAAAGAAGCTCCGGCGGCGCCCGAGCGGCTGGCGTCGATGTACGGCTCCAGGGTCATTCGATCTACGCCGTTCATAATGTCCTGATAGGCCTTGCCGCCCCAATCGCCGTTGACGCCGTCAATGAACGCCTGCCCGAAGCCGGTGGATCCCCGCGGATTTGGCATGAATACTACATAGCCAGCGCCGGCGAACACCTGCGCGTTCCAGCGGTAGCTCCAGCTCTCGCCCCACGCCGACTGCGGCCCGCCGTGGATGAGCGTCAGCAGAGGATATTTTTTCCGGGGGTCGAAGTCGGGCGGCTTGACCACCAGCCCCTGGACGCGGGCGCCTTCGGCGCCTTCGTACCAGATCTCTTCGAGGGGCGTCGTGCGGTATTCGCTGAGCAGGCTGTCATTGAGGCGGGTCAGCTTCACCGGGGAGCCGCCGGAGGAAGAGCCGCGAAAGATATCCGCGGGGCTCGACGCGCTCTGGCCGCTGTAAATCATAGTTTTGCCGTCCGGCGCCAGTTGCATGTCCCCCAGGTAAGCGTCTCCGCCCACGGCCACTCGAATCGCGCCGCCGGTTACCGGAATGGTGAAGATCGGCCGCCGCCCGCGATCTTCGGCCGTAAAAAACAGGCGGCTCGAGTCTGGGGACCAGGCGATTGCATCCACCCATCGGTCCAGCGCCTCGGTCAGGTTAATAATGGTCCCGGTGGCGCGCTCATGCAACATGAGGCGAAAGCGGTCGCTCTCGTAGCCCGCCCGAAGCTGCGCGCGGTAGGCGATGTACCGGCCGTCCGGCGAGTAAACGGGGGATTCGTCGTCGGCCGGGTTGTTGGAGATCTTTTTGCTCGGGCCGCCCTCTATCGGGACTACGTAGAGATCGTTATTGGTGCTGGTCGCCGATTGCTCAACCTTCATGGCGTAGCAAAGTTCTTTGCCGTCCGGCGAGACGGCGTAGCCATCGGGCCCGCCCAGTTCCCAAGTGGGCGCATCGTGGTCGCCCGGCGTCAGATCGCGCGGCGCGCCGCCTTGCACAGAGACTGCGAAAATATGGCTGCGGCGGCCGTCGTTCCATTCGTTCCAGTGGCGATAGAGCAGCGTAGTGTAGATTCGGGCGTGGACCTTGCTTTTGGCGCGCGCCTCGAGGCGGGCCTTGTTGCACGCGTCGTCCTTGCAATCGGGAAACACAGAGCTGACAAAAATCAGATTCTTGCCATCCGGCGAGAGCAGCACGCCGCTGGCTTCGGTTGAAAGATTCGTGATCTGGCGCGGATTCTTCCCGTCGGCGTCCATGATCCACACCTGCGAGGAGCCGGAGCGGTCGGAGATGAAGGCGATATGCCGGGAATCGGGCGACCAGCGCGGCCGCTCATTTTGAGAGCCTTCCGCAGCGACCATTTGAGAGAGGCCGCCGGCCAGGGGGACCACATAGATCCGCGTGGGGCGGGTATTGGCTTCCAGATCCGGCGTTTGCGCCACGAATGCGACTGTCTTTCCGTCGGGGGAGAGCTGCGGGTCGGAAATGCGAGCGAGACGCAGCAATGCTCCGGCGTCAAACGGCTTTTGCGCCGCTTCCAGCGGCAGAAGGAAAGAGGCCAGCAATAGCAGGCCTCCCAGGGCCTTCATATTTGTACACTCCTGTAGTCTTCCGAGCAGAACCATCGCCGGCGACCCACTGCACTGGATCAACCTGCGCCTCCCAGCGTCCCATTCATCGCCACAGCTTGGAACACTCGTACCTTGGGATCAAATAGTTAAGGAAGCACATCGCCGCCGGCGAACTCCAGTTCAGACTCTCGAAGCCGAAAGTAATATCGTCTCAAAAAATCCGCTCCTGCCCTCGCAGCCGCCAATGCCGCGCTTCCAGGTATCCGCGGCGCTATCGCAGGAAGGGCTCCGTAGCGGCGCGCACTCTCCGGGCGATTTCATAAGGATCCGTTTTTTGGATGACTGGATCGAACAGCTCGACCGAAAGCGGGCCGGCATACTTCTTGCGCCATAGAACATCGAGAATTCGCCGCAGCGGCGCAATCCCCTGCCCCGGGTAGACGCGGTGCCGCTGCTCGAGCAGCTCCCGGGGCGGACTGGCCGGCGTGTCTTCGAAATGCAGGTGATGGAGCTCTCCGTCGCGGAGCAATTCCAAGTCTTCGAACTTGCTCACGCCGCCCCAGAAGTGATAGGTGTCCAGCATGACTTTCACATTGGGATGGCCGGCTTCCCGCACCAGCTTCAGAGCCGTGGGCAGCGAGCCGATGAAGTTCGTGGTGCGCACAAATTCGAGCATCAGCGACAGCCTGTACGGCTTCGCAATTTCACCGGCTTCCCGCAAGTTATCCACGGCCCGCTTGTAGTCGTCCTCTTTGTAGCGCTCGAAAGTAAACGACGGCATGACCATCCGGTCAAACCCCATTGCCTGGGCCAATTCACATTTGGCTTTCAAAGCGGCCAGATTTTTCGCCCGCGCCGGAGTTGGTTCGGCGATTCCCGTCTGGCTGCCGCAGGAAACTACGGTCAAGCCCAGATCTGCGAGCAGCCGCCGGGCGACGGCCGGCGATTCCGCCTGGGTGAATTCCTGCAATTTAGGGAAAGTGACTTCGACTGCGCGGACGCCGGCTTTGGCGTATCCTTCCATCGCCTCGCGAAAGCCAAATCCGGCGGAGGTCGTCTCGTGCAGGCAGACAAACATGCGCCGCGATCCCGGACCGCGGCCCACGGCTGGCAGCGCGGCGGCAGCTAAGAATTCCCGGCGGCTGGTCCCGACCATAGCCGTCCCTCCCGGCGTGGAGCCTCAGTGCAAAGGATAGCAGCAAAATCAGTGGTAGAGTTTGGCAAGGAGGCCCTTTCCATGATCTCTGAAATTCGTTTGGCCCGCCGGGGGCTGCTGCACGGTGCGGCGCTCCTCGGAACGGGTCTTCTGGTTTCCGGCTGCTCGAAGAACGAAGGCGGCTCCAAGGCCGGCGGCGAAACGGCGGAAGAGGTTGGTCCCGGCGAAGATCTGATGCGCGAGCACGGCGTTCTCAAGCGAGTGATCTTGATTTATCGCGATATATTAGCCCGGCTGGAGGCGCGGCAGGATTTCCCGCCCGATGTCCTCGCCGGCTCGGCGAAGCTAATCCGAAACTTCGTCGAGGACTATCACGAGAAGCTGGAGGAAGATTACCTTTTCCCGCGCTTCAAGAAGGCCAATCGCCTCACGGACCTGGTTGATGTTCTGGCCGCCCAGCACCAGAAAGGCCGGATTCTGACCGACACCATCACTCGTCTCGCTACACCAGCGATGTTGAAAGACACTGAGCAGCGGCGCAGCCTCGGAGATGCGATGCGCCAGTTCATCCGCATGTACGAGCCGCACGAGGCGCGCGAGGACACGGTGCTGTTCCCTGAATTCCATAAGATCGTTTCGCAGCACGAATACGATGCGCTCGGCGACGAATTTGAGAAAAAGGAGAACCAGCTTTTCGGCGGAGACGGCTTCGAGAAGAACGTGGATGCGGTCGCGGGCCTGGAGAAGACGCTGGGGATTTATGATCTGGCCCAGTTCACGCCGAACGTTTGAAACAGGGCTCGTTTACCCGGCTCGGGCCAGGCGGGCCAGCTCTGACAAGAACGGGCAAACGGCTGCGCCCGAGCGCGGAGGCGCGTGCTCCCTTCCCGCTTCCCGGCTTTTCGGAGCGTTAGAATGTCACCATATGAAACACGCTATAACCTCTTGCCTGCTTTTGTTCTCTGCCGCGATGGCCGCTGATGCGCAGCCGCTGGCGGTCCGCCCCAAGCTGGCGGTGATAGGCCTCGTCCATTCGCACGTATGGAATCATCTGGGCCGCATGGCGGCAATGCCTGAGGCGAATCTTGTCGGCATCGCCGAGCCAAACCAGGAGCTGGCCGCCGAGGCCAAAAAGCTCGCGCCGAATGCCGAATACTTCACCGATTACAAGCAGATGATCGAAGCCAAGCAGCCCAACGTGGTCTGGGCGTTCGTCGAGAACAACCGCCATTTGGAAATTGTAGAGTATTGCGCGCCGCGCCAAATCCACGTGATTTTCGAAAAGCCTCTGGCGGCCACGTACGCGGACGCGCTGAGGATCCGCGATCTGGCAAAGAAATATGGGATCCAGGTGATGACCAATTACCAGATGGCGTGGTGGCCCGCCAATTACACGGCCAAGGCGCAGGCGGATAGCGGGGCCATCGGGCCCGTGTGGCGGCTGCACGGCATAGTAGGGCACGGCGGTCCTAGCTCATCGGGCGTCCGGAACAAGTTTTTCTTCGATTGGCTGACAGACCCGGTAAAGAACGGCGCAGGGGCGCTGATGGATTTCGGCTGCTACAACGCGCTGTGGTCGCTCTGGTATCTCGGCCGGCCGGAGGCCGTTTATGCGGAAGTCAACCACCTCCGGCCGGAGACTTTCCCCAAAGTTGAGGACAGCGCAGTGCTGGTGCTGACGTACAAAAACGGCGTGGGGATCTTCGAGGCAAGCTGGGATCTGCCGCGGAGCTTCCAGGACCTCGAGGTGTTCGGCCGCTCCGGGAGCATTTATATGACCGAGCCAAAGGTCCGTGTGTGGAAGGGCCGCGAAGAGAAAGAAGCGCCGTTAGCTCCGCTTCCCGAAGACCGCCGCGAGCCGGTTACGTATCTCCTCAGCCGCATCCGGTCCGGGCGGCCGCTGGACGGACTGGTCGCACTGGATATCAACGTAGGCGTGAACGAAATCATCGAAGCGGCCAAAGAATCCGTAAAGACAGGCAAGCCGGTGAAGCTGGAAAAAAAATAAGGGAGAAGGCGGATTTCCGCTCCGAATGGCGCTGTCCCTAGTACCCCTTGCTCTTGTCTACCACGTTCAACAGCGGCTGGCCTTTCGCAAAGCGCCGTACATTGTCCACGAACAGGGCGATCAGCCGCTTCTGCCGGTCGGGGCCCCAGCCTGAGGTGTGCATGGTCATCACCACGTTAGGACAGTCGTAGATCGGGTGGTCCGGCGGGGGCGGCTCCTGCGGGAAAACGTCCAAACCAGCTCCGGCGATCCAGCCCTCCTTCAGCGCCTTCACCAGCGCCATATCGTCGAAGAGCTTGCCGCGCGAGAGGGCCAGAAAATAGGCCGTTTTCTTCATGGCGCGGAATACGGCTTCGTTGAAGATTCTGTCCGTCTCCGGAGTGTGGGGCGCCGCGCCCACTAGCACGTCGCATTGCGGGACCATTTCCATCAGCCAGCTCGGGTCGCGCAGCTCGGAGACGAACCAGGGCCGCTGCATCGGCTTGGAATCAACGGCCAGGATCTTCATGTCAAATCCGTAGTAGGCGCGCCGCGCAAGCGACTGGCCGATGCCGCCCATGCCGACAAACCCCATGGTCCGGCCGCTGATCTCGACATGATCGGGGCTCTTCACCGTACCCACCGGCTGCCACTTGCGCGCCATAAATTGCGGCACGTACCAGCGGCTGATGCCGCGCGTAAGGCAGATAAGCATCCCGATCGCCGTTTCGGAGATCGCGGGGGCAAAAGTGGAAGCAAAGTTGGTCACGACGACCGGGCTGTCCTTGATCGCCATAGCCATGCTTTCCACGCCGGCCGCGCCGGCCTGCACCCAGCGCAGCTTTTTCGCCCGCGCCAATATATCTTTATCGACGCTGCCGTAAATGGCGTCGGCGTCAGCGACCTTTTCCAGAAACTCAGCGTGGTCTTTGCAGAGCACCAGCTCGACGTCCTCGGCGGCGGCGGTGATCTGCTGGACTTCTTCCGGTGTGAACTTGAATTCGGTAACGATGCGCATAGGCCTAGACTGCTGATTGTAGAATAAACGGCGTGCCAATCGGTGACGGAAATGCGTAAAGCGGCCGGAGCTGCGGCGTTGGTGGCGGGCGGCTGGGCGCTGCTCTGGTTCGCCGGCGAAGCACGGAGAAGTCACCTTGCCTGGTCCGATTTTACGGTGTTTCTGTGGAAGGCGCCCTCTGCGGCGCGGGCTTCAGGCGCCGCAGACGCCGTGCCGCCACGATCCGGCGATCCGGTGCAGTTCGTGGGCCTGACGCAGTATTTGAACAACGCCCGGGCTGTTGTCACCCACACCATCGACGATTCGACGAAATATGTCCCGGCCGCGATTGAAACCATGGATCGCTATGGCATCAAAGCGACGATTTTCATCAGCACCGATCGCGGTCCGATTGAGGATCTCTGGCCGATTCTTCGGCGAGCCGTCCACAACGGGCACGAAATCGGCTCGCACTCGCGCACGCATCCGTGCCTCTGGCCGCCGTCGCTCCGGTTTTGTTTTTTCCACTATACGGATTACGAGATCGCTGGCTCCCGTGACGATATTCTCCGCAACACGGACCAGCCGCACGTCTGGTCCTTTGCTTATCCGTGCGGGCTCTGCACGAAATATGACTTTGTGCACCGCAAGCTCGAGCGCGCGGGATATCTCGTGGCCCGGAACTATCCGAATGAAGAGACCGGCGGCCACATCGTACCCGACATGCAGAGCTACGACCCCCATACTTATAACGCTACCTACACGCAGGTGGTCCAGAAGAAGGGCGGCATAGCTCCGACGGGCCGCACCGACTTGGCCGCAATCAATGGCAAATTCGACGAGGTCTACGGCAAGGGCGGCATCTACAACTTCATGTCCCACCCGCAATGGCTCGACTATGGCCCGGACAAGTTCTATGAGCAGCACCTGCGCTACGTGTCGAACCGGCAGGATGTCTGGTACGTGCCTATGGGGCCGCTCTATGCCTACCGGCGCGTCGTCCAACACACCCAGGTCCGCCGTCTCGGCCCCGACCGCTTTGCGGCAACTTGCAGCCTCGATCCTAAGGTTTTCCCGGTCAGCGTGACGCTGGAGTTTCGGGCGCCGGAAAGCTGGACGCCGGAAGCGGACGGGCGCGTCTTGGCGGAACGCAAAGCAGGCTTGACCGACCGCTGGAATGAACAATATTTCCGCCGCGAGGGCGAGAAGCTTTACGTTACCGTGCGGCCAAGCGCGGTGGTGGTTGTGGGCCGGCCGGAGTAAGCTGCCGCCGTGCAGCGGCTTTAATGCCACTGCTCGAAAAGGAGGCGCATTCTTGGTCTGCCTCGCGCAGGCGTCCCAAACAGCGCTTCAGGGGGATATTTCTCTTCGATGGAAATCGGCCTGGGAGAAGCGGAGGTCTCGCTGCGCTCGGAGAGGCAAGACGTGTGGAAGCTCCGCCCCAATGCCAGGCCGCCTGGCTGGCCAGCGGCGCGCGAAACTGCCCTCCTGCGGGCAAAGCTTCGGCGCGTTTCGGCGTTTTCCGGAGCCGGCCGCTTCTACTCGCCCAGGTATTGCACCTCTTCCTCAAGGCGAATGCCAAACCGGCTGAAGACGCGGTCGCGCAGGTCGCTGATCACCGCGCGCAAGTCCGCGGCCGTCCCGCCGCCGGCGTTGTAGATAAGATTGGCGTGGTACGACGCCACCTGGATCCCGTTCCGCCGCAGTCCCTTCGCGCCGACCTGTTCGAGAAAAAACGCGGAAGCCACCTTGCCTTCCCGAACCGCCTGCGGAGGGATATCTGCGGCGACCCCCGGAGGCAGGTGGGCGACGAGGAGATTCTTGAAAATGCTGCCGGCGCATTTCATGGAGGGAGGAAATTTTTCGTTGCGCAGCCGCATGATCTCCTCGGCGCGCCGCCGCAGGCCGGCCGAATCGCCGGGGCTGAGCTCGAAGCGAATGCGGAGTATCATCCAATCCTTGTGCTTTTTGAAAATGCTTTCCCGGTACTCAAAACAGCACTGCGCGTTCGAGAACTCACGCCGGGAATCTCCGTCAAAAAATTCGACGCCAGCCACGCGCTCCGAGATAGAGTGTCCGTAAGCTCCGGCGTTTCCGTAAACCGCTGCGCCGGCCGAGCCGGGTATCCCGGCGAGGGTCTCCAGGCCCGCCAGACCGTGGGCAATGGCGAAGTCAACCAGTCTTTGCAGTTCGACGCCCGCATCGGCCAGAATCAGGTTTCCATCGGCTGTGATGTTCCGCGAGATGTAGCGGAGCACCACGCCGCGAAAGCCCGCATCCGAAACAACCAGGTTGCTGCCCTCCCCGATTACGTAAAAAGGGACGCCGGACCGGCGGCAAGCCTGTATGGCGGAGATGAAGGAATCCGGGTCGGCGGTTTCGACTATCAGGTCCGCCGGGCCGCCGATGGCGAACCGCGTAAATTGGGCGAGGGGCGCGTTCTCGCGCAGGGCAAGGCCCGGTATGGCGCGCAGAGCCGGCAGCAAACCGGAGTCGAGGGACAGGGGCCGGGCGGAGTTTGCCGGAGCGCGCGAAGAAGAGGAATCCATAGGCATTGTTAGTCAGACGGGCCGCGTGGCGAGTCAGGTTTCCTGCGCGCAGCGCATGATCCGTCGCCCACGACTTATTATAGAGGGTCGGCCATGAAGAACACATTTCCGGGCTTTCCGCCAGAAACTCTGCGCTTTCTCCGAGCCCTCAAACGAAACAATGACCGCGAATGGTTTCTCAAGAACAAGCAGGTTTACGAGGAAAGCGTGAAGACTCCCATGACCGAACTCGTGCTGGCGCTTGGCCGCGAAATGAAGCGCTTTGCGCCGGAAATGATGACCGATCCAGCGCGAGCCATCTACAGGATCTACCGCGACGTCCGCTTCAGCCCGAATAAGATGCCATACAAGACGCACATCGCGGCGCTTTTTTACCCCCGCGGCATGCAGAAGCGCAACTGCGCCGGCCTTTACTTCCATATCGCGCCGGAGGGCGTCGAGATCGCCGGCGGCGTGTACATGCCGGAGCCGGAGGCGTTGCTGGCAATCCGTGGCCACCTGGCCTCACAGCACCAGAAGTTCCGGTCGATCATAGCAGCGCCGGAGTTTCGCAAGCTTTTCGGGGCGATGGACGGCGAGCAACTCACGAGGACGCCCAAGGGTTTTGCAGCCGATCATCCAGCGGCGGACTTGCTTCGGTACAAGCAGTTTCTTGCCGGCGTCAGCAAGCCCCCGGAGTTCGCCGCAAGCCCCAGGCTGTTCGCGACGCTCGTTCAACTCTTTTCCGGAATGATGCCGTTTGTGCGTTTTTTGAACGAGCCGCTGCGCGGAAAGGCTTCACTGCGAAAGCTCTGAGACC
>DASREK010000056.1:0-13688 GCA_035652135.1 Bryobacterales bacterium | reverse complement strand
ACCGGCGAGCACGAGTACACGCGCTACGGATTCCGGAAGCTGCTCGAGCACAACGCCGCGGCCATCTGGCAGCCGGATATCCATTGGTGCGGCGGATTGACGGAATTGCGCCGCATCGCCGCCCTTGCCGCGGCGTATGATATTCCCGTGATTCCCCACACCGGCGGAACGTTCGACTGTATTCACTTCGTGATGGCGACGCCCAACGCGCCCTGGGCCGAGATGTTCATGCCGCCGCCGGGAGGGCCGCCGGAGGTCTACCGGCGGTTCGAACAGGACAATCAGATCACGCGCGGGCCGGAAGGCGTCTACGCGCGCCCCTCCGATCGTCCCGGGTTCGGCTGGGATATCGAGGTCGCCTGAGCGCCGGCGTTCCGGACGATCGCCGGCGGTACAATTGCCATGATCCATCCAGGAGGTTCCATGCGGTACACGCGAAGAGAGTTGGGCCTGCTGCTGCCCGCTTTGACCACCCCGGCCGGGTTGGCGGCCGCGAAACCCGCCTTGCCCTCGAAGGCGTATCGTTTTGAGGAACTGCCGGTCCGGCAAAATGGCGCCAACGTCTCCCGGGCGATTCTGCGCGGCGAGACGCACAAAGGCTTCCCGATCGAAGCGCATGAGACCTCGCTGGCGCCCGGCGGCATGCCGCATCCGCCCCACCACCATTTCCATGAAGAAATGTTTTTGGTCCGGGAGGGAACGATTGAAGTCACCATTTCGGGCAAGGCGTCGCGGTTGGGACCCGGCGGCGTCGCCTACATCGCCTCCAATGAAGAGCACGGAATCAAAAACGTGGGCGCGGCGCAGGCGCAGTACTTCGTGATTGCCCTGGGCCCCGAGGAAGCGTAGGCCGGCGGCCCATTCAAATATTGCCCCGCCGCGGCGGGAAAATGCGATTTTGGGGTTGTAATGCAGCCGGTTTCGGAAAAACCCACCGTCGCCGCCCCTGCCGGCGGCATGCCGGCCCTGGTCCAGTGGGCGGCTCTCCTGCTGATCACGCTTTTTCTGCTGGCCGCAGATCAAGCCTACGCCTGGTCCAACAAGCGGCCGCCGACTTTTGATGACGCCTGGTATCTCGAAACCAGCCTTTATTTCTTTCATCAGCTCGCCCAAGGCGGATTCAGTGCATTCGCCTCCGCCTACGCCCATTCTTTTCGCATCAAGGCGCCGCTGATCTCGGTGCTGCCGTTGCCCTTCTACTTCCTCCTGGGCCCGGGTTACCGCCCGGCCATGCTGGTTAATACGGTTTTTCTAGTACTCAGTAGTATCTGTCTCTTTTTGCTGGGCCGCAGGCTCTTTTCGCCGCAAGCCGGGCTGGCCGCCGTGATCTTCTATCAGACCATGCCGTTAAGCTACGGGTTATCTCGCGTATTCATGGTGGACTACGGCCTTTCCGCGCTCGTCATTGTCTGGCTCTACTGTCTGGCCGTTTCGGAGCGTCTCACCCGCGGCTCCGTCAACTTCTTGCTGGGAATCGTGCTGGGCCTGGGACTCCTGATGAAGGTCACATTCCCGGCGTTCATCGCCGGGCCTCTGTTGGTGACGCTGCTGGCAAAGCGCCGGCAGCCGGCGACCCCGGCAAGCGAGTCCTTTTGGTTATGGCGATGGTGCGCGGAAAGGCCGCTGGCGGCGATCGCGCTGCCGGGGATGGCCGTAGCCGCAACCTGGTACGCCTGGAATCTCAGCTCGGTGCTCGAATATGCCTGGCAGGGCGCTTACGGCCGGATCGGCGCAGCCTATGGGGCCGGCGGTCTGTCCCGCTGGCTGCTCGCCGCCGTCAACCAGGGAATGTCTGTTTACTACACAGTGGCGTTGCTCATTGCCGTTCTGGCTGCGCGGCGAAGCGCCGCCAGGTCCGGCCCGTGGACCAGAGGAACGATTTTCGTTCTCGCCTGGCTGATTCCGCCGTTTTTATGCTGCTTGGTGAGCAGCAACCGGGAGGTCCGGCTGGCGCTCCCGCTGCTGCCGGCAGCGGCTCTACTCCTGTCGGCTGCGATTTTTGCCGGCGCCGGGCGCCCGGCTATCCGGGCGGCGCTCGCAGCGAGCGCAGCCGCGGCGCCCGTTTTGCTCTACGCCGGCATGAGCTTCCCCGCCGCTGCACGCCGGCTGCCCACTGGGCAGGTAGGGCCCTTTTTCCTTTTAAGCCGCGATCTGGTGTGGGCGCACGCGCCTGACTCGAAGGGCGATTGGGGGCAGCAGCGCGTGCTGGATAAAATCGCCGAGCTCGGGCGGCCGAACGCCGGCAAACGCTACGTGGTAATCGGCGTGGAGCATTCCTACTTCAACGCAAACCTGCTCAGCTATCTGAACGCCTATTCCCAATATCCGTTCTATTTTACGTCGCTCGGCTACGCCGAAGCTTCCGTCAACGCTGCGGTCGAAAGGCTTTACAGCCTGAACGCCCGCTTCCTGATCATGACCGCCGGTTTCCCGCCCGCCGAGCTGCCCCCCTTGTTCAATCGCGTGAACGCCGGCGTGCAGCGGCAGCTTGATCAGGGAATGGCGCCGTTTCATGCGCGGGCCCGAATCCAGCTTTCACCCCCGGTCGAAGCGGTGATCTACCAAGCGGCTGAGCCCTGGCAGCGCTTCGCGCCTGGATCAAACGAGCCGGCGCCGCAACATCGGACGGCCGCCGATTTCAGCGGCGGCTTGCGTTTTCTTGGGTTCGATTTTCGCTCTCGTGGCCACTACTTGCAGGAGATCACATATTACTGGGCCGCCCTGCGCAGAATCCAGGTTGACAAACAAGTGCACGTCCAATTCCGGCGCGGCGAACATCAAGTGCTTCTCCAGGAGTTCTTCGTCACCAGCGGCGAATATCCGCCAACCCGCTGGCAGCCGGGCGAGACAGTCAGACAGACGTTTTTCATCTATGCCCCCAGGAGCGGAGACGCCGACCCGCTGGAGGCTTCTCTTTGGCTTACGCCCGCCGCCGGCGGCGCGCCGGTATCTATTGTTGCTCCCGAGGAATGGAAGAAGCGCTCCGAAGTTCCCCTCCGGATCGAAGAACCATAGCGCGTGGCAGCGCCCCCTGAAACTCCGGTTCCGCACGGGATCCGGCGGCGGCTATGCTAATCTCTTGGCCTTTTAATCGCAATGCCCCATGATGTCGGTGATCGTCCCCGTCTATAACGAACAAGAGATTATCCGCTCGTCGGTAACCCGGCTGCACGAATACCTGGAGCAGCGCGGCATTGAGCACGAGGTCATCCTCGTAGACAACGGGTCGACAGACCGTACGATCGAGATTTGCCGGGAACTGGCCTCCCAGCGCGCCTGGCTCCGGTGCTTCTCCATTCCCCAACGCGGCGTCGGGCGGGCCTTTGTGCTTGGCGCCACACACGCCCGAGGCGACTGCCTCGTCAGCATCGACGCCGACCTGCCGTCCGAGCTGGCTTTTCTGGATTACGCCGACAAGCTGTTGGAACACTGCCACCTTCTGGTGGGATCGAAATTCATGGGCTATCAGAACCGCCCGCTGCTGCGAGTGCTGGGAAGCCAGCTTTACGTGCTGATCGCTCAGCTTTGCTTCGGGCTCACGGTGTCCGATTTCTCGCCTGACAGCAAGGCCTATCGAAGGTCATCTCTGGCGCACATTTTGCCGCACCTCGACCCCTGGACCGGCTACGTACTCGAGGTGGCGCTGCATTTCAAGCGCACCGGCAAGCGCGTGCTCCAAATCGGAATTGACGTGCAGGATTCGCGGCCGAGCAAATTCCACTTGGCTCATGAAGCAATTTACCGGTACCGCCATCTTTTCCGGTGCTGGCTGCTCGAACGGAGAAAAAATTCCTGGCTAGGCCGCGATGCTGGCGTTCAGCAAGAAGGCTGAGCCATGTATCTGCCGCACCGCCGGCGCTGGCCCGCCCGCCGCAGCCCGGCGGGCGCGAGGGAGAGAAGCTCGCGGTGAAATTATGCCGTTTTGCGGCGGCTCCGTTCGGCGTCGTACGGGACCGGGAAGATTTACTCGGAAGAGCCGGGGCTATTCTGCGGCGCGGCTGCGGCGATGGCGGAAGGAGCCCGGCGCGGGAAAACCGATCTGACCGTCGTACCACGCCGGCTGGAAAGGATTTCCAGCCGGCCTCCGAGCTGGCGCACGCGCTCGCGCATGCCCGCGATGCCTACTCCCAGTATCGCGGTTCCTTCGTTCAGCCGTTCCAAAATATCAGGGGCGATTCCCTGCCCTTGGTCCGACACTTCCAAAGTCCATTCGCACGGGGACGCCGACAGCCGGATTTTCGCCGTCTTGCTCTTCGAATGCCGGTGGATGTTGCTCAAAGCTTCCTGGACAATCCGGAAAATCGCGATCTCCAAATCGCTGCCGAGACGGGGCAGACGCCGGGGAAGCTTCAGGCTGACGAAAATCCCGTGGCGCTGGTTGTGGCCGCTAATGTAGGCCCGAAGCGCGCTGGCGAGGCCGAGCTCGTCGAGCAGCGGCGGGTGCAGCAGGTAGGCAAGGGTGCGCAGCTCATTGCTGCATTCGCCGCCCAGCGCGACTGATTGCTCCAGGTTCCGGCGCATGGCCGGTTCCAGGCCCGGCGATCTCTGTTGCAGCAGCCGGAGGTTGCATTCCAGAACAGCCAGGCGTTGGGCCGTGCTGTCGTGCAGTTCGCGGGCGATGTGCCTGCGCTCTTCATCCTGGATCTGGAGCAGGCGGCCCGAGAGATCGCGAAGAGCCTGTTCCGTGCGCTTTCTATCGGAGATATCCCGGGCCACCGTAGAGGCGCCGATGACTTCGCCGGCCGTGTTCTTGACCGGTGAGACCGTAATGGCTACTTCCACGCGCGATCCGTCCTTCCGGAGGCGCAGGGTTTCATGGCGCTCGAGGATGCTGCCCCGCCGGATGCAATTGGTAATAAGAGCAAGGTCCTCGGAATGCTCCGGTGGTATGAGAACGGACATCGGGCGCCCCAATACCTCGTGGGCCTGGTAACCGTACAGCTTTTCCGCCCCCGCGTTCCAGGTTACGATGGCCCCGTCCAGGTTTTCCCCGACAATGGCGTCGCTCGAAGATTCCACAATCGATGCGAGAAACGCCGAGGACTCCTCGGCCTTCACCCGCTCGGTTATGTCGTTGATAATCGTTAGGCGGCTGGGCCTGCCTCGGAACAGAATCCGGCGCGTGACAATTTCCACGTCAATGATCGTTCCGTTCTTCTTCCGGTGTTTCCAGCGGCGGGTGCCCACATCCAGGCTGCGAATCGGAGGTTGGCTGGTTCGCTGGAAGGTCGCCAGAAATACCGGAAGATCCTCAGGCGGCCGGATGTCCGCCAGCGTCATACTCAGGAACTCTTCTCGCGTATACCCATAGTGCTGAATTGCAAAGTTGTTAACTTCCACAAAGGCCAGCGTCTTTTCGTCAACAAGCCAAACCGGCAGGGGCGCGCGGTCAAAGAGAAACCGGTATTGTGCTTCAGAGAGATAGGACTGCGCAGCCGTTTTTCGGCCGGCGCTGGCTGGATTACGCACTAGGGCCCGAAGCTTCTGTTTCCTTTCCAATGGACCACTTCCCCTGCCCCTGAATCATCAGACCAGCCTTGGGAGCACAAGGTTACCGCCCACGACCGCAACCCCGTTACAGACCAACGTCTTTTGCTTATACCTCTTCAAAATAACTATGTCAACAGAAGACCGGTGCGGTATTGCAAACGGCGCACGCAGCGGCGGCCCGGAGTCGGCGGCCGCCCGAGGTGCGGCAACGTCCACTGGGCTGGGTGGTCTCCACTGCCTGCTCCGGAGCGGCGCCGCGGTCGTAGACTGGAGAAAAAGGCCGTTTTGGGAGGCAAGGACCATGGAACCCGAGCAAGTGAAGCGGCTGCAAAAACATCGGTGGAAGCTGTCGCTTGTCTATCTGATTGTGGTGGCGGCCATCTTGGCGCTGGTGCAGATCTTCGCCTCGGCGCCTCGCCCGAAGGCCGTTTCCTACAACGAGTTTCTGGCGGAAGTGAAGGCCGGTCATTTGTCGGAAGTCAGCGTTACCGAGCGGCAATGGATTGCGATGCTCAAACCCGAAGCGGTCCAGCAAAAAGGCGCTCCCTCGGTGATCGAGACCAGCCGGCTGCCCGGCATCAATGAAAGTCCTCTTATACACGAACTCGAAGCGCATAACGTCAAGTTCGCCGGCCACATCCAGAGCGGCTCCGCCTGGACAGGCATTCTCTCCTGGCTGCTGCCCTTAGCCCTGTTGGCGCTGGTTTACGGTTATGGAATGCGGAAGCTGGCGCAGGGACCCGGCGGTTTTCTGAACATTGGCAAAAACCGGGCCAAAATTTATGATCGATCGAGCCGCATCGGCGTGACTTTCGCAGATGTTGCCGGCGTGGACGAAGCCAAAGCCGAACTGGTCGAGGTGGTCGATTTTCTCAAGAATCCGGGCAAATACCAGAAGCTCGGCGGCCGCATTCCCAAGGGCGTCTTGCTCGTCGGCCCTCCGGGCTCCGGCAAAACGCTGCTCGCTCAGGCGGTGAGCGGAGAGGCCGGCGTTCCCTTCTTTTCCATTTCGGGATCGGAATTTGTGGAAATGTTTGTGGGCGTCGGGGCCGCGCGGGTGCGGGACCTCTTCGAACAGGCAAAGCACAAGGCGCCTTGCATCATCTTCATCGATGAGCTGGACGCGATCGGGAAGTCGCGTTCCGCCGGCCGGGGCCTCATTCTGAGCCATGATGAGCGGGAGCAGACTCTGAATCAGTTGCTCGTCGAAATGGATGGCTTCGACGCTTCGAGAGGAGTCATCATCATGGCCGCTACAAATACGCCGGAAGTGCTGGATCCCGCCCTGCTGCGGGCCGGCCGCTTCGACCGGCAGGTGATCGTGGACCGGCCGGACATGAAGGGCCGGGAAGAAATCCTCGCCGTGCATGCCCGAAAAATTAAACTGGCCCCTGATGTGGACCTGCGGGCCGTGGCTGCCCGCACTCCGGGCATGGTGGGGGCCGACCTGGCGAACATCGTCAACGAAGCGGCCTTGCTGGCGGCGCGGCGCTCGGCCGCTCAGGTGGAACTGCGCGATCTGGAGGAGGCCGTGGACCGGGTCACGCTCGGGCTCGTCCGCAAAAGCCGCGTGATGAGCGCGGAAGAAAAAAAGCGCGTCGCTTATCACGAGGCCGGGCATGCCCTGGTGGCGCTCTCGCTGCCTCATGCCGATCCGGTCCATCGGGTATCGATTCTTCCCCGCTCGATCGGAACGCTCGGCCACACTTTGCAGTTGCCCGAAGAAAAATACATCATGACCCGGCCCGAACTGGAAGACCGGATTTCCGTGATGCTGGCAGGGCGCGCCTGCGAGGAAATCGTCTACAACGGCGTGGTGTCCACCGGCGCAGCCGACGATCTCGAGCGCGCCTCCGCTCTCGCGCGCCAGATGGTCACGCGGTTTGGCATGAGCGAAAAACTGGGAAATCTCAGTTACGGCCACCCCCCGCGCGCGCGGTTCTTACCCGCCGCTCTGGACGGCCAGGAACGCAATTACAGCGAGCGCACCGCGGAGCAGATCGACCGGGAAGTGCGGCGCCTGATCGACTCCCTCTATGCCCGCTCCAAGACCATACTGGAGAATCGCCGGAATGACCTCGACCGCGTCGTCGAAGAGCTCATGCGGAAGGAGACGCTGGGGCGGGAAGAGCTCGAGCGGCTCCTGTCCGCCCCCGCCCGCGTGGCCTGAAAACGCCTGGTTCAGCCCCTCCGACAATGATATTCTTATAGGGCGTGCATCAACGCCCGCAGGACTCAACGGAATGCGGGCTGCCCAGGGAGGAATCCATGGCTCAAACCAGCAGACGCGATTTTTTGAAAGCGGGTGTTGGCGCGGCGGTGTTGTCGGGCATCGGCGGCGCGGCGGCGCAAACAGCCAGACGGTCGGCTACCGACTGGGTGACGCTCGGAAAATCCAACGTGAAAGTGACCAGGCTGGCCCTCGGAACCGGCACTTTCGGCGGCCGCGTCCAGCGCGCGCTGGGCCAGGAACAGTTTACCCGGCTCGTGCGATACGCCTACGACCGCGGCATCCGGTTTTTTGAAACTTCCGAAACGTATCCCGGCATGCCGGAAATGCTTGGCATCGCCCTCAAGGGCATTCCCCGGGATACCTATAAGCTCATGACAAAATACCGCACGCCCGCCTCCGGCGACCCTGCGCCCAAAATCGACGAGTTCCGCAGGCAACTCAATACCGAGTACATCGATATCCTTCTGCTGCACTGCCTGCGCCCGCCGACCTGGGCCGCCGACTACAAGAGCCTGCAAGACGGTTTCTCCGAAGCCAAGAGCAGAAAAATCATTCTCGCTCACGGGGCTTCCGTCCACGGCCTGCCGGCGCTGCGAACCTTTCCCGGCAACCAGTGGCTCGATATCGCCATGATTCGCATGAACCACAACGGAACCCGGATGGATACAGCCAATACCTGGGACGCCGATGCGCCCGGCAATGTGGACGAAGTCGTGGCGCACGCCAGGCAGGTTCACGCGCAGGGCATGGGTGTGATCAGCATGAAGCTCTGCGGCGAGGGGCGCTTCACCCGCGCGGAAGACCGCGACGCGGCGTTGCGATTCGCCATGAATCTCGGATGCGTGGATGCGGTGACCATCGGTTTCAAGAGCACCGCGGAGATCGACGAGGCTATCGAGCGCATGAACCGCGTCATGAATACGTAGCGTCCCTTTCTCCCGGAGCCGCGGTCCCCGCCGGATCCGTGCGGGGATCGGCAGCCCCGGCTCGGCGGCGAGGCCCGCTTCCGGGCCGCAAATTCCCGCTATCCCGGCGTGCTATTGACTCGCGGCAGCTCCCAACGGCGGGCCTGTTTGCCGCCTGCCGGACCCTTCTCCACCCCGGCTCGCCGCGAATAGAGCGAACCGCCGGTTTTTGCACGGTGCGAGCCAGCGGTCTCACTGGTATGGCTCCGGGCGCAAGGCTGCTGCGGCTGAAAAGCTGAATCCGGGCGGCGGGACCGGCTATCTAAGACGTTTTGGAGCGAAAGTGAACGCGATCCGGGCAGAAGCGCAACACAACATCGCAAAGACCGTGTTTCCGATCCTGGCGGCCATCAGTTTTTGTCACTTCCTCAACGACATGGTGCAGTCGCTGATCCCAGCGATCTACCCGCTGCTGAAGGATTCCTTTCATCTCGACTTCGGGCAAGTCGGCCTTATTACTCTCACCTACCAATTGGTCGCCTCCCTGCTCCAGCCCGTCGTGGGACTTTACACGGACCGCCGTCCCCAGCCTTACTCCCTGACGGTGGGAATGGGATTCACTCTGGTGGGGCTGCTGTTTCTCTCCATGGCCTCCAGCTACGCCATCATTCTGGCCGCGGCCGCGATGGTCGGCATGGGGTCTTCGGTATTTCACCCCGAGTCGTCCCGCGTGGCGCGGATGGCCTCGGGGGGCCAGCACGGGCTGGCTCAGTCGCTGTTTCAAGTCGGAGGCAACGCCGGCTCGGCCGTCGGTCCGCTGCTGGCGGCCCTGATCGTTCTTCCCAGGGGACAGTCGAGCATCGCCTGGTTTTCCCTGGCCGCATTGCTCGCGATGCTCGTGCTCGCGAACGTCGGGGCCTGGTACAGAACCCGGTCGTTTGCTCCCGGGCTGTCGCGCTTGCGTCACCGCGCCGGTCAGGCTGCCGTCTCTTCGAAAAGAGTGGCGAAGGCGATCGCAATTCTGATCGCCCTGATCTTCTCAAAATATTTTTATCTGGCCAGTCTGACCAGCTACTACACGTTTTATCTGATCAGCAAGTTTCACATGTCGGTGCGCGGCGCCCAGCTTTATCTCTTCGTCTTCCTGGGTTCAGTGGCGGCGGGCACAGTGATCGGGGGCCCCATCGGCGACCGGATCGGGCCCAAGTACGTGATTTGGGGTTCGATTCTCGGTGTTCTTCCCTTCACGCTGCTGTTGCCGTATTCCAGCCTGTTCTGGACGGGCGTTCTCAGCGTGATCATCGGCCTGACGCTGGCTTCCGCCTTCCCGGCGATTCTGGTCTACGCGCAGGAACTCGTCCCGGGCAAGGTGGGAACCATCTCCGGCCTGTTCTTCGGATTTGCCTTCGGCATGGGCGGCGTCGGGGCCGCCATCCTCGGCAGGTTGGCGGACCTGACGAGCATTTACTTCGTCTACCATGTATGCTCGTTTCTCCCGGCAATCGGCCTGTTGGCCGGATTCCTGCCTAACCTGGAGAAGGCTCGCGCGTATCCGGCGCCGAAAGCCGAATTGGTAAGCGCGCGGTGACGCCTGGCGGCGGCCTCCGGAACCGCTTGCGCCAGAGCCATCCTCTGTCGTTCTGAGCGCAGCGAAGAGTCTGCTTCTGGAGTTTTGCCTGAAAACGGCAAATAGCGGATCCCACGCGCTCGCTCGCGATGAATAGTAGCGGCAATCCGCTCGGGGGAAACAAAGGTCCGGTCGCCGTCAACGAGGAGGCCGCTCAGGGAAGTCGCCGCCAAACTGGTTGTGTCAAATTCAAAAACTCAATCGCAGAGCCAACTGGAGAGTCCTGGGATCCGCGGCCGCGGTGACTTGCCGGAAACTAGGCAATGGATTGGCGGGGTAGGCTCCGGGGCCGAACGTGCCGTTCAAAGTCACGCCGTTCATGTGATTGAGCGCGTTGAATGCCTCGGCGATGCCTTCCAGCCGCATGCGCTCCGTGATCCGAAAAACCCGGCTCAGCCGGACGTTCAGATTCAAGAAATCAAAGCCGCTTCCGGCGTTCCGGTTGATGAACGCGCCGTTGACCGTCGGCCGCGCCGCCGTGCCCTGGATCGTGTTGGCGCCCGTCGTGATATTGAATGGCAAAGCCGAGTAGTATTGCAACGCCCCGGTCAACTGAAAGCCGTGACTGATCTTCTCCCATACCGTCTTCGCCGGCGCCATGGAGGAATGGATCGTGCCGTCGAAAACCACGCGGCGGCGCTGATCGTCGTCGGAACGCCCGTAGTCCAGCCAGATATTGAAATTGTCGATAGGCGTGCTGAAGAAAAACTCGCCGACGTTATCGAGCGCCTTGGAATACGTGTAGGAGATCCGATAGCTCCCCCAGCGCGCCGGCCGCTGCACGAACGACACGTGCAGGCCGTCATAGTATGAATCCGCCAGAGAGGAATACTGGCTGTTGTTGCCGTAGTTGGGGTTGGGCCGGCATCCGTTGTTGTTGCCGGAGGCCGGGCAGGTGGGCGCATTCTGGTTGACGGAAATAATCAGATGGATCCCGCGCAGATGCTGGTAGCCGGCGCTCACGGTGGTCCGGTCCCCGAGCTGGTGCTCAATCTCAAAGCTTCCCTGCTCCGAATAAGCGTTCTGCATGCGCCGGTTCATCGTGGTGAAATTGACCAGCACGCCCGGCGGCAGAGTGGCGAGAACATTGGGAAACGCCGGCGCCCCGGTTTGAGCCGGAGAAAGACTTACGCTCACCTGGCTTGTATCGCCGAGGCTCGTCGTGTTGCCGCTCGACAAAAGCGCGTTTGCGAGCGCGCGCAGCGGGATGCGGTCATAGAAGAGGCCATAGCTTCCGCGAATCACCGTGCGCCGGGACTCGAAAGGCGACCAGGCGAAGCCGGCGCGCGGGGAAACGTTGTTGGTGTCGGTCGCGATGGTCTTCAGGAATTGGAGGTCGTAGCGTACGCCTATGTTCAGCGTGAAACGCGAGCTCAGCTTCCACTCGTCTTGAGCGTAAAAGCCGGCGTTCGGGTTCGTCTGGGAGACCGAGGAGTTGCCGAAAGTCTGCGTAAAGCCCAGGTTGTTGTAAGCGCCTCCCAGAAAGTTCGCCAGCGAGGCAAACGAATAGCTGCCCCGGTCCGCCCGCGGGAAGGTGATTTTCAGATCGTTGTAGAGAAAATTGGCTCCGGCCCGAAGTGCGTGCGCTCCCGCCTGGTGGGAAACATTGTCCGTGATTTCGTACAGCCGGTTGAGTCGCCCGGTCGGGGAACTCGATAGCCTGCCGAACGAAGCCACGCCGGAAATGCTCACGGACGGGCCGACAGCGTCGTTCGGCGGCGCCTGGAGGCCGCTGTAAGTGAATTGCCCGCGCGTTTCGTTGACCGTGCGCGGCGACAAGGTAATGATGTTGCTGGCCGCGACCGTCTGGTCGAAGTCATTCAATCCCGCGGCGGCGCTCACCGCGCTCAGCCCGCCCACGCCCCGCGAGTTGTTGCTGTTCACGTCGTAAAGACTGTAGCGCACGCTGAATTGATCGTTCGAGTGGACCTCGTGATCTGCCTTGGCCAGAAAATTAGTGGTCCGGACCGGGTTCGGATAAAGGCCAGTAGCGATCGGCGGGCCCTGGTACCCCGCTTCCGCGAGCCGGGCGTTGATGGCGCTTGCGTTCGCCGGCGCGATCGTGACGATGCCGCTTTGATTCAGTTGGCGCTGTTCGAAGTTGGCGAAGTAGAACGTCCGGTTGCGGGCGATAGGTCCTCCCAGACTTGCTCCATATTGCGCCTGGGTCAGGGGGAGCTTGTTATGCGAAAGGGCGTTGGCCGCATTGAACCGCTGGTTGCGGAAATACCCGTAAAGGTCGCCGTGCGTTGTGTTGGTCCCGCTCTTGGTGACCATGTTGATGTATCCGCCCAGGGCGCGCCCGAACTCCGCCTGGCCTCCGGACGTAACCACCTGAAATTCGCGCACCACGTCCAGGCCGTAAAATATGCCGCTCAGCCCGGCCGCATCATCGTTAGCCGAAAGGCCGTCCACAATGAAGCTGTTGGAGAAATTCCGCTGGCTGCTGACCGAGATGCCCTGTCCGGGAACCGCCGACGTCTCCGCAAAAAGCTGCGTGCTTCCTGTATTGGTAGGAGAGACTCCGGGAACCAGCAGAGCCAGATCCAGAAAATTCCGCCCGTTCAGAGGCAGGCTGCTGACCTCGGTTTGCGATACGGTGCCGGCAATCTGGCTGCGCGCCGCCTCGAGCACTGCCCCTTCGCCGCTCACCGTGATATTCGTCGCCGGAGACTCCACTGCCAGAGAGATCGGCAGCTCAAAGGCGGCGCCCACGGTCAGCCGCAGCGGCCGAACCGCCTCCGCAAATCCCGGCTGCTGGATCGTTATCTCATACTGGCCAACTTTTAAGTAGGGAAGCCGGAAGCGCCCTTCCCGGTCGGTTTCGGTCGTGCTGATCTGGTTCGTGTCGATTTGGCGCGCCGTCACGCGCGCCCCGCTCACCACCGCCCCCGAGGGGTCTGTTACGCGCCCGCTTACGCTGGCGTAATTGATCGTTTCTTGCGCGCGGGCGGCCGCGGCAAACAGCAGCATAAAACCTAGCGCTGCTATGCGTGTCGCACGAATTCTATGTAGCAACCAGTCCTCCTTGAAATACACCGCTAAGGCCGGCCCGAACGGCCTTTCTGTTCCGGGCCTGCGGCCGGAGAAACCACGAGATGAAAACGCTTCACCTCAGAAATGCTGTTCTTGAGAAATGCTGTTCTTGAGGGCTACAGGACTGGCGGAGGACGCTGGTAGAGAAACGCGGCATAGGCGCACAAAACCCGCCTTTCCGGCTGCCGCGCCGGCCAGGCGAAAGACGGAACTGCATGATTTGGCGCCGCGCTGCGGTTAATGCCAAAAAGGTGGCTGCTAAAGGCGAAGCCCGCCGCCAGAGAGCACTGGCCGTGGCAACGGCCCGCCGGAGTCCAGGCACGGTCTCCCGGCTCCGTCTTTTGCGCGGCATGATTGCAGCAGTGATGATCTTTCGTCCGGCAGCATGCCTTGTTCG
>DASREK010000055.1:0-13418 GCA_035652135.1 Bryobacterales bacterium | reverse complement strand
CTCCGTCTCCAGATCGATTCCATGCCGGTGGAGATCGACCAGCGCGACCGCCGCATGGTGCAGTTGCAAATCGAGCAGCAGGCTTTGGCTAAGGAGACGGATCCGCATTCCCGCGAACGGCGGCGCATTATCGAGAACGGGCTGGAACGCTTGCGCGCCGAAACGGCGGGCCTGAAGGAACGCTGGGCGCGCGAGAAGGCCGTGATCCAGCGTGTGCGGCAGTTGAAAGAGGAACTGGAGAGCCTGAAGCAGGAAGAAGAGAAAGCGACGCGCGAGGGCGATTTGGGCAAAGCCGCCGAGCTGCATTACGGCCGGATGGTGGAAGTGCGGAAGGAGCTGGAGCAAGCCTCCGCGGAGTTGGAGGCCGAGCAGAAGGCCACGCCCCTTTTGCGCGGGGAGATTGACGAAGAAGATATCGCCCGGATCGTCGCCAAGTGGACGGGCATCCCCGTCTCGCGGATGCTGGAGGGCGAGCGAGCCAAGCTGGTCCATATGGAAGACCGGCTTCGCCGGCGCGTAGTGGGTCAGGAGGAGGCTCTGGTTCGGCTCTCGAATGCCATCCGGCGCAACCGCGCCGGCTTAAGCGACCCGAAGCGCCCGATCGGCAGCTTTATTTTCCTTGGGCCGACGGGCGTCGGCAAAACCGAGCTCGGGCGGGCGCTTGCCGAATTCCTCTTCGACGACGAAAAGGCCGTGGTGCGCATCGACATGACCGAATACATGGAGAAGCACGCGGTCTCACGCATGATCGGCGCGCCGCCGGGATACGTGGGTTACGAGGAAGGAGGCCAGCTTACCGAACATGTCCGGCGCCGGCCGTATTCCGTGGTGCTCTTCGATGAGATCGAGAAGGCGCATCCCGAAGTGTTCAATGCGCTGCTGCAAATCCTCGATGACGGCCGCCTGACCGACGGCAAAGGCCGGACCGTGGACTTCAAAAACACGGTGATTATCATGACCTCCAACGTCGGCTCCGGCGCGATCAAGGAAATGGGACCCATCGGTTTTTCGCTCACGCACGACACGCAAAAGAAAAACGATGACGCCCGCAAGAAGCTGCTCAGCGCGTTGCAGCAGACATTCCGGCCCGAGTTTCTGAACCGCATCGATGATATCATCGTGTTCAACCGGCTTGGCAAAGCCGAAATCGAGCAGATTATCGACATCCAGCTTCGCGTCCTCCGCGCCCAACTGGCGGAGCAGCGGATTACACTGGAGCTGACGCCGCAAGCCCGCGAATTGATCATCGCCGAGGGGTACGACCCGAATTACGGGGCGCGGCCGATGAAACGGGCGATTCAGCGGCTGGTTCAGGATCCGCTGGCGTTCAAGCTGCTCAACGGAGATTTCCAGCCGGGCGACGCGATCCTCGCTCACGCGGTGGAAGGCCGTCCGGAATTGCGGTTCGAGAAAATGCATACCCCCGCGGAGATGGAGGAAGAAGCGGTAGCAGTCTGACCGTCCACCTCTCTTCTCCGCCACGCTTTATGGCCGCACGATGAGCCTGCGCCCTCAGGTTCCCTTTCGCATTGGCCGTAGTTTGTGGGTCAGAGAAACTGCCGATCCGGGCCGGAGCTTTTCGGGGGATTCCTGGAAGATATAATAAGCTTGCGGCGGTTCTCGCTTATCGCAACTGATGGACGGCCGGCGGGAAGGCCCGAGGCTTATGGAATCCAATCATCTCGAGAAGGTCGTGCTCCGCCGGGTCGGGGAGGCGATCGGAAAATTCAAAATGATTCGCGACGGCGACCGCGTCGCCGTCGCCGTTTCCGGGGGCAAAGATTCTCTCACCCTACTGGACGCGCTCCTAGTCTTGCAGAAGCGCTCGCCCGCCAAGTTCACCGTATGCGCGTTTACCGTCGAGCAAGGCAAATTTCTCCGGCCAATCGCTCCGCTGGGCGATTATATGAAGGCCCACGAGATTTCCTGGACCTGCTTTCACGACGCCCCTTCCTTCCGCCTGATCGAGGAACAGCCCGGCCACGGCTGCGACCTGTGCAGCCGGTACCGCCGCCGCGCGGTATATGAAATTGCAAGAGGTCTGGGCGCCAACGTCATAGCGTTCGGCCACACGGCCGACGACTTCTGCGAAGCGCTGTTGCGCAACACGCTGTTTACGGGACGCATCAGCGCGCTGCCGCCGGTGACTTACTCCCGGGAACGCGACTTCCGGATTATCCGGCCCCTGCTTTATGTGACCGAAAAGATCACCCAGGCCTACGCCGGGCAAAAGCAGTTTCCGGTGATTCCGTGCGGCTGCTCACAGCGGACCGGTGAAGTGCGCCGCTCGCTGCGGGGCTTTATGGACGCCTGGAAAAAGGACCACCCGCACGTGCTGGAGAATATGCTCTCAGCCATGGGCCGGCTGGATACAAACCGTCTTCTGGATACCCGCTTTCTCTCTCTGGACGGCGGCGCCATCGAAAGCGGTGAACCCGACCTGCTGCCGATTCGCCCCGCAGCGGTGTGATCGCCGCTCCATGGAGCCAGGCCGGTCCGCCACATCCGGATCTGACCGCAGGTCAGGCCGCCCACACGGAAGCTTTTTTTGCCCAGGCGCTGCTGGTACAGCGCGATTGGAATTGATGTGCCGTTTCCTTCAGCGCAGCAGCGTCGCCGCTGGCCTTATACCGCACCACTCCCGCCCAGTAGAGCGCTTCCGCAGCGGTTTCCGTTTTGGGATATTGCTCCACGATTTCCCTGTACCGGCGCTCGGCCTCATTCCACTGCTGGTTGGCAAAGGCCACGCGGGCCAGGCCCAGATGAAGCTGGGCGAGAAAGTCCTCGGGCGGCAAATAACCCTCGAAGCGATACCGTTCCCTGCCCTGGGGATCCAATATCAGCAGAGTCGGAGTCCACTGGACTCCAAAGCGGTCGAACGCGGCATGCTGCTCCTTGATGTGGATCTTAACCGGGATAAAATTTTGCGTTATGTAGCTTGCGACCCGGCTATCGGGATATACCTCGGCGTCCAGCCGAGCGCATGCCCCTCACATCGGAGCGGCATTGAAGTCCATGAGAACGTTTCTGTTGCCGGTCCGGGCCGCGGCCAGCGCTGCATCGATAGTCTTTTGTCCATTCAACGGGTATAAGAAACCTCCTAAAGAATGGATCTGTCCATTAAGGATGCTTGCGAAATTAAGGATGCTTACGAAATGCAAATCGCTTCTTGTTTTGAGGCTAACCAAACCGGGAATTTCAAGCAGCCAACAACAGAACCGGCGTGAAGTTCGAGTGGGTTTGCCGGCCGGCGTGTTGTCTTTGGAGGACCCAGCCGCCACAGGTCCGGGGGCTGAGGGATGATAGTAGATGCAAGTTCTTCCATGCCAGAGAACCAGCCGAAAATTGGCCGTGAGCCGCCGGCGCAGCAAGACGGCCGGCGCTTGCTGCTGCTCTCGACCACCACGGGCTACCAGGCTCAAGCTTTTCGGGATGCCGCGCGCAAAATCGGCGCTTCGCTTGTTCTCGCCAGCGACCGCTGCCATGTGCTGGAAGATCCCTGGCACGATGGGGCGATACCAGTCCGTTTTGAGAACCCGGAAGAGTCCGCGCAGAAGATACTGGAGTTTGCGCGTGCAAACCCCATCCAGGGTTTGACTGCTATCGGGGACCCCCCGACATTGACAGCCGCCCTCGTTGCCCGTGAACTGAGTCTCTCCTATCATCCCGTCGAAGCGGTCGAGACCTGCCGGGATAAATTCAAGATGCGGGAGCGCTGCCGGGCCGCAGGGCTGCCGCTTCCCTGGTATCGCCGCTGGCGGGCGAACGAAGATCCGGCGGCGATCGCCGGCGCCGTTCCCTTCCCGTGTGTACTGAAGCCTTTGGGTCTCTCGGCGAGCCGCGGCGTGATTCGGGCTGACAGTGCCGCAGAGTTTCAGGCTGCCTTCCGGCGCATCGCGGCGCTGCTCCGGTCGCCGGAAATCCGCAGGAGGCGCGAGGAATCGGCGGAATGGATTCAGGTCGAAAGCTATATCCCGGGCTGCGAGGTAGCCGTGGAGGGCATTCTCACACACGGCCGGTTGCGGGTGCTGGCGGTGTTTGACAAGCCCGATCCCCTGGAAGGGCCGTATTTCGAGGAGACCATTTACGTCACTCCTTCGCGGCTGACCGGGGCCACGCTGGAGGCCATCCATTCGAGCCTGCAAGCCGCGGTGGATGCGGTCGAACTCCGGCACGGTCCTTTGCACGCCGAGTTACGAGTCAATGACGGCGGGGCCTGGGTGCTCGAAATGGCGGCCCGGCCGATCGGGGGGCTCTGCGCTCGCGCTTTGCGCTTTGGCGGCGGGGTCGGTTTGGAAGAACTGATTCTCCGCCATGCTCTCGGCGAGCCCGTCGAGGATTTGCCGCGGGAAAAAGCCTCTTCCGGCGTGATGATGATCCCTATTCCCCGGGAGGGATTTCTGGAAAAAGTCGAAAATGTTCCAGAAGCGGAAGCGGTTCCCGGGATTGAAGACGTCGAGATCACCGCTAAAGAAAGGCAAAAATTGATTCCCCTCCCCGAAGGGGCGAGTTATCTTGGCTTCCTCTTTGCCCGCGCCGAGTCCAGCGAACTGGTGGAGGCCGCTTTGCGCGAGGCCCACGGGAAACTGCGATTTGTAATTTCGCCCAGCTTGCCTGTGGTCCGTTAGCCTTTCTTCAGCGTGTCACGGCGGGCTGCGATTGTGTTTGAGCCGCTTTCACCGCCGGCGCCGGAGCCGCACGCTCAGCCGCCGGCTTGGCTGGCGCAGCGGCCGGGGCCGGCGACGCCAGAGCGCCCTTGATTAATAACCAAATACAAAGTGCGAAAATCAAGGCAAATACCAGGAATGCAAGAAGCATAAAAATGCCGTCCATATTTACGGCCTGGCCCGTAGCAATGACCCACACGGCTCCGGCGAGCGAACCTAGCGCCATCAACAGGCTGAAGAGAAAAACTGCTATCCGCTCGTACATGGTCCGGTACACCCTCCGTTTCATATTATTATTCTACGATTCACGGCGCTTGGGCGTTTCATGATCCGCTAAAAACGTGGATTCGGCTTTCCTTCCGGCGGCTTTTCCGCCTGTTCGGCCGCCGGCCGCGCGTGCTACATTGGCTGGTCATGCAGGGACCGAAACTCAAATACCGCTACGATCATTACACCTGGCCGGAAATGAAAGAGGTGATCGCACGGCAGCCGGTATGCGTGCTGCCGATCGGCTCGGTCGAGGATCATGGCAGGCACCTGCCTCTGGACACCGATAATTTCCTAATCGGAGCGATCTGCGACGAAGTGGCGCGGCGCGCCCCGGAGGAGGTCTTGCTGCTGCCGCCGATTCCTTACGGGTTTGAGGATCATCACATGAGCTTCCCCGGAACAATTACCGTGCGCCCGGAACATCTCGAAGCTTTCGTCCTCGACATCACTTTGAGTCTGGCCCATCATGGCTTCCGCAAAATTCTGCTCGCCGACGGCCACGGCAGCAACATGCCCATTCTGGATTTGGCCGCCCGCAAGACGATCATTCAGTCGGATGCGCTCTGCGCCTGTTTCATCTGGCCGTCGCTGATTGCCGATCTGCTCAGAAAAACGCGCGAAAGTGAATTTCCTGGCGGCATGTCCCACGCCTGTGAATTGGAAACCTCTGTCTACTTGTATCTGAACGAATCGGCAGTGCAGATGGAGAGAGCCGAGAAGGAAATCGGTTTTCATAAGTCGAAATACTATTGGCACGATTTAAGCGGCGGCCCGGCCGTCCGGATGGTCGAGTGGTGGACGCGCATCTCGAATAGCGGCGTCATCGGCGACCCGACCGTAGCTACCAGCGAGAAAGGCAGGCTCTGGTATGAAGCCACAGTTGCGAACCTCGTTGAGTTTATCCACGAGTTTCGCGCCTTCGAGCAGCGCCCGAAGATCGACCTGCACATGTGAGCAGAAAGCCGTTTGCGGCGCAAGACCGGATGCACAACAGCGCCGCACACCCAAGGAGCCGGCTTGCGCATCACGGACGTAGAAGCTGTGCACCTGCGGCTGCCGAACGTGGAAGAGATCGCCGATGGCACGCAGGACGTGCTGGTGATCCGCGTCCACACGGATGCCGGCCTGACGGGCATCGGCGAAGTCAGCAGCCAGTCCTATGTTTGCAAAGCGATTTTTGAGGCGCCCCCTTCCGCGGAAAGGCGGCACGGCTTGGCGCACCTGCTGCGCGGCCAGGACCCGCTCGATATCGAAGGCCTTTGGCGCCGGATGTATTACCACACCAATCGATACGGCCGCCGCGGCGCGGTGATTCACGCGATCAGCGGGGCCGACATCGCGCTTTGGGATCTCAAAGGGAAAGCTCTCGGCAAGACAGTGAGCGAGCTGCTTGCGCCGGCGTCTTCCGAAAAGACCCGCCAGCGCCTCATCCGGGCGTACGCCAGCTATCTTTTTGGCTCGACTCCCAGCGAGACCGCCAGTCTCGCGCGGGAAGCCGTAGACCTCGGACTCACCGCAGTGAAGTTCGGGTGGGGGCCGTTCGGCAAAGATCTGGCGGGTGACATGGCTCACGTCGAGGCCGCGAGGCGCGCGATCGGCGATCAACGCGACTTGATGGTGGACGCCGGATGCGCTTTCGACGTGCCCTCGGCCCTCGCATGGGCCGGCCGTCTCGCTTCATTTCAGATCGGCTGGCTTGAAGAACCACTCTCGCAGGACGATCTGCAAGGTTATGCGGACTTGTGCGCTCGCTCGCCGGTTCCCATCGCCTGCGGAGAGGGTGAAGTCACGCGATGGGGTTTCGAGGAGCTAATCGAGCGTGGGGTCCATGTGATTCAGCCCGACGTGGCTATTTGCGGCGGCCTCACCGTGGCGGTGCAGGCGTCGGCCCTGGCGGATGCCGCCGGCCGAAGGTGCGTGCCGCACTGCTTTTCGACCGGCATCAACCTCGCGGCTTCCTTGCACTGGATGGCGGCTTGCGAGCACGGCGATCTGGTCGAATATTGCCTCAGGCCTTCCCCGCTGCTTCGGAAACTGGTGCGCAATCTTCCGCCCCTGGTCGATGGCCGGGTCCGGGCGCCCCAAGGCCCGGGCTTGGGAATCGAGCTCGACGAACAAATTGTCGAACAGTTCCGGGTGCGGTGAAGGGAAAACGATGCGCCGGATCCGACGAGGGCCGGTCTCGTCCTTTTCGGCGGCTTTGAGATCGGACGGGTTCGCCGTGGTCCTGCCGATTTCTCCAGATCCATCCGATAGGCCGGGCCTATTCCAAGTGCCCGGTGCGCGTGTTTTCTATCGTACTGAGGCCCGCCGGCGGGGGCGCATCGCACCAGCGAATCTCGGAAAAAGCGGCATGTAAAATCTGCCCCGATGTACCCATCACGGGGAATGACCACCCGTAGCGTTATGATCGCCGTGGCGGTTTTCAGCTTGGCGTCCGGATCAGATTGCGGAATTTTTCTTCGCCGCTGCTCCGCAACACTGCGCTCTCCGGAGCGCGAACGAAGCTTGGGCCGGCAGGAGCGCGCCAGCAGTAACATGCGTCACGGCAGTGCGGCCTCAGGGAAGGCTGAGGTTCCTGTTGCAGGGCCGGGCCGATGTGCTGGCCTCGAAATTGCGAAGCGTTCTGCGTGCGCCCCGCAGGGGGAGCGCTCTGGGGAGGCCATCGTGCCACTACAAGAATTGTTGGTTGAAGAACTGAAAGATCTTCTCGATGCCGAGAAGCAGTTGGTCCGCGCTCTGCCGAAGCTCGCCAAAACCGCCAGCGATGCCGAGCTCGCCGGCCTGTTTCGCGACCATCTGGAACAGACGAAGGGACACGTCGGCCGGCTGGAGCAGGCCTTCGAAATCTTGGGCGCCCGGCCGAAAAGCAAACCGTGCCTCGGAATGAAGGGGCTGGTGGAAGAGGGCCGCGATGTCGCGCAGGAAGATCTCGAAGGTGAGCTGCTCGATTCTGCCATTCTGGGCGCTGCCCGCAAAGTGGAACACTATGAGATGGCCGGCTATGAGAATGCCTGCTCGATAGCCCGTATGCTCGGGAACAGCCAGGCTGAAGAGCTGCTGCAACAAACGCTCGACGAAGAGAGGACGACGGATCAGAAGCTGGCTGACGTCTCCAAGCGGCTTCTCCAGCAGGTCATGGCCGAGCAGGGAGCCGCGCCGGAAGAAGAAAGCGAGACCGGCGGCCGCCGCGCCCTCAGGGGCGCAGAGAAGCAAGCGAGGCCTCAGCCGGTGCGGCGCGCCAGCAGTTCCCGAAGGTCTCAGCCGGCGGCGCGCAGCCGGGCCAAATTCCGCACGAGCGCCTCTTCCGCGGCGGGCCGCTCGAGCGGCGCGCTATCGAAGATCACTACGGATCACGAGGAAATCCGCCGCTGGGCTGAAGAACGCGGCGGGAAGCCCGCAGCTGTCAAGGGCACTGGCGGGAAGGGCGACATCGGCATGATCCGGATCGACTTCCCTGGTTACAGCGGGGGCGAATCGCTCCAGCCAATCTCGTGGGACGAGTGGTTCCAGAAATTTGAGGACAGCAACCTGGCCCTGGTTTATCAGGAAAGAACCGCCACGGGGCAGAAGAGCAATTTCAACAAACTTGTCAGCCGCGAAGAGGTGCATCCCCGGAAAAGAGCTGCCTGACGCAGCCGGCAGAAGAAGAGTTGGAACCCGGATCTCTTGCCTCCAGCTAATGGCGTTGTCGCCAGGTTGGTTCACATCGTCAGCACAACGCGGAACTGTGCGCTGCCGCTCATCATTCGCGCGTAAGCTTCGGCCGCTTTTTCGAGCGGATAGGTTTCAATCATCGGACGGACGCCGGTCAAATCAGCGAACCGAAGTGTATCCTCGGAATCGGCTGGCGTTCCGGCAGCCCAGCCCTGAATGATGCGGCTTCCAGAAATGAGCTGTACCGGCGTTACTTCAATGGGGTCAAATGCCACGCCGACCACCAGGAGCTTGCCGTTCGGCCCCAGGCCCCCGATCAGCTCGGACATCGACTTGGAACTCGGGGCCGTCGCCAGAATTACGCAGGCGCCTCCCAATTTCAGCAATGCTTCTGCTGCGTTTGTCGCTTTGCTGTCGATGTAGACGCTGGCCCCGAGCTTCCTTGCGAGCTCCGCATTTTCCGACCCGCGTCCGATAGCCGCGACCTTGTAACCGAACTTGTTCGCGAATTGAATTCCGAGGTGGCCCAGACCACCCAGACCCGCCACCGCAACGAGATCACCGGGCATGGCGCCGCTGTGGCGCAGCGCATTGAAGGTCGTAATTCCGGCGCAGAGCAGCGGCGCTGCTTCGGCGGGGCCCAGACTTTGGGGTATTTCCACCAGCGCCTCGACGGGAGCCAGCATATATTGCTGGTATCCACCGTCATAACTGATGCCGGGAATTTTTAGGTTCTGGCAATTGCGAAAATCTCCGCGCCGGCAGGCGGTACACGTGCCATCGTGGCCGCCATGCCATCCGACGCCGACGCGCTTTCCGTTGTTCCATTCGGAAACACCTGCGCCTAGTTCATCAATGATGCCTGCGACTTCGTGTCCTGGAACACGGGGCTACTGAATTCCTGGCCACTCGCCTTCTTTTGTGAGCACGTCACTGTGGCAAATCCCGCAGGCCTGCACTTTGATGCGCACCTGCCCCGCGCCCGGCTTGCGAATCTCGCGCTCGACTATCTCGAAATCTCCTCCCGGTTTCGAAACCTGCGCCGCTTTCATTGGCGCGATTGCGATTCTCGCCGCTGCCATATTGCCTCCTAGTGAGTTCTCACGTTCACAACTGTTATTACCTCTGTCAGGAGGCACATTGGGTGGAGCGATACGGGCGTCCGCCGCCAAGCCTCTTTTACCGGCCAGCTCGAAAATGCCTCGACCCTCGAACGGAGTGCCGGGTTGCACCCCGCGACGCCACCGGCCAACCGGCTGAGGTTCGTTGCTCTTCCGAACAGAGCTTGCAGCGACTCCGAACCGGGGTCAGCCACGTCCGGCTAATCACGGGTATCCTCCGGAGTTGCCAACCCCGGACGGTTCGCATCGCCCTGTCCAGCGATCCCCAAATGCTGCTGTGCAGCAGCTACCCGGCTTTTGTGCTGGCGCTCGCGTGCCGGCTACGTGATGCCGATGTAGCTCCGGTTCCTTGCCTGGAACTTGAAACGAATGCCTTCGTAGTTGGGATCAGAGGAGGCTATCCGTTCTCTCTAAGCGGCTCTGGTTGTGCGTGGTGTTTCTCCCGGTTCCGTACGGTAAAGGGCGCGGCGGCCGCCGCGGAGCCCGAACAAACCCAGAAGCCCTACGAGTCCCCATAACCCCCAATCGCCGCCCCGGCCATAGTTCATCGGTGCGTTTTCGGTCATCGGCGGGTTGGCCGGCGGCGGGGTGTTCTGAGCAAGCGCCGGAAGGTGCAAGGTGCTAATCGTAAGGCCGGTCACGGCGATGCCTGTCCGGATACCTTTCCTGAGTGCCTTGGATGTCATCACAAACCTCCATGAATGCGGGCTGGTGCAAGCATTCTGCCAATGACGCCATCGTCACGAGAGGAGCAGGCATGGGGCCGTGCGGCGCGCCGGGAGAGGGCTTCCATGAACAGTGGAGCCCCATGTAGCAAAGCCCGGGCAGGGCGCGAATTCGCAATCAAGCGTTCACCCGCTGGGTTGGGTCAATACGGAGCCACAAAATTGCTCCGATGAGATAAACGCCGGAAGCGGCCGCCAGCATGGCATCAAACGATCCAAACCGGGTCGCCAGCCAAGCGGCGGAAACGGAAGATACCATGGCGGACAAGCTGGAAGCCATGTTCATGAACGCACTGGTTGTGCCGCCGGAACGGCCTCCCACGTCCGTCACCGTGGCCCAGGCGACGGGCAGGGCCAGGTCATGCGAGCCGTCGGCCAGAGCCAGCAAGAGTACCGCAGCGAGCGGGCTATGAACTTTGCTCGCGAACCCGAAGCCGGCGGCTGCCAGGATGAAACCGCCGGCGCCGATTGCGCGCCGCGACCACTTGACGTTGCCGGTGCAGCGGACGAGCCAGTCCGATAAGCCTCCGCCCGCCACGCAAGCGATGGCCCCGGAAGCGAGCGGCAGCGAGGAGTACACGCCCGACTTGGCCAAGGAAAGCCCATGCTCGCGCATGAGGAAGGTCGGCAGCCAGCTCACAAAGAACCAAAAGCCGTAGGCGGAGCAGAAATACATCCCGAACAGGGCCCAGACGGTGCCGCTGGAGAAAATGCGCGCCCACGGCGCGTGAAAGTGCGCCCGCGACGGCGCTGGCGCGGCATTTCCCCGAATTTTCTCCAGTTCTGCCGCGTTCACCCCCTTATGCTCCGCCGGATCATCACGGAACCAGGCCCAGAAGACCGCGCACCATGCAAATCCGATGCAACCGAAGAGACCGAAAGTCGCCCGCCACCCGATAGAGGCAATCAAGATCGCCGCAACCGGAGGGGCGATCGCACCCCCAAGCCGGGCTCCGGTCCACATCACGCCGTTCGCCCACGCCCGCTCATCGGCGGGAAACCACCGCGCCAAGGCCCGCGAAAGCGTGGGGTAAGCGCCCGCCTCGGCGCCGCCGAAAAGAAACCGAGTGATCAGGAGTACCGGATAACTGCGGGCCAGTCCGGTAAGAATCGTGAAGATGGACCAGCCCGAGACGATGCGCGTGAGAACGCTCCGCTGTCCGACACGGTCACCCCACCAGCCGGCGGGTATTTCGAATACCGCGTAGGACAAAGCAAACACGCTGAAGACGTACCCCATCTGCATGCTCGTAAGGCTCAAGTCCTGGGACATCGCAGGCGCTGCCGCTGAAATGCAGACCCGATCGAGGTAGGTAATGAGAGAAACGAGAAAGCTTAAGCATAAGACCCATAGGCGGGCCCGGGTGGGAGTTTCGGTTCTGACCTGACTGGCGGCCACCAATTTAGTTCAGCACCCGCTCCTGCACTCTGAAGCCGGTATGCCCACACGTCCGAAGAGGCCGGTCGTATTTTCTTCCGGCATGCTGAGGCGTCTGAACGTAGCTTGCGAACCCGGCCTCTGTCAAGCCCGGCCGGGGAAACGCGCGAGCAATGCTGAGCAGACAATGAAAGCGTATTTTGAGGAGAAATGCGCAGTTTACCAACGCCGGAGACGTGTAAATTTCGGCCCGCTGGGCAGAAATTGACGGGGTGTTCACGGCCTCCCGAGCACCTATAGGCCTGCTATCTCGATACTTGTGTTTTGGCTAACAAGTTGCTGCCGGCTCGGCTCCACTTGAGGATAGGTATTTCCGAGGGCGCAGAGGCGAGTTAGTCCGAAAGTGAAAACGATTCCTGGCGATCATATGGTTCCGAAAGAACGCCGCGGGCAGCCCCGCACCCGGCTTCGTCGGCACTACCCGGTTACAATTGCCCGCCCCGGGGCCGAGTCGTCTTACCGGGCGAGCCTCATCGACGTCAGCGCCGGCGGATGCGCAGTAAAGACGCGCGCGCCGATCCGGCCAGGCCGCCCGGTGACAATGGCCGGGGAAGTACGAAGCGACAACTTGCGCACCCGAATCCATGCAAAAGCGGTGGTCGCCTACAGCCTGCGCCTCCTGCCGGGCGTATATCGGCTCGGCTTGCGCTACAAGGCGCTCCGGTGGGGCAGCGCCGGCGAGACAGCCTTGGGCGTCATCTTTCAACTGCTGGTCCACGAGACGGACACGGCGATTGCAGAGGATCTTGCGCCTTCGCCGGTTCGAGCTCGGGGGCCGGGGGCTGAAAGCCGGCCAGACAAAGGTTCCCGCAGAAACCAGGTTCGGAGGCAGCCGAAACGGACGTCATCCTGAGAGCGGGCGTTTCACCGGGCCGCGCCCTCCGGTGAAACTAGAGGCGGGCAATCAAACGCGGTGTTCGGCAGGGTGACTGAGGCTGCTCGGTAGATTCGGCCGAGTGGCCGAATCTGAAATGGGGCAAGGCGGAGGCAAACGGGATGGAGCGCCTCCGCCTTGCGGAATGCCACGGCCCGATTACGCAGCGGCGTTGGACAGAACGGAAGCCATGCGGCTGAAGATCGTGCTGATGCTGGTCGAGATACCGGGCAACAGGGCGCCGGCAGCGACAGCGATGAAGCCCGCCAGCAGCGCGTATTCCACGAGATCCTGGCCGTGCTCTTCGCGGACGATCTTCGCTACCAAAGTGAAAAGTTTGTTCATTTCTCTCTCCATGTTTTTTGAATTCGCGGCTCTGTGGTTCGCCGGTTTGCAGGGATCATTCTGCGGCAGCATCGCGGGTCCGGGCAATTGAGCGTTAGTACTGTTTTTGCCTAGGTTCTACGCCCTAAAGTTCCGAGGGGGCGAACCCGAGAAGTCCTCAGTCAATCCGTGGAGCTAAGGCCGGGTCCGGAAGGCAAAAAGGATGGCTGGACGCCGTGAACGCATCCCGCACGGGCGCGCCGGCTGTGAGAGTTCCAGGAGCAAGTCCTTGTGTTTCTAGGCCAGCCCGCGCTCCTCGAATGCCACGCCCATCTCCTTTTC
>DASREK010000054.1:0-2562 GCA_035652135.1 Bryobacterales bacterium | reverse complement strand
CTCACCGCCGCTTCCCGCCCCCCTGACAGCTCCTCCAGGACCGCCGAACAGTTCAGCGCCTTGACGCCGTCCGCCAGCAGCTCGCGCGTGGCCAGCAGGTAATTGGAAGAATCGGAAGGGCGGGCCTGAACGTCGCCGCCGCTGCTCCAGCCGGCGTCAAATGCGGCGACGACGGGCATCTGCGGCGGCCGGGGCAGCAGACGCCGTACGGCAATCACATCGGCCAAAGTGAGCAGGCGCTTGGAAGGAGGCGCATTCCCGGCAGCGGGAAACCAGCGCACCGAACCGCCATCGAGGCCGCCCAGGACGGAAACGCCGCGAGCGGCCGCGGCGCTTTCCGGATCCGCTGCGGAGCCCCCGCCAGAGAACCATATTCGGAAGCCGAGTTGCCTCGCCAGCCGCAAGACTTGCGGCAGATCGCGGCTGGCATTCTCGTTCTGGGGCTGCGGAACCGGAAGCCGGACCGTATTGAAGCCCATGCTCTTCAGGTTCACCAGGAGATCCGCCCACAAATCCTTGGGGTATTGCTGATAGGCGAACGTCGCACTGTGGACGAAGAAGGGCTTCTCGCCGGCGAAGTAAACAGGACGCCCCTGCACCTGGCGAATAGCAGCCAGCGCCACGCCAGCCGAAAGCAGTAGAAGCGCCGGCGAGGCGGCCCGGAGTTTCCACCGAACCGCGAACCTCTGCTTGTTTCCGCCCGGGCGCTTCCACGCGATCTTGCGCCTAGGCGCTCCCGCTTCCGTTGCGTTCATCACTTCCTGTTTTTCCGTTACTGCGGCGCGCGCACCCCTCGAAGACGGTAGTCTTCGGTTGCCGTGATGCGGATCAGCTTGCACATTTCAAACAGCCGCGAGCGGGCGCGGGAGCCGATGCGGTCGGCCAGGGAATCCCTCACGCGGTATTGGCCCGAACCTCGCTCTTTCTCGGCAAGCTTGTCGCCTACAGCCTCATCGGGCAGATTGGTGGTGACAATGGTGGCTTTTCGGGCGTTATAACGATGATTGATAATGCTGAACACCGTATCCTCCGCCCATTCGCTTAATCGGCGCGCGCCGAGATCGTCAATCAGCAGGATCTCGGCATCCAGGGCGTCCTGATATGCTTCTCGGGCGCCCGAGCCGACTGTTCGATCATAGCTGGCGAGGATTCCTTCGAGCAGGCTCTGGTAGTCCACAAATAATCCTTCGAAGCCTTTTTCGAGAAGCACCTTCAGGACAGCCACAGCCAGATGAGTCTTGCCCACGCCGGGTAGTCCCATAAACATCAGCCCCGGTTTCTCCGTGAGCGGATACTCGCGGGAGAAGACCTTGGCGTCCAGTATGCTTTTGCTCAGCGCTTCGTTGGCCACCGGATTTTCCCGCCGGTCCGGCAGACGGAAATTTTCGAAAGACGCTTTTTCGAAACGGGGCGGAATGCGCGCGGATTGCAGCAACTGGGCGGGACGCAAGCTTTGGTTGCACTCGCAACGCTCTACGCCGGAGACCTCACCGCGTTCCACCGGTTTCCATCCCGTGCCGTCGCACAGCGCGCAATTGGGATCAGGCATGCATGCACTCCGCTCCCCTAGCCGCCAGCCGGCCCGGCCATCCGCCCATCAGCATCGTGTTTTTCTCGGTGGCGCTCGTCGCGGCTCCGCTTCTCTTGCTCCTGGACCGGGTGGCTCGTCATCCCTTGATGACCCCCATCGGACGCAGGCGAGCCACCTTGCGGGCCAGTCCAGCCTGGTGAACCACCTCGATCACTTCGTCCACGTCTTTATACGCTTCGGGCACCTCCTCGAGGATGCCATCACGGGTTTCGCTTTTGACGACAATACCCTGCTCTTCCAGCTTCTTTTGGACTTGCCGCGCGTCGCGTCCCCTTTTCGCCGCCGTCCGGCTGAGCAGCCGGCCCGCTCCGTGACAGACGCTGCCGAAAGTCTCCCGCATCGAGCCTTCCGTCCCCACCAGCACCCAGGACGCTGTGCCCATGCTACCAGGGATGAGCACCGGCTGCCCGATCGCGCGGTACGCCTCCGGGATCTCGCGGTGGCCCGGCGGGTAAGCGCGGGTTGCGCCCTTCCGATGCACCAGCACGTCGCGCTTCTTGCCGTCTATCTCGTAGCGCTCCTGCTTGGCGATATTGTGGCAGACGTCGTAGACCAGATTGAGACGGCAATCACGCCCAAAAACTTTCAGGAACGAATGGCGCAACGCGTGCATGATAGCCTGACGGTTCGCCCAAGCGAAGTTGGCGGCGGCCCGCATGGCCCCGAGATAAGCCTGTCCCTCCGGCGACTGAATCGGCACACAAGCAAGCTGCCGGTCGCGCACGTGGATGTCGTACTTTCGCATGGCCGCATTCATATCGGCCAGAAAATCGGTGCAAACCTGGTGGCCCAGTCCGCGGGACCCGCAATGAATCAAAACCACGACTTGGTCTTCTTCGAGTCCCAGGACTCGCGCGGCTTCCGGAAAGTGTATTTTATCGACGTACTGAATTTCGAGAAAGTGGTTGCCGCTGCCCAGCGTACCGAGTTGCGGCCCGCCGCGCCGCTTCGCACGGTCAGACACCTTGCTT
>DASREK010000053.1:0-6347 GCA_035652135.1 Bryobacterales bacterium | reverse complement strand
AGGGGGGCGGGTCCGGCACGCGAGCTTCCAGCCAAACCCAACGGGCGTGCCAGCCGACAATGCCGGCCATGGCCGTTACCAGCGAAGAAAGCAGGTGCGCGAGAAGGGGCCAGCCGGTTCCGACGGTAAGGAAGCCTATTGGCACAATCAAACTGATCAAAGGCACGACGAACACATTCGCCGCAATGCCGCTCCATGAGACACGGTGGAACCATGCGGCCATCGGCAAGGCCAGCCCGATCTGCACGCAGGCGGAAACGATGGCCAGTTCCGCGAGCGCCAGCGGCGGCCGGATCAGACAGCACAGTATTTTTGAGGAATTTCGCTGTGCAAAGGGCAGCCGGGCTGCGATCGCGCGCCATTCGATACGTATTTGCGCCACCTTCGGCGGCAGATGGAGATCGCGGCTCCGGTCAGGAAGGTCGACGAGAGCCAGCCGGTACGGATCGAGGAATCGCTCGATGACGGGAACCGCTATCGCCGCGATAGCGCCCACAGACAGAAAGGAAAGCTGGAAGCTGACGTCGAACAAGTCCGCCGGGTCTACTATCAGAAAGCCCAGGGCCGTTCCCGCCAGAATATTCAGCGCGCGGCGATGGCGATAGAATGCGCGGGCGATCAAATAGCCTGTCACCATGCACGCGGCGCGAACCGTGGGCAGCCGCGACCCGCATAAAAGCACAAAGCCTGCCAGCGGCGCCGCCGTAGCCACGGCCGACCAGCCGCCGGAAATCCGCAGGCTGCGGAATAGAAACAAAAAAAGGCAGGCTAGAGCTCCCACGTGCAACCCGGCAACGACGAGAGCGTGGTATGTGCCGGTCCGTTGAAACGCTAGGCTCAACGCGGGGTCGATGTAAGCCTCGTCGCCCAGCAACATTGCCTTGACAATGCCTCCGCTTCGCGATTCCGGGCCGAGCAGCCGGTCCAAGCGCCGCTCCACCCACTCGCGGGCCCTCCAGATAAGCGCGGGAAACGGCCGCCCGCGACGGCCCTCGATCTTTCTCAGGGGCACGCCGGCGCGCACAGACGCGGTCATCTCAATATCCTGGCGGAGCAAGGCGGCGGCGCGATCGAAGCTCCCCGCATTTTTAAAATTGCGGATATGGCGCAGCCGCGCCAGGAACTCAAGATGGTCGCCATAGTGGAGCTCGGGCTCAGCCTCGCCGGTTCTGCGCAGAATCGTGACGCGAACGCCGCCGGAAGCCGCAGTTCCCGCGCCGATCGACTCCACCGCCAGGACAAACTGATGGCGGTCGCGACGGACTGTGGGCGGCACCCGCACCCATCCGGCAAGGCGGATAGGATCCCGCAAATCCAGATGCTCTCTTTCGGCTACGAGATCAATCCGGGTGCGGTCCGCAGGATGAGGTAACGAAGCGAGCAGGGCGCCGACACCGCTAAAACCCAACAGGCAAGCAGCCGCGCCGGCGCGCAAGGCTCCCCGCAGCAATCCGGCCAGAGCCAAAGCCAGAAGAAGGAGAATGGAAGTTGACAGTTCCCGAAAAGAAAAGGTCGCGTACTGCGCCGCAAGAATTCCGGCTGCAACGGCCGCCATCGGCGCAGCCAGCGGATACCGCATAGCGCGCTGCCAGACGCCAATTAAAACGGGATCTGCCCGCCGGTACACGGCGTCTGATATTTTATCCGGCCAATGTCACTACAGTCTCAATATGAAACGTCTGGGGAAATAAATCAACGATTTTCATTGAAATTATTTTAAATCCGGCCGCCAATAAGCGCATCAAATCGCGGGCCAGAGTGGACGGGTCGCATGAGACGATCGTCAGGCGCCTGGGGCGCAGGCGGGCGATCGACGCTGTCACGGCGTTCCCCAGGCCGGCGCGCGGCGGATCTGCCAGCAGAAAATCTATCTTTTCCGTGAAGCCTTCCAGGAACTGATCGGCCGGCGCCTGTTGTACCTCTATCGCCACGCCAGCGCGCTCCGCATTGTAAACGAGATCCAGGCAGGCGCTGCGGTTCGAGTCATTGGCGACAGCTCGAGAAAACTGCCGGGCCAGACTCAGGCTGAACAGGCCGACCCCGGCATAGAGATCGACGGCCGTATTGCCTCGCTCACCGCCGGCCGCAATCTCAGCCAGGCGCGAGGCCAAAAACCGGTTTACCTGAAAAAATGACCGGCTGCTGACGCGATAAATGTCGGGCCCCGCCGGATAATCCAGAAAATCGGAGCGGCAAAACCCCTCGATCTCGGCCGCACACCAGTCAAAGAAGCGGCGCGCGACGGGACGGCTCGATTCGAGCACATTGAGCTGCACTTCACGCTCGTTGGTGAACAGCTCGATAGCCTGCACAAAATCGGGAAATCGCCGCGCCTTGCCTATGCGGGCCAGTGCGGCCAGCGCCTTGTTGATTCCCGGGGAGCTGATCGGGCAGTGCTCGACCGGACACAGCCGGTGCGAGCCGAATTCGAAGTAGCCGATTTGAAACCGGCCCGCCTGTTTCCGCACCCGAAGCTGCACACGGTTCCGGTAAGCCCAGGGCTCGGCGGCGATGATCTCGAGCGGGCCGCTCCATTCAATTTTTCCCAGGCGCGCGAGCGTCTCGAGGAGAATGGCTCTTTTCGCTTCTAGCTGGCGCTCGTAAGGCATGTGCTGGTAATGGCAGCCGCCGCAGATCCCGAAGTAAGGGCAAGGCGCGGGGGTCCGCCAGACGGCCGGAGTCTCGACGGCAATCGTCCGGGCGGTGATCAGATGGGATGACTCTTTCTCCGGCTCGACCCGTACCCTTTCTCCGGGCAGCACGAAGGGCGCCAGAACCACGCGGCCATCGAACCGGCCCAGGCCCTGGCCGCCGTAAACGAGCTTCTCGATTTCCACTGGGATCGACACAAAGCTTCCCCGGCCATCCCGCCAGCAGCCGGCCGGCAGGAACGCCTATCGCTACTGTAGAATGAAACATTCATTCTCCGCTTGAGTTATGAAGCCACGCCTGTTTTCGGCGATGCAGCCGTCCGGGAGCCTGCATATCGGCAACTACCTGGGCGCGCTGAAGAACTGGACCAAAATTCAATACGACTACGAGACGATCTTCGGCATCGTGGATCTTCATGCCATCACGGTCTACCAGGATCCGGCCGAACTGCGGCAAAAAATCGAGGAGATCGCCGCGATCTACATCGCTGCCGGCATTGATCCGGAACATTGCGCCATCTTTGTGCAATCGGCGGTGCCGGCGCACGTGGAGCTGGCCTGGATCCTGACCTGTGTGACGCCAATGGGCTGGCTGAGCCGCATGACGCAGTTTAAGGCCAAGGCGGAGCAGCAAGAGTCCGTCGGGGCGGGCCTGTTCCTCTATCCAGTGCTCATGGCAGCCGACATCCTGCTGTATAACGCCGCCATCGTTCCCGTAGGCGAGGATCAGGCGCAGCATCTCGAACTCACGCGCGACATCGCCGGGCGATTCAATTCGATTTACGGGGAAACATTCGTCGTGCCTCAAACCAAGCTGCCTTCGGTCGGCGCGCGAGTGATGGGCCTCGACGATCCCACCGTCAAGATGAGCAAATCGGCGCCGGGATCGATGCACGCCGTCGCGCTTCTGGACCCGCCGGAGCGGATTCAGAAGGTAATCGGGCGAGCGACCACCGACGCCAAGCCTTCTGTTGATTTCGAGGATTTGAGCCCCGGCGTGGCCAACCTGCTCGCGATCTTCCAAGGTTTTACTGGCTGGAGCGACGAGGAGATGCGAAAACACTTCAGCGGCATGCGGTATTCCAATTTGAAGAAGGAAGTAGCCGATGCAGTGGCCGCGAGTCTCGCGCCGATTCAGCGCAAATACCGTGAAATTATCGCCCAGCCCGGCTACCTCAGAGACATACTCCAGAAGGGCGCCGAACGCGTGACGCCGATCGCTAATTCCACGCTCGAGCTGGTGAAAAAGAAGACGGGTCTCTATACCTGAGGCCCTGCCATGAGCCAGCCGGAAGCAGACGAATCCAGCCCGCATATTTCTCTCGCAGCTTACTACAGGCTGACTCGCGAAAATCCCAACTTTCGCCGGTTGTGGCTGGCGCAGATCGTAAGCGAGCTGGGCGACTGGTTCTATTCGGTGGCTGTGTACGATCTCGTGCTGCGCCTGACTGGGTCGGCCCAACTGGTGGGAGCTGTCGTGCTGGCTCAGATCCTGCCGGCATTCTTTCTTGGCCCCACTGCCGGAGCAGTGAACGACCGGGTGAGCCGCAAGGCGGTGATGATCACAGCGGACGTGCTTCGCGCCGGGATCGTGCTCGGGATGCTCGCGGTGCGAACGCGGGAGCAGCTTTGGCTTCTTTATGTACTCCTGATAGCGGAAGTGATTCTCGCTGCCTTCTTTGAGCCCGGCCGCAGCGCTGTAATTCCCAATATTGTCGAAGAGCGTCAGGTGATTGCGGCCAATGCCCTCTCCGCCGCCACCTGGTCCTTTAATCTGGCGGTCGGCGCGGGTCTTGGCGGTCTGGCGGTGCGCTTCTTTGGCCGGGAAGCCGCATTCGTTCTGAACTCGCTCTCTTTTCTCGCTTCGGCCGCGCTGCTCGCCGGTATGCGCTTTCGCGAGCCGCATCTGGAAACCCATCAGCGTCTTCAGTGGCTGGATATCCTGGGGCTTGGCCCCGTTCTGGAAGGAGTACGCTACGTCCGGGGGGACTTGAAGCTGATGTCCTTGCTTTTCGTCAAATTCGGCCTGGGGTTTGTCGGCGCCAACCTCGTGTTGCTCCCTCTGATGGGCGAACGCGAGTTCGGTGATCCCGCCGGCGGTGTGCTCGGCATGAGCGTTTTATTCATGTCCCGCGGCTTCGGAGCGCTGGTGGGGCCCTTCATCGGCGGGCGCTTCGCCGGTTCCGATCAGCGCCGGATGCGCATTGGGCTGCTGGCGGGGTTCCTCACAGTCGGCGCTTTCTATATTCTCTTCAGCCGCGCACTTACACTCGCGGCGGCGGCGGCATGCGTGATCGCGGCTCATTCCGGCGGATCGCTAATCTGGGTTTTTTCGACGACGCTATTGCAATTGAACACCGAAGACCGGTTTCGCGGGCGTGTGTTCGCCGCCGACTTCGGGCTGAACATGCTTTCCGCTTCCGTGTCGGCCTACCTCACAGGCTTTGCTGTGGATCACGGTATGGCTCTGCGCACTACGGCGCTTGTCACCGGTCTTGCGATGTTGTTGCCGGCGACCGCGTGGGCCCTGGCCATGCTGCGCTGGAGCCGATCGCCAGAGGTGGCGCCAGGCCGGGCTTCCTAAGCTCTTCCGCGCTTTGTGGCCGTGTAGTTTGACAATCAGAGCCAATTTGTCTAATCTTCAAATATGTTCCAACAGCTCAAATGCTGCTGTAGTGGCCCGACCTCGCGTCGGCGCATCTGATTCTTTTTCCACTTTGTTAATCCATCGGTTACGCGGTTCCCCCAAGGAGGCCTTATGTTTCGGGCCATTAAGGAACAGATCGACACTGTTTTTAAAGAAGATCCCGCAGCCAAGAGCACCCTCGAAGTGCTGTTGTGCTATCCGGGCCTGCACGCGATTCTCTTGCACCGGCTGGCCCACCGGCTTTACGTGTGGCGAGTGCCGCTGCTGCCGCGGCTGATTTCCCAGTTCAGCCGGCTCCTCACGGGGATCGAAATTCATCCCGGTGCTCGCATCGGCCGCCGGTTTTTCATTGATCACGGCATGGGCGCGGTAATTGGCGAGACAGCCGAGATTGGAGACGACGTTCTGCTTTATCAAGGCGTCACCCTCGGGGGCACGGGTAAGGAGAAGGGCAAGCGGCACCCGACCATCGGCAATCATGTAGTAATAGGAACCGGAGCGAGCATTTTGGGAAACATCACCATCGGCGAACGTAGCAAGATCGGCGCCGGATCGGTGGTCGTGAAATCAGTACCGCCTCATTCCACCGTCGTGGGCGTGCCCGGGCGCGTGGTGGCTATTGACGGAGTGAGTGTGAAAGACGAGGACGATGATATCCTGGAACATGGCCGCCTGCCCGACCCATTGGAACAGGCGATTAACGGGTTGCACGAACGCGTGGCGCAACTCGAAGCAGAGTTAAAAGCTTTGCGCGAGGAAGCCGCTCGTCCGATTTTATGATTCTCACGCTGACGGTCAATCCTGCCATCGATCACACCGTCACCACCGATCGCATCAGCTATGAGGATCGCATCTATGTCAGGTCTTCGCTCGAGCAGGCCGGCGGCAAGGGAATCAACGCCGCGCAAGTGATTCAGGGCCTGAATGCTCCGGTGCTCGCCCTGGCGGTGTGTGGAGGCGAGGCGGGCCGGCGATTTGCCGAACTGCTGTATTCCACAAGGCTGCCGGTAAAATTGATTCCCATTCGGAACTCGATCCGGCGCAATCTC
>DASREK010000052.1:0-17545 GCA_035652135.1 Bryobacterales bacterium | reverse complement strand
GAAATACATAACCAGGCTGGCCAGGGTGACCGCAATCAGCTCGACGATCTGGATGCTCCGCGGCGTACCTCCTAATATGTAGCCGACCTTGAAATCCTGCAACAATTCGCCGGCAACGGCGGCGGCCACGCAGACGACGGCGGCGACCCCCAAAACCGTCACCACCCCCGGCGATCCCGAAACCCCGAGAGACACCATCAGCAGCGCGGCGATGATCAGCGTGCAAAGCGTCAAGCCCGAAATCGGGTTGTTCGAGGAGCCGATCAATCCCACCAGGCTGCCCGAAATCGTAGAGAAGAAGAAACCCACTACCAGCATCACCGCAGCGGCGATTACGCCGGCCATAAACCGGCCTGAAAAATAGACATAGAGCGCAATCATCAACAAAAACATGAAGCCGATCAGCCCCATCACGGATTTCGAGCTCATGTACTGATCGAGGCGGCCCCGGGCCTTGATTTCCGAAGCCGGCGCCCGCAGTTCTCCCAGGGTCTTGCCCAGAGCCAGGGCCAGATTCCTGCGCATGCGGAACAACGTGTAGGCGGCGCCCACGATCATGCCCCCGACCGCGATCGGCCGCACGATGAAGCGCCAAGCCGCGCCGGCGAGGCCCGCCCAGGAGTCCGCCGCGGCGCCGGGTGGCAGGTAGCGCTGCAATTGCGGCCCCAGAAAGTAGATCAGCATGGGTATCAGGAGTCCCCAGGCAAGGACGCTCCCGGCGAAATTCAACGCCGCCAACCTTGGCCCGATGATGAATCCGACGCCGAGATAGGCCGGGCTGACGCTCGGGGCCGAAACCAGCGTAAATCCACCCACGCCGAGGGATGGCGAATTGCCGCCGGCGCCCAACCGCACGGAGCTCCTGCCGAGGTCTCCCACCGCAATAACCCGGTCCTTATCAGCCGCGAAGAGCTGGAACACGCCCAGCAAGTAAACGGCCGCGCCGACGGCGGCGTTATAGAAGAGGAACTTCGCGGACTCGCCCCCGCGCTGGCCGGCCTTGTGAATTTCTCCAGCGGCAACCGACTCGGGGAAGGGCAGTTCGGGGTCCTCAACCATGACCCGCCGGACCAGGGAAACAAAAAGCACGCCCAGGACCGAGCCCACCAGCATCAGGGCCGTGGACTTCCAATAGGCGTGCTGAAAATCAAAAGAAGGCCAGGAACGGGAAATCAGGAAGGCCGGGATGGTGAAGATCGCACCCGCCGCCACAGATTCTCCGATCGAGCCGGCGGTGCGGGCGATGTTTTCCTCGAGGATTGTGCCGCGCCGGGCGCGCAGAATCGCCATCGAGATCACTGCCGCCGGGTACGTGGCCGCGACGGTCATGCCGGCTCGCAACCCCAGATACGCGTTTGCCGCTCCCAGCACAACGGTCATCACCAGGCCGATCAGCACGGCCCGAAGCGTGAATTCCCGCAACTGCGCCGCTTCCGGCACATACGGCTGATGCCTGATCTGCTGCTGCGTCGTGGCCATGGCTGCCCTCAGCTTAACCGGGCCCGGACCCGTTCGCTCAAGATCTTTCCATCCACTCTCCGGCCGGCCAGCTTGGCCTGGGCGGCTTTCATGACAACCCCCATTTGTTTCAGCGAGGCGATGCCGGTTTCGGCCAGAGCCTCGTTGATTGCCTTCTCCATTTCTTCTTCGCTCGGCGCCGAGGGCATATAGCTCTCGATGACCTGGATCTCCCTCTCTTCCTTTGCCGCCAGCTCCGGCCGGTTGCCCTTACGAAACTGCTCAGCCGAGTCCCGGCGCTGCTTAATCAGTGTGGCCAAGACCTGGAAACAGGCCGCATCGTCCAGCGGCTTCATGATTTCGATTTCTTTGTTCTTGATGGCGCTCTTCATCATGCGCAGGGCGCTGAGGCGCTCTTCGTCGCGGTCGCGCATGGCCTGCTGAATGTCTTTTTGCAACTGGTCTTGAAACGCCACGCCAGCCTCCGGACAGTTTGCTCCCGCGCGGGGGAAGCCGCTATTCTAGTATGTTTAGGCGCTGGACGTCAGCGATCCGATATTCCAGGCGAGCGGGGCGCAGTAAACACTGCCCCTCCGCAGAGCGCCGGCGTTCGGGGCCTCTCACTTATGCTTATCCGAAAAACACGCCTGCTAACCCCGGGACCCACGCCCCTTTACCCCCCGGCCACGCGGGCGATGCTGGCCTCGGATCTCCACCACCGCACGGAGGAGTTTCGCCGGCTTTACAAAGGGGTAATCGAGGATCTGAAGTATTTCATGGGCACGCGCAATGACGTGCTGTTGTTCACGTCCTCGGGCACGGGAGCCATGGAAAGCGCGGTTTCGAATCTGTTTTCGCGCGGGGAGCGGGTGGTTTGTGTCTCAGCAGGCAAATTCGGCGAGCGCTGGATAGAGATCGCCAAGGCTTTCGGCCTTGCCACGACGATTCTCTCGGCTCCCTATGGCGAAGCCGTGCTGCCCGCGCGGGTCGCTGCCGCCGTAAGGGACGAGCCGTCGATTCGGGGCGTGCTGGTGCAAGCTACAGAAAGTTCGACCGGAGTGGCTCACGATATAGAAGCTATGGCCGCCGCGGTGCGCGGAACGGATGTCCTGCTGATCGTGGACGCGATCACCGGGCTGGGCACGAGCGTTCTGGATATAGACGGTTGGGGCCTCGATGTGGTGATCGGCGGATCTCAAAAGGCGTTGATGGTCCCGCCCGGCATGGCTTACCTTTCGGTGAGTCCGAGGGCTTGGGAGCGCGCCCGGCGCTCGGACCTGCCTCATTATTACTTCGACCTTCGCAAGGAAAAACAGAGCGGAGACAAGGGCGAGAGCTCTTGGACCCCTGCCACGTCCATTGTATTGGCTCTTGCCGAAGCGCTCCGCTACATTCGCGAGATCGGCCGTGAAAATCTGATTCAAAATGCCCAACTGCTGGCGCGCGCCACGCGGGCCGCAGTCGCCGCGCTCGGTCTTCGTCTGTTCGCGTCCCGTTCTCCTGCGGGCGCGCTGACGGCGGTTCTGGCCCCCGAGGGCATGGATTCCGGCGTGATCGTAAAAGAGTTTCGCGAGAGCTTCGGGGCCATCGTCGCCAACGGCCAGGGCGAAATGAAGGGCAAGATTTTCCGCATCGCTCATCTCGGCTACTTCGATTTTGCGGATCTGTTCGCCGTGATCGCGGAGCTGGAAGTTATTTTGCACAGGCTCGGTCTTCCCGTCCGGCTCGGCGCCGGGGTGGCGGCTGCCCAGCAGGTGTATATCGAAGCCGGCCAGCAACAGCCGGCCCTCGCGGTCCGATGAACATCCTCATTGCCGAAGCGCTGGCCCCGGCCGCTATGGAGTTGCTGCGTTCCGAGCCGGGCTGGACCATCATCGAATCGAACCCCAAGGAATTTCGCGCCCACCTGACCGAAGCCGAAGCCCTGATCGTGCGCAGCGCGGCGAAAGTGACCGCAGAGACGCTGGCCCAGGCGCCGAACCTGCGGGTAATCGGCCGCGCTGGCGTAGGTATCGACAATATTGATCTGCCGGCCGCCACGGAGCGCGGCGTGCTGGTGATGAATACACCGGGCGGCAACGCCGTTTCCGTCGCCGAACATACGCTGGCGCTGATGCTGTCCCTGGCCCGGTCCATTCCGCAGGCCAGCGCTTCGACCCGCGCCGGCCGGTGGGAAAAGAAAAGGTTTTTGGGCAACGAACTGCGGGGCAAAACGCTGGGGGTGATCGGTCTTGGCAACATCGGCGTTGCCGTGGTGCGGCTGGCGCGGCCGTTCGGAATGAAAATCATCGCCCACGATCCCTATGTGGCTCCGCAGATCGCTTCCGATGAAGGCGCCGAGCTGGTTCCGCTCGATGATCTCTACGCCCGCAGCGACTACATCACCTTGCACGTATCGCTCACCCCGCAAACCAACAACATGTTGAATCGCGCCGCGTTCGCCCGCATGAAACACGGCGTGCGGATCGTGAACTGCGCCCGGGGCGAGTTGATCGACGCCGCAGCGCTCGAAGAAGCCCTGGCCTCGGGAAAAGTCGCGGGGGCCGCTCTGGACGTCTTCGCTCCCGAGCCGCCGCCGAAAGACTTCCCGCTGTTTGCGCAGGAGAACCTGATCGCCACGCCGCACATCGCCGGCTCGACCGAAGAGGCGCAGGAAATCGTGAGCCTGCGGATCGCCGAGCAAATCCGGGAGTATTTGAAAAGCGGCGTAGCGGTCAACGCCGTCAACCTGCCGGCGGTGACGGCGGAAGAATTTCGCCATTTGCGTCCTTACGTACAGCTTGCGACGCGCCTGGGGGCCTTCGCGGCGCAGATCTCAGCGGGCAATCCGCGTGGCGTGCGGCTGATTTACTCCGGAAAGCTGGCGGAGGGCAACACCAACCTGATCCGCAACGCGGCGCTGGCCGGGATGTTGAACCAGTTTCTTTCGCAGCGCGCCAATCTGGTGAACGCTGCGCAGATCGCCGCCGCACGCGGCTGGCGTATTGATGAAATCCGCGGAGCGCGCCTCCCCTACGCCGACTCCATCTCGGTGGTCCTCGCCACCGATCAGGGCGAATCCGCCGTGGAAGGCGCCGTGCTGCTGAACGATTCGCCGCGCCTGCTGAGCGTGGACGGAATCCAGGTGGAGGCGCCGCTGCGGGGCCACCTTGTCTATATGAGGAACTGGGACGTTCCGGGAGTCATCGGACGGGTTGGAACGATTTTGGGCGAAAACAAGATCAACATCGCCAACTTTTCTCTGGGCCGGCGGGAGAATCACGCGCGGCCCGCCGATCCGGCGGATGCCGTGGCCGTGGTGCATATTGATGAGCCGGTCGGCGAGCCGGTCCTCGACCAGTTGCGCCGTTCGCCCGGTGTAATGTTCGCCTGCGCCGTGGAACTGGCGTAGGGCTTCGTGTGAACTTGCTCTCAGGCCGAGATGGTCTGATGCGATCGGCATCGTCATTTGACTCCGCGCTCGTGCTGCGCTACGATGAATGCGCGGGGTGGAGCAGTCTGGTAGCTCGTTGGGCTCATAACCCAAAGGTCGGTGGTTCAAATCCACCCCCCGCAACCACAACCCTTCCGATTTCCAATACTTTACCCAGATCAGATAGTCTCTCCTGTAAAAACCTGCGGGCGTAAGCCGCTGTGAGCGCGGCGACAGTGGAAGGCATCACAATCAGCGAACCGGCCGCACGGCCGCGGTCGGTGGGCGAAATTGGGATAATATGGCTGGTCGATGCCGCGTTATCTACTTGCACTGCTGCTCTACACGGCGATCGTCCGCGCGCAATCGCCCTCTTCGCTGCCGCCAGCGGAACTCGAGGCCGTCGTGACCACTGAACTCGGAGCTTTCGTTTTGAATTTGCGCCCGACAAAGCTCCCCAGCACGTTGATCAGTTCATCCAGCTCGCCCGGCAGGGCTACTATGACAGGAGCGCATTTCATCGAGTCGTGGCAAACGGGTTTATCCAGGGCGGCGACCCGCTGCTTAAGAATCCGAAAACACCTAGAAATCTCTGGGGGACGGGCGGTCTCAATCTGCTTCCCGGCGAGTTCAGCGACTGGAAGCATGAGCGGGGCATTGTCTCCACAGTCCACACCCCCAACAAACCGAATAGCGACGGCAGCCAGTTTTTTATCTGCGTTTCGCCCCAGCCGGCTTTGGACGGCCAGTACTCGGCCTTTGGGCGCGTCACCGAAGGTATGAACATTGTCGAGCGCATCTCGCAGGCCCCAACCGGGGCAGACGGCCTGGCGCAAACGCCCGTCCGGATTCTGAAGATCGCGATTGAGAAGAAAAAAGAGGAATCCTTTCTCGATGCTTCGCCGGACCAGATGCGGAGAACCGCCACTCTCAAGACCACGCTCGGCAGCCTGAAAATCCAGATGGAGCCCGATTGGGCTCCCAGCCACGTCAGAAATTTTCTGAAGCTCGCGGCTTCGGGATGGTATAACGGCACGGCGTTCCACCGCATCGTAAAGGGATTTGTGGTTCAAGGCGGCATGGGAGAAACACGCTCCAGCGGCCCCTATCATCCTGCCGATCGCTGGGTGCGCCCGCTCAAAGGCGAATTCCGCAAAGACGTGCGGCACGTCCGCGGCATCGCATCCATGGCGCATGGCGAAGATCCGGATTCGGCAACCACCTCTTTCTTCCTGGTGCTTGGCCCGGCGCCGCACCTCGATGGCGAATATTCCGCGTTCGGGCGCGTCGTCGAAGGCCTGGAAGGGCTCGACGCCTTTGAGAAAGAGCCTGTGGAGGGCGAAAAGCCGGTGCGGCGGCTTGAAATTGTCGAAGCCGCCATCGATCCCCGGTGAGGCGCCCGGATTTCCGCCGCCGGCATAGGAGATGAGGGCGGCGCGGAAGCATAGATTCGCTAGGAGCGCCCGGGCGCCGGTTTCATTTACGTCATGGATGACGCCTATTTTGTTCACCGGATCCACTTCGCTTTCACGATCATCTATCACTACATCTTTCCGCAGTTGACGATGGGTCTGGCGCCGCTGATTGTGGCGCTCAAAACTCTGAGCTTGCGAAGCGACCGTCCCGCCTTCGGCCATGCGGCGCGGTTCTGGACCAAAATATTCGGGATCAATTTTCTGGCTGGAGTGGTCACCGGGATCCCCATGGAGTTTCAGTTCGGCACGAACTGGGCGCGGTTCTCGCAGTGGACGGGCGGAGTGATTGCGCAGCCGGTCGCCATGGAAGGCGTCTTTTCTTTTTTTCTAGAATCGGCTTTCCTCGGTTTGTTCCTTTTTGGCGAAAAACGCTTGAGCCGTGCGGCCCATTGGGCGGCGGGATTCCTCGTTTTTCTGGGTTCCTGGCTTTCCGGCTTCTTCATTGTGGCGGCGAACGCCTGGATGCAGCATCCCGTGGCCTACAAGCGCCTGCCCGAGGGTACTTTCGAAGTAACCAGCTTTTGGGGTCTTCTCGGAAATCCGTGGGCTCTGATTCAATTCGCTCACACCATGAGCGGCGCCGTGGTCACAGGCGCGCTCGTGATGTCAGCGGTCGGCGCGTTCTACCTTCTCAACGGCCGGCACGCCGAATACGGACGCATATTTGTTTGCGTCGGCGTGATCGCCGGTTTCGCCGCCAGCGTCTTTCAGATTTTCCCTTCCGGGGATATGCATGGGCGCTACATGGCTCACGCCCAGCCAGTGACGACCGCCGCCATGGAAGCGCTTTTTCGCACCGAAGCCGGCGCGCCTATGGTCATCCTCGGCCAGCCAAACATTGAGCGGAGGCAAATCGATAATCCGATATTAGTAAACAAGGCCCTCAGCTTCCTTATCTACGGTACAACCAGGGCGGAGGTCCAAGGCCTCGATCACTTCCCGGAGCAGGATTGGCCCACCAATATTCCCCTGCTTTTTTTCTCCTATCACGTGATGGCAGGGCTGGGAACGCTGTTTGTCGCTGTCACGGCCGTGGCGCTGGGGCTGCTCTGGAAAGGCGCGCTGTTCGAGACCCGCTGGATGCTCTGGATCCTAATGCTTGCGTTCCCCTTCCCCTATATCGCCAATACCGCCGGGTGGCTGACCGCCGAGGCTGGCCGCCAGCCCTGGCTGGTCTACGGCCTGGTGAGAACTCAGCAGGGATTTTCTCGCAATGTTTCGGCCGCGAACGGACTTTTCACTCTGCTAGGATTTATGGGGCTGTACGCCCTGCTTTCGATCCTCTTGCTATTTTTGCTCGAGCGGCAGATCGAGCAGGGCCCTGAAACCGAATCCAGCGAAGAATACCTTCCAGCCTCCATTTCCGGAGGCGGTTTGTAGGAGCACGGATGGAGACGGCCTGGTTCATTCTCGTCTCGCTCATGCTGGCGGGCTACGTAGTGCTGGATGGCTTCGATCTGGGAGCGGGCGTGCTGCATCTGCTGGCGGCCCGAAGCGAGGAGGAGCGGCGGATGATCCTGCAATCGGTCGGGCCCGTCTGGGATGGGAATGAGGTGTGGCTGATCGCCGCCGCCGGGACCCTTTTTTACGCCTTTCCCCTGCTCTACGCCGCGAGCTTCAGCGGATTCTATCTCGCCTTGCACATAGTGCTTTGGCTGCTGGTGTTCCGGGCGCTCGGCATCGAATTGCGGATGCATTTGGCGAATCCAGTCTGGCGCGCCTTCTTCGATGGAACATTTTCCCTGGCCAGCATCTGGCTCACGTTGCTTTTCGGAGCTGCATTGGGCAACGTGATCCGCGGCGTCCCTCTGGGTCCCGATCATTACTTCTTCCTTCCACTCTGGACCGACTTCCGGCCTGGCTCGCAACCCGGCATATTGGACTGGTATACGCTTCTTTGCTCCCTGGCCGCCCTGGCGGCAGTAGCGGTCCACGGCGCGCTTTATCTGATCATGAAGACCGCCGGAGCGGTGAACGCTCGCCTGCGCGCGATCGTGAAATGGCTCTGGCCGTTTCTGGTCGCGCTTACCGTATTCACGCTGTTGGCGACGTTGCACGTCCGACCGGACGTGATTGAAAACTACCGGACCAAGCCGGCCGGCTGGTTGCTTCCGACCAGTGTGGCATTGGGTCTGGCCGGCGTTTTCCATTTCACTCGCGCCGGCGAGGAGCAGAACGCATTTTTGTCTTCTTGCCTCTATATCGTGGCGGCGCTTTCCGGAGCCGCGTTCGCGTTGTATCCGACTCTGCTGCCATCCTCCAGCGATCCGGCCAACAGCATCACGATACGGAACGCCGCAGCGGGGGCCGCCTCTCTCTCGCTAGGCCTGATTTGGTGGGGCGCCGGAATGGCGATTGCCGTTGGTTATTCTGTGATCGTATATGCAATGTTCCGGGGTAAGGTCGGCGCACCGGCTGGCGGCAGGGAGTGAAACCGCCCGCCCCGGTCCCCCAGATCGGAGCCAACCACCCCTGACCACGCGCTTCGCACGGGAAACAGGCCGCTTCCCTAGTTTCGCGGGAATACGTTCGGATGTCCGAATGCCCGTCCATTGCCGCGGCGCCTGCGCTGATCTCTCATGATTGCTTCGATCATCCAGAACTCTCTCGATGCCCTTCAGGGCTACGTCAAATTCCCGGCGGCTGAGGTCGCTGGCAGAATCGCTGTCGCCCTGGGCATCGGCCTGGCTATCGGCCTGGAGCGCGAATGGGCTCACAAGGAAGTCGGCGTCCGGACCTTCGCCATTACGGCTCTCCTCGGCATGCTGAGCTCCCTGCTCGGTCCCAGCTTCGCGGTCGTGGCATTTGTGGGCGTTTTTTCCCTTATTGCTTACGTGAACATCCGCAGCCTGGTGGTGGAACGGACCGTGGAAATCACGACCTCTGTCGCGCTAATGGCTGCCGTGCTTTTGGGCGTTCTGGCCGGCGAGGGGCATTTTTTCACCGCCATCTCTTCGGCAATCGCCGTCACGATGCTGTTGGCGTGGAAAGCGGAGCTCTCCAGGTTCGCTGTGGGGCTCACCGTGGAAGAGATTCGCAGCGCCGTCTTTATCGGCCTGATTGCCTTTGTCATTTATCCGCTTCTGCCGAATCGATTCGTCGATCGCTGGAGCCTGCTCAACCCGCGCGAGATTTGGATCGTAATCCTGCTGTTGGCCGGGATTGGTTTCACCAACTACATCCTGCTGCGTCTCTACGGCGCGCGGGGCCTTTACTACACGGCTCTGCTCGGCGGTCTGGTAAACAGCACAGCGGCGGTTGCGGAGCTTTCCTCGTGGCTTGACGCAATTGGAGGGGAAATGGCGGGACTCGGCGTTTCGGCCATTTTGCTGGCGTTGGTCGCGATGTTTTTAAGAAATCTGGCGATTGTGGCGATCTTCGGGGTTGCCGCGTTCCAAACCGCGCTTTGGCCTCTGGGGGCCATGACGCTCCTCGCGGGCGGCATCGTCTGGGCTTGTTCCCGGCGCAACAGCGGGCAAGCTCCGGCCGCCCTCAGATTGACCTCGCCTCTCGCCATGCGCAGGATCTGTGCTTTTGGAATTCTATTCGTCCTTATCCAGATTTGCGGAAATCTGGCCGAGCGCCATCTCGGCCATTTGGGTTTGATCGCCGTTAGCGTGATCGGCGGCCTTGTGAGCAGTGCCAGTACGGCCGCGACTGCCGCCATCATGGTGGGCCATCGGCAATTGGAGCCCGGAGTCGCAGGCATCGCCGTTGTTCTGTGTTCCATCTCCAGCTCGCTGGTGGATATCCCATTGGTCTATCATCAGATTCATGATAGAGGCTTGAGACGGAATCTTTTGGCGTCTCTTGGCGCGATGGCGCTGGCAGGTGTCATTGTCTTGGCGGTGACGTGGCAAAGATATTGAGTAAGGGAGCTCCCTCCAAATGTTGCCACCCATCGCAACGGGCGGCGCTCTCAATCTGTCTCAGAAGAGTCCGCCGATGATGCGTTTGCTTTTCGCTTGCTTGTTGGCCTGCGGAGCATGGCTGCGGCCGGCAATCCTGGCGCAGCGGCCGGGCTTGGTAGAAGTCCTCGTCGCCTACTACTCTGAGACAGGCAACACCGAGAAGATGGCCCAGGGCGTAGCTGCCGGGGCGTCGCGTGTGGCCGGAACTCATGTGACGGTGAAGAAGATAGGTTCGGTGACGAAGCAAGACCTGTTACGCGCCGACGCCGTAGTGCTGGGATCGCCGGTTCACATGGGCGATGCGGCCGTCGAGGTCCGCCGCGCGCTGGTCGACTGGAGCATGAAATACGAATTCTTCGAAAGCAAACAGCTCCAGGACAAGGTAGCGGGGGTTTTCGCAACCGGCGGCGCCCCGTCCCACGGCAAAGAGCTGACCATGATGAGCATGGCCGTTTCTTTGCTGCAATTGGGAATGGTCTTGGTCAGCCCCTATTCCGGCTTTGGAGCTTCCGCCACAACGGCCACGCCGGAAGGCAAGCACGGCGTAGCCGACTGGGAGCTGAACGAGGCCCGTGAGCTCGGCGAGCGGGTAGCGCAGGTCGCTCGCAAAATGAAATTCGGCGCCAACGCCAACAGATGACAGCCGCCTCCCTGGACTGGGACGCGGCCGTGTGGCTTTGCCCGCAGGGGCAGGCGCACACACGCAGTCCCATACGACACAAGGGCCGTGGGATGGAGGAAATGCTGGATCCCTAGCGTGCTTTCGAGCGGCGGGGTTGCGACTTGCGTCCCTGGTCCGACCCGCGAGCTTCATTGACTCGCAGATTCCGGTCCTCCAGCGGGGCGTGGTTGAAGCGAGCGATGATCGCCTTGGAGTCTTCGTCCGTGGCCGCTTCAATAAAAGCGTAGCCCTTCGACTCCTGCGTCTCAAAATCGCGGATAACCTTTACGTCGTCGTAGGTGATGTTTTCATGCTGAAGCCAGCTTTGGATGTCCTCGGCGGTCACCCAGGCAGGCAAGTTCCCCATGAACACGGTTCTGTTCATTGACCCTTTCTTAGCCATTGAAGTAGACACGAATTATAACCTATTCCAAGCCCGGGCCGGTGGCCATCCCGGCAACGCGCTATCCGGCAGGCCGACCGCCCTGTGCTCGGGCGCTGAAGCAGGCATGCTGACTCATCCATATTAACCAATTTCGCCGCCAGCCCGCTCTACTCCGCGAGGCGCCGGTAAAACGCCTCCGCATCTTGAAAGGCCGACCGGGCCATTTCATACGCGGCGGCTGAGGGATAGTCGGCCGGCCTCGCCGACGCAGCCAGCCGGCGGATATACTCGGCCCACCGCAGCGCCGCGGGCCGCTTCACCGGCAGCTTCCCCTCCCGCAGAAAGTAAAACGGCGATGTATGGGCGTAACGCACGGTTTCCCGAACCGGCTCGAAGCAGCGCACGGCAAGCCAGCCGGGCTCGGTGATGGTGAGGTTCAGGGCGGTTCGGAAAACGGTGTTGCCCCCGGCGGAAAAGGAACGGATCACCTCGCCGTTGTAGACAATCTCCACGCGGTCCAATCTCTCCTGTGCATGCGCGTCGATGGCTAATGTCACACCGGCAGGAGCTTCCCAATCCACGGCCGCGCCGGGAGGCTGCCCATTCATGTAAACCTCGAGCAAAGGTCCGTTCGTGGCGATGCTCCGGCCCGCCTGAAGATCCCGAAACCACTGTTCATAGCTGAAAGGTCCGCTCAGATGGACGTATGTTCGCTCATAGCCGGGCCAGCTCGGCATAATGCCGGAAGCCGAGCCGGCCGATACCGCGAGGCGAAAGCCGCAATTGAGGAAGCTGTAATAGAGGTCTATCATCCACTGAGCGAAACCGGCGGCGCCCTTGTAGATCGCTCCCTCGCGCTCCATCGAGCCGTATTTCTCCGCTTCGAGCAGAACGCCGTGCGGATGGAAGTGATTGTTCACCACTCCCACCGAGTCGACGAGGCCGAACGCGAGGTTCACCGGAACGTTTTTCCAGATCGGCTTCTCGGCATCCACGAAACCGCCCTGGGCTCTCGCCTCGCGGGCGAAATCGCGGTCCGGGGGAAACAAAGGCGCCATGTTGGAATCTATGGCGCGCCTAGTATTCAGCAAGAGAATGGCTCCATGCCCTTTGCCCAGCCGTTCCACTTCCTGATTCTGGAAGCTGACGATGTGGTTCTGATCCACGCTCCGCAAGGGAGTTTCGGTGAACGGCGGCCCTTCCTCTGTTCCGCTTCCCAAATGGCGGGTAATCACCGGGGCCACGTTGAGATCCTCGGCGCGGAGCAAGAGCGGCATATCCTCAGGGCTCCGGTGAATGTGCAGGTCTCCGGAATACCATCCTTGCCCGTTCATGTTGTAGAGGCGGGAGACTTCGAGGTCGATCCGCGCCGCTTCGCCCGGGGTCACGGCGGCGGTTTTCTCAGCGGCTTGGAATTCCATGCCCTTTTCGGCGCGCACCCGGTATTTGCCCGGCGGCAACATGGCGGTCGCCATCTGGTCGATGACAGAGTGGCTTTCCTCGCGGAGCGAATACGTCACTGCGCCTGGAATCAGCAGCGGCCGCCCGTTTGCGTCCCACACATAAACCCGAGCTGCCGCCGGTTTCCCGCCGCTGGTTATATAGATGTCAAGAGCGCCGGTAGAGGGCTGCTGGGCGGCGGCGGGAAACATTGCGGCCAAGGCAAGCAGGCGCCAGCGCAGCAGCATGGTTCGACCAGATTACCACTAACAGGCTACTACTTCCCGCCCACCACGCTCAGGTTGTTGTTGTAGCTCATTTCGGAGAATCGCCGCGTCCGGACTAAGGTGTCTGTCTGTTCTGGCTGACTCGACGGATGCACTACCATATTAGCCGGACTTTCCGGTTTACATGTCGGCGGTTCTCTTTTTCGGCGCCAGATATATGCCTCTCAATGATATACGTGAGCTGTCGCCCGGCGCCGGGCGGAGAGGCGGCTCGAGCGCCGGCTGCTCCCCCCAAACTCCGCTGCCGCGGCCTGACCGCCAAGACCGCGCGCGCCGCCTGTGCCAGATGGCCCTTTACGCGTAACAGGCTTATGGAGATGCTGCTGGATGGAAAGTTCGCGCCTTTCGCCTGCATAGCAGTTTCCTTTGCCCCCTGGGCGCGCAATTTGTCCAATCTCGCCATTGCCGTCTCGTGCTGCGTCATGTCGGCTTCGCTCCTCTATTTCGCCGGGAAGAGGCGGGACATGCCGTTTCGAGGGGTGCTCCACCTTTTCGCCGTGTTTCTGATCGCCTGCGGCGCCCTGCATCTGGCGCAGATCGGAGGTGAACAGTTCCAGGCTCCGCTCGAGGCTGTAACAGCCGGCGTTTCGCTCGTAGCGGCCCTCCTGTTCCTGCCGGTGATCCCAAAGGCGCTGGCCCTGCGAAGCCCGATCGAACTGGAAGAAGCCCGGCGTCTGTTGGCTGGCCAGATCGCGGAGCGCAAGCAGGCGGAAGAAAAACTGGTGCTTGCCGCGTCCTTCCCCAGCCAGAACCCCAATCCGTTTGTAGAGGCCGATCTGGCCGGCAATGTGACCTATGTAAATCCCGCCGCTCAGCGTCAATTTCCGGATCTGGAGGCCTCCGGCCCGGATCACCCGATTCTGGAAAATTTGGCCCCCATAATCCAATCGTTTCGTTGGGGAGTAGAGGACTCGATGGCGCGGGAAATTCAGGTAAATGGCGCCATTTTTCAGCAAAAAATCTGTTACGTGGCGCGCCGCGACCGGATTTTGATTTACATGGTGGATATCACCGGTCTCAAACGCGCCCAGGAAGCTTTGCGGGAAGGCGAAGAGAGATACAGGAGCCTTTTCGAGGAAGCGCCGATCGCGTATCACGAGATCGACCGCGACGGCATACTCCGCCGCGTGAATCAGGCGGAATGCGCTTTGCTCGGCTTTCCGGCCTCAGAGATTCTCGGCAAACCGGCGTGGCAGTTTGTGGCCCGCGAGCAGCGCGAGGAAAGTGAACGGACCGTGCGGCGAAAAATCGCCGGCCAGGAGCCGCTCGCTCCTGTGCGCCGCGAATACGTCCGCCGCGACGGCGCGCGGCTGACCGTGGAGATTCACGAGAACTTCATTCGGGGCGCGGAGGGCGAGATCGCAGGCATGCGCTGCGCTCTGCTCGACATTACCGATCGCCGCCGCGCCGAAGAAGAGTCGCAGCGCGCCCGAGAGGCCGCCGAAGCCGCCAGCCGGGCGAAGAGCGAGTTCGTCGCCAACATGAGCCACGAGATTCGAACTCCTCTGAACGGCATTATCGGCATGACCGAGCTCGCCCTGGGAACCGATCTCACCGCTGAACAGCGGGAATGCTTGCAGGCGGTGAAATCCTCGGCCGACGCTCTGCTGGCGGTGATCAACGACATCCTCGATTTCTCTAAAATCGAAGCAGGGAAACTCGAGCTCGATCCGGTCGCTTTCAATCTCCGTGACTCCATCGGCGATGCGCTCGGCGCCGTGGCCCTGCGCGGCCAACAGAAGGGCATCGAGCTGGCCTATCGCGTCGCCGCTGACGTGCCCGAAACGCTCGTCGGCGACCCGTGGCGCCTGCGCCAGATCCTCATCAATCTGGTAGGCAATGCGATCAAGTTTACAGAACGGGGCGAAGTAGTGGTTCACGTGGGTTTGGCGGAGCAGCAGTCCGCGGGCAAGGCCGATCCGATCTTCCTGCACTTTGCCGTAACCGACACGGGCATAGGCATTCCCAAGGACAAGCAGCAGGCCATTTTCGAAGCCTTCCAGCAAGCGGACACCTCCACCACGCGGAAATACGGCGGCACCGGCTTGGGGCTCACCATTTCGTCCCGTCTGGTTCAGCTCATGGGCGGGAAAATATGGGTGGAAAGCGAGCCCGGCAAGGGCAGCACGTTCCATTTCACAGCTAACCTTGGGGCGGCCGAGGACCCGCGGCAGCTTGCGAAGCCGGTCCCCGCCTCGCTTCAAGGCCTCGCCGTGCTCGTGGTGGACGATAACGCGACTGCGGGCCAGATCCTCGCGGAAATCTTAGCCGGGTGGCGCATGAGGCCTCAAGCCGCCGGCAGCGCCGACGAGGCGCTCGCTGCGCTGGCTGCCGGGGTCGAGAAAAGAGATCCTTTCAGCCTGATCCTGATTGACGCGCAGATGCCCGAGGTGGATGGAATCACGCTGGCCGAGAGGATCCGGGATCGTCCCGAGTTCGGATCCCCCAAACTGCTGCTGCTTTCTCCAGCGGGCCAGGTCGGCGACGCCGCCCGCCGCCCGGATCTCGGTATCGCGGCCTGTGTGTCCAAACCGGTGAGGCCTTCGAGCCTTTTGGTTTCCCTCATGAAAGCTCTCGACATGGCGCCGGCGGAAGCCACGCTCGCCCCCATTGGCGGCACGGCCGCTGTTTCGCTGCACATCCTGCTGGCGGAGGACAATCCCGTCAACCAAACTCTGGCCCGCCGCCTGCTGGAAAAGCGCGGCCACACGGTGGTGGTGGCCGGCAATGGCCGCGAGGCCATTGCGGCGCTGGAAGCCGAGCCGTTTGATCTCGTGCTCATGGACGTGCAGATGCCCGAAATGGGCGGCTTTGAAGCCACCATGGCCATTCGCGCGAGGGAAAAGCTGACCGGCAGGAACACTCCCATCGTGGCCATGACGGCTCATGTGATGAAAGGCGACAAAGACCGCTGCCTGGAGAGCGGAATGAACGCCTACATATCCAAGCCTATCGATGCGGCGGAGTTGTTTTCCACTATCGAGAAACTCGTCCCGGCCAAGTCCGCCGGCGCGCGTTCGCAACCGAAAGGAAATGTGATGAAACTGCCCGCCACGCCGGGCCGGCCGGCTGCAAGCTCCGGCTCCTCCAGCCCCGATGCGGTCAAAGGACGCAATGGGCATAGCTCGCTGAACGCGCGCGAATTGCTGGCGCGCGCTCAAGGCGATTGGGAGTTGGTTAGAACCCTGGCCGGCTTATTTCGGGCCGAATGTCCGAAATTTTTGTTAAAAATCGAGAAAGCAGTCGCCGAGCGGGATACAAAGGCGCTCGAGACCGCCGCGCACACCTTCAAAGGCTCGCTCAGCAACCTTTCTGCTCTGGCCGCCTCCGAGGCGGCGCGCCAACTGGAAATGGCGGCGCGCCAGGGGGACTTGGAAAAGGCTCAAGAGTTATATGCCGCGTTGGAACGGGAAATCGCGCGGCTGGAACCCGAGTTGATCACGCTCGATAAGGAGCTTGCATAATGAGAATATTGATTGCGGAAGACGAACCAATCAGCCGGCATCTGCTGCAAAAATTCTTGGTGCAGTGGGGGTACGAGACGGTTGTCGCGAACGACGGTGATGAGGCCTGGTGGACGTTGCAGAGAGACGATTCGCCCAACCTGGCCATCCTGGATTGGATGATGCCGGGCATGGATGGACTTCAGCTCTGCCGTGAAGTACGCAAGCGCACCGGCCATCCCTACGTATACATCCTTCTGCTGACTGCCAAGTCCCAGAAGGAAGATGTCGTGGAGGGACTCGAGGCCGGCGCCGACGACTACCTGACTAAGCCCTTCGACCCGGACGAGCTGCGGGTTCGCTTGCGGGCGGGCCGCCGCATTCTCGATCTGCAAGAACATCTTCTGTCGATGCGAGAGGCGGCGCGCTTCCCGGCCACGCATGATTTCCTGACCGGAGTGTGGAACCGGGAAGCCGTTTTAGGCATGCTCCGGCAAAAGGTGTCGCGCGAGCGCCGCGAAACCGCGCCGGTCGGCCTGATCCTGGTCCATCTCGACCGCTTCCGGCAAGTCGCCATGAATCACGGGCCCACCGCGGCTGAGAGCGTGCTGCGCGAAGCCGCCCGCCGGCTGCGCTCCGCCGTGCGCGTGTACGACTCGATCGGACGTTATGCCAGCGCTGAGTTCCTGGTCGTCGTGCCCGGCTGCTATTCCTCGGAGGCTTTGGAGCAAGCGGAAAAGCTGCGCGCTTGCATCAGCGATGAGCCGGTCGACCTGCTGGGCGCCAGCATTTCCATCACCGCGAGCGTGGGCGTGGCTTCCACCGAAGACGCGCCCAATCCGGATGCCGACCTTCTTTTGCAGGCGGTCAATGTCGCCGTGCGCCGTGCCAAGAGCGGCGGGCGAAACCGCGTCGAGTTTGAAGACCTGTCAGGCCTGACGGAAACCCGCTCGGCGGCGCCGTCGGAGCAACGCTAGGATCTACCGGACTTTCTGGCCGCCCAGATAGACGGCGGCGATTGCTCTGGTATTGCGAATATCATCGAGAGGGCTTTTGTCCAGAACGATCAGGTC
>DASREK010000051.1:0-22962 GCA_035652135.1 Bryobacterales bacterium | reverse complement strand
TGTATTTCTATGGCATTCAAATTCACGATGTGTTCGGGTCCACCGCGGTGCACGTGCAGTGGCTGAGCTTCCCGCTGACTCTGCTTTGGCTTGTCGGCTGCGCCAATGCATTCAATTTGATCGACGGCATGGACGGTCTGGCCTCGGGCGTCGGCTTCTTCGCCACCTGCACGATGCTGGTGGCCTCCATGTTGCAATCCTCGGGCCTGGTGGTTTTGGGACTGCTCACCGCCCCGCTCGCCGGGGCCCTGCTCGCCTTCCTGCGCTTCAATTTCAACCCGGCTTCGATGTTTCTGGGTGACAGCGGGAGCTTGACGATTGGATTTCTTCTCGGCGCCTACGGGCTTTTGTGGTCGCAAAAATCGATTACGCTGCTGGGAATGACGGCGCCTTTGATGGCCCTCGCCTTTCCGATCATGGAAGCGGGCATCTCGATCGCCCGGCGCTTTTTGCGCGGCGATTCCATTTTCAGCGCCGATCGCGGCCACATCCATCACCGGCTTGTAGATCTTGGCCTCACGCCCCGCCGTGCCGTCCTGCTAATCTACGCGATCACCAGCGTGTGCGCGATGATTTCCCTGCTGGCCGCCATGCCGCAGTTCCGATATGGCGGACTGGTGATTATTTTGTTCTGCGCGGTTTCCTGGATGGGCGTCCAGCATCTCGGCTACGCCGAGTTCAGCGAGGCTCGCAAGATCATCCTGAGCGGCACTGTGCGCCAGCTCATCGCTTCTCAAACCAAATTGCGCTCGTATCGTTATGCCCTCGAGCGCGCCGAATCGATCGATGAGTGCTGGAGGCTCACCGTGGACGCCATGCGCGAGCTGGGATTCGATGCCGTCGAATTGGGACTTCCCGGCGGCGTGCGGCTGCATGTATGGCTGCATCCCGGCGGAGAGGACCGCTGTTCAGACCGCTGCTGGACCATGCGGGTGCCTTTCGGTCCTTCCGTCGACGACGGCTGGCTCCAGCTTTCGCGCGATATGGAGCGCGGAGAAGGCTACCTCATGCTCCACGGCGTCGTCTCAACAGTCCGCGACCTGCTCCCGCGGAAACTTTTGGAGTGCGCGCCTCCCGTGCCGGCCGATTCAGCGTGAGGCCGCAGCCCTCTCCTCCGAGGGGAGCGGCTTCTTCGTGAAAATGATGATGTGCTGCGTGGGCAGGAATTCCAGTGTTTTTTGGAGCTGGAAGCCGAGCGGCTCGATTTCCGACCGTACTTCTTCCACAGTCATTTTATGCAGCGGCAGAATCGGAATAGACGGATCTTCCTTGCGGTATTCGACCAGCACCAGCCGGCCGTCGGGTTTCAACGCCTGCCGGATATGGTGGATCATCGCTTCCGGCTCGGCGAATTCATGATAGACGTCTACCAGCAGCGCCAAATCCACAGCATTCTCCGGCAAGTGCGGATCCCGGACCCCTCCCAGCACCATTTCCACGTTGGTGATTCGGCGCTGCTTCAGGTTTTCCGCAAGTAAATCCAGCATGTGCTGCTGGACATCTTCTGCGATCACCTTCCCTTTCGGTCCCACCCTCCTCGCCAGCCGCCAGGTAAAGTAGCCCACGCCGGCCCCCACGTCGGCTACTGTGGCGCCCTCCGGTATTTCCAGCGCATCGAGAACCTTTTCCGGCTGTTCGGTGGCGTCGCGCTCCGGCCGCGTCAGCCACTCCGCGTCGCTGCAAACGGGCGCAATCTGCCGCTTGCGCGTTACCTTCCCGAGATCTAGGGTTTCCTTGTTCTTGGCCGGCTGCGCCTGAACGGATTTCAGGCTGTTGCAGCCGGTATTCGCGCCGGGGAGCGCGGTGATCAGCGCCAGCGCGAGCACTCTCGCGCGCATTGTGAGGAGCGTCTTCATCGGCGGGACTGTGAAAACGGGGACACCCTTTCGGGAGGATCTTCTCAAAAATATCCAGCGGCGCGCAATAGGCCGGAGCTATTTTCAGAGATGCTGCTTCATGCGGTCCTTGATCCGCTTGGCGAGCTTTTCGATCTCTTCGGCGTTCTTCATTGCCCGGAGGTCAAGTACGTTGTGGTCGTCTCTATCGAGCTCCTGTTTTAACTGCTGCGCGAGATCCAAGAGCTGAGCGGCATCCGCTTTGGTTTTTGCAAAGTCGGCTTTCAGGATCTCCTGCCGCTGGCTCTTGCCGCTTGGCAGCAGGACGTCCGGTCTTCCTTCGGCTCCTGCCGGTCCTGTCCGCTCCGGCGGATAGGGCCTCTGTGGGGCCCCCAACAACAAAAGCAGCAGCACGCTCGTCCCAATTGGCAGCGTCATAACCACTCCGCTCCTATCATAACCGCTTGCTAGAATGGCTGCTTATGCCGGTCATCAACGTGGGCATTGTCGGGCTGGGAAACGTCGGCAGCGGGACGCTGACAATCCTGCACGAGAATGCCCGGCAAATTGAGGCCAAGCTTGGGTTTCCGCTCGCTGTAAAAGCGCTTTGCTCGCGCTCGATCCGGGATCGCCCTCCGGCCGCCGCGCGGCTCTTTCCCGATGCCCTGCATACGGCCGACTGGCGCGACGTCGTCTCTCATCCTGAGATTCACATCGTAGCGGAACTGGTGGGCGGCTCGGGCGTGGCGGCGGAAATTGTTTGCGCTTCCATCCGCCACGGCAAGTCTGTCGTCACCGCGAACAAAGAGCTCATGGCCGCCGAGGGACCACGCATTTGGGACGAGGCCATTCGCGCCGGCATCTGCCTGGCGATGGAAGCCAGCGTGGCGGGAGGCATTCCGATTCACGCCGTTCTGCGCGAGGGAATCTCTGGAGACCGCGTTGAAGCTCTTTTCGGCATTCTCAACGGCACTTGCAATTTCATATTGACCGAGATGGAGAAGCGGCGCGAACCGCTGCCCGCGATTCTCGCCGAGGCGCAACGGCTGGGTTATGCCGAAGCCGACCCCAGCGCCGACATCGATGGTTACGACGCCCGCTCGAAGCTCGCCATTCTGGCCGCCCTGGCTTACGGCGTGCGCGTGTCGCCTGCCGATATTTATGTCCAGGGAATCCGCCGTATTTCGCCGATGGATTTTTCTTACGCGCACCGCCTTGGGCACACCATTCGCCTGATCGGCGCAGCGCGGCAGACCCCCGAGGGCCTCTTGCTTTCCGTGCGCCCCGCGCTGATCCCGCTCTCGGCAATTATGGCTCACGTGGACGGCGCCTACAATGCGATTTGGGTCAAGGGCGCGCATGGCGCTGATACGTTTTACTACGGCAAAGGCGCGGGATCGCTGCCGACCGGAGTGGCGGTGGTGAGCGATCTGATGCGCGTCGCCCGCGAGATTGTCAATGGGAGTCCCGAGCGCGTTTCGCCCTTTGCCCACGACCGCTTGCGCGAGTACGCTCCAATTCCGATCACACACCAAGTGCGGCCGTATTACCTAAGGTTTCGCGTAATCGACCGTCCCGGTATTCTCGCCTCTCTTGCCGCGATCCTGGCTTCGGCCCATATCAGCCTGGAAGCCGTGCTGCAAGAGCCTTGCGAAAACAAGCAGGATCTGCCGTTTGTGATCACGCTTGAGCCGACTTCCGAGCGCGCGGTAAACGAAGCGGTGGCAAAAATGAGCCATCTCGATTTTCTGCTGGAGCCTCCTCTGGCGATGCCCATGGAACCGGCTCTGGGCTGAGCCTTGCGACTTCCAGGCTGTGGAAAAGTAGCCGATCTTGTCAGCCACACCCCGCATCGCCGCGAACGCAGGCGTCAGATTCCGCCGCTGCGTCGGCGCCCGCGTCGACCAGCATCCCGCGGCGCCAGTCTTCCACTCGCGAAGACGGCCGTTGAGGGTGGCGGAGACCGATTCCGTCCGAGTCAAAGAATGAGCGGCCGGCTCCCAGCAAGCGTAACCACTGCAAAATTTACACGGCAGGCGCCGCCGCGAGACCTTGGATGCAACTTTAAGTAGCTAGTTTTAAAGAGTTTTTCGGGCCTGGCTGCGGACTTGCTGAGCTGGTTCGGGAGGTGCTCCGTGAAAAGTCATACGTACTGGTTATCCGCGTGCTGCCTCGCCGGTCTTCTCTGGACGTCGGCTTGCGCGAAGAAGCCTGCCGGCATGAACACCGCTGGCTCATCCGATTTGACGCCGCCCGCCGCTGCGACAGGCGCAAGCACTGCCGCGGCTGTCCCGGCCGAACCCGTGCAGCCCCCCGCCGCTGCGGAGGTCGAGATTCCTGCCGGTACGGAGCTGCAAGTGCGGCTCGCCCAGCCGCTCGGTTCGGCGGGCAGCGCAGCGGGAGAAAAGTTTGAAGCTACGCTGAACCAGCCCGTAGTGCTCGGCGACCGCGTCGTCGTACCCAAGGGGGCCGTAGTGCGTGGACATGTCGTCAGCGCCGTCGCTTCCGGCCGCCTGCGGACGCCCGCCCGCTTGTCCATTACGCTTGATACTCTCGCCTGGCAGGACCAGGAATATTCCATCAAAACTACCCGCGTAAGCCGTTCGGCCAAATCGCACAAAAAGCGGAATTTGGTCTTGATCGGCGGCGGTTCCGGAGCTGGCGCTTTGATTGGCGGCCTGGCCGGCGGCGGCACCGGAGCGCTGATTGGCGCCGCCGCGGGCGTGGGGGCCGGCACTGCCGGAGCTTATGCCACGGGCAAGAAGGATGTCCTGCTGCCGGCCGAAGCCCTGCTTACCTTCCGCCTGCAAGCCCCGGTAAAAATCCGGAAAGGCTGACTTCTGCCCGCCCCGGCGCGGGTATACACTGAACGCCGGAGGCGAACATGAAACGACGTGAATTCCTGGCCGGGTCTGGCGTTCCTTTACTGGCTGCCGCCATGCCACAGGCTGGCAGCCAGAGAGCAGGGCTGAGCAGCGATCCCGCCGGCGGCCGTCCAGCCATCAAAATCACCGACATCAAGACCTACATGGTCGGAGTGGGCGGGCGCAATTACATTTTCGTCAAGGTCCTCACGGATCAGGGCATTCATGGTATTGGTGAGGCTTACTCGGTGGGACCCGACGAGGCTACTGTAGCGGCCATCAACGATTTCAAGAGCTGGATCGTCGGCATGGACCCCCGGAACGTCGAGTACCTTTGGGCCACCATGTACAACTTCACGCGCTTCCCCGGCGGCTCGGTGGTCAACGCGGCGATCAGCGGCATCGAGCACGCTCTCTGGGACATCTCCGGCAAAGCCGCCGGCCTGCCCGTTTATATGCTGCTCGGCGGCAAAATCCGGGACAAGGTGCGCGTGTATCAAAGCCCCGGCGGCCGCGACGCCAGGGAGCTTGGCGCCAACGCCAAGGCGCTGGTGCAGAAGTACGGTTACACGGCCGTGAAGATCGGCCCGCATCCGCCCGGAGGCAACGCGATGCCGTACAACGCGGTGACGCGCGCCGCGGGCCAGCGCATCTCTGCCGTACGCGACGCGGTCGGCCCCGACGTGGATATCGCCGTGGACGCGCACGCGGTTTTCTTTGAGCCGATTCGGGCGATCCGTATGGCCCAGCGGTTGGAACCCTATCAGCCCTTCTGGCTGGAAGAGCCGCTGCGCCCTGAAAACGTGGCCGCCTACTCGAAACTTGCGGCGCACGTCAACATCCCGCTTGCTACCGGCGAAGAAAATTACACCAAGCACGAATTCCGCCCGATCCTGGCGGCACAGTGCGTTGATATTATTCAACCGGATGTCACCGTGTGCGGCGGGCTGCTGGAGATGAAGAAGATCGCTGCCATGGCCGAAGCCCACAGCGTAATGGTGGCGCCGCACAACCCCGTCGGGCCGCTGGCCACGGTGGTGAATGTGCATTTTGCCGCATCCACTCCCAATTTTCTCATTCTTGAATACCATCCCGACGACCAAGCCCCCCGCAAGGATCTGCTTCAGGAGCCGGTGATGGTCAAGAACGGATATATTCCACTGCCCACCAAACCGGGCTTTGGAGTGGAGCTTAACGAAGAGGCGTTTCCACACTATCCGCCGAAGCCCTGGCGGCGCGCCTTTCAATACCGGGCCGATGGCTCTCCGGCGTTTATCTAGAGCGCCCGGGGGAAATCCGGGGCGCGTGGAAGCGTTCGATAATGTTTTTATGAAGTGCGCAAACTGTGGAATGCAAATCAGCGCGGGCGAGAAGTTTTGCCAGCATTGCGGGGCGCCGGTGGCATCCCGTGCGGCCGCAGCCCCCAGCGGCGCCACGGATGCGCCGCGCGGCTCCAGCGGTTCCCGTTGGCTCTGGATCGCCGCTTTGCTCGTTCTGGTTGCAACCGGAGCTGCGCTTTTATACCGGCTGTTATCGCTTCGCCGGGCGAACCCTGGCTCGGTCGAGCTGACGGTTGCCACCGCGCCAGCCGGAGAGCAGCGCCCCCCGGCTGGCGAAAGCGCGAACCGCCTCGAAGAATCGCCGCCGTCCGTGCCGGCGCGCGGTGGTGAATCCGGGGCCTCTCGCCGCGATGGCGAGCCCGCTTCGACCCACCGGAAGGAGGCCAGCGGGAAAGAAGCGAAGCTGGCCCCGGATGTTGGGGACGCCGCAGCGAGCCGCCTGCCAAAAAATCAGGCAGCCGTACAATCGGCGCAAGCGGCTCGATCCCCGGCGCCCGATTCGGTGGCTAACTCCGCCGCCACGTCATCGGAACCGGCCGCCGGAGCGCCCACTGCCGCCCCTCCGGCCAGTGAAGCTTCGCCCCCGCCGTCCCGTCCATCTCGGCCGCGAATTCACCTGCTCAAGCCCGATCCCTCAGAAACGCCGCCAGCGCCGGCGGCCGCACCATCGGCTTCGCAGCCCGGGCCCTCGTACGGCTCCGATGCCGCTGCCTCGCGCCTGACCCTACACAGAGCCCCGGCGGCTCCAGGCGAGCCTGCCGCCGCCCCCGAACCGGTCCCCTATCCCGGGCCGTCCGCGGGTACTCTGATTTGGTCCGGCCAGGTGGAAAAGGACACGTTGATTCGTATCGAGGGTGATCGCGTTTCGCCGGGCCGGCTGACCGGCGAACTGCCGGGCGTGCCGGTGACCATTGACGTTCCCTCGGACTCGCTTGCCATCGTAGAGGGCCCTAGCGAGGCCAATCATTACAAGCGCCTCTATCTGCGCAGCTTGAAGCGGCTGCGGTCCGCCGTGGTCATCAAGTGGACGGTGCGCCAGTAGATAAAATGGCATGGAACGCCGCCAGGTAGGAGAGAGCTTTTTCTCTGATGAGCTGCGGGCGCCAAAAATGGACAATGGAATGAATCGCCGCGCCACCGGATCTGACTTTCCCTTTTTTATCCAAGTAGAAAAAATGCTCAGGCGCGCATTTTTGCGCTGAGCCGTTCCGCATATCGCTGTACATCGATCACGAAACGCTCGTGCGTGCCTTCGCCGATTTTCTCCTTTTCGTCATATGCTTCCACGGCGAACGTCAGGCGGCGGCGGTCGATGGCGTTGAGCGTCGCGCGGCAAGTTACTTTCATCCCCAGCGGCGTTGCCGCCAGATGCGCCACATTCACCAGCGTGCCCACTGTATCCTGTCCCGGCTCGAGCAGCGGCAGCACGGCGTTTCGCGCGGTAATCTCGAGCCACAGAATCATCGAGGGCGTTGACAGCGCCCGGATGCCGCTGCCCATGAAATGGATCGCCTCGGCCTCGGTGACCACCATCGTTTCTTGGTGCGTGACTCCTGGTTGCAGCATACGTTCGCCCTGGGCCCTGACTGCGGGCTTGCAGCCCGCTCCGGGTTATTGAAGCCCGTTCTTCTTGATCCAGTCGATCGGCGAATTCCGTCTGATCGTGTTCGGCGACTCGGCCTATTGCACGCGCGAATGCGCATTCCTGCATTCTCGCCGGAAAGCGCGAAGTTTTAAATTCTACCTGATTTGCAAAGCGCGGCGTCAAGTTGAAGGCGGCCTCGGAACCCATGCCCGGAGACGCGGTCCGGGCTAGTTTTCAAAAAGGCTCTCGGCGGGGACGATATCCACGCTGCTCACATCGAGCTTGTACGAACCGATGATCTTATCTTCCGCCGCCACCTCGGGGGGCTTTGGCGAAACATAAGAGATCGCCGAAGGTTCTCCGGAGAGAATGGCCTTTTTCATCCCCTGCGCGTCCTTCGTGATAATGACTATATCCAGATCGCTCGAGCGAAGATTTCTCCTGATCGCCGCGTTGACCTCCTCGAGCGTCAGGCGGGCCAGCGCGTTTTTGACGTAGCCGTTGAAATCGGGAAGGCCGTAATATTTGCTGTCGATGGCGTAGCCAAGCTGCTGGCTGGGGGTCTGCGTCAACAAGTTGACGAATTTCGAGAGATAGCTGCGCGTCGCTTCGAATTTCTCTTTGGAAAGGCCCTCCTTCACCAGTTTATCCAGCTCATAAAGGGCCGCACGTAGGGCGAACATACCGTTCTGCGGCTCGACGGGACGAATCCAGATTTGGAAAATCTGCTGGCGCCGGGCCAGGTTGGGGTCGGGCTCGAACTGGAACATTCCGCGAGGGAAGTATTCGATATAGGCATAATCCCCGTAATTGAGCCCCCGCACCTCGCGCAGGTCGTGAAACAGCACGCCGTTGCTCGAGCGATGCGCTCCAAAGTACGTCTGCGCCAGAAACAGCGCGGGCCAGTCTTTCGAAGAGCGGTTCACGCGCAGCGGAAACCCGAGCGAGATGGCTGTCGCGCGGGTATTTTTCTCGATGAGCAAAACCCGCAGCTTGCTCGCGGGCTCAGGCTGCGGCAAATCCGATGGCGTGGATTGCGCCCCCTCTGGCAGGCGGGAAAAATCGGCCCGTACCTTCTCGAGAAAATCCTTCGGAAAGCCGCCCGCCAGCCCAATGACGAGATTGGCCCGCGTGTAGTGCTGCCGGTAAAAGGCCTGGAGGTCGTCCAGGCTCAATTTCTCCAGCGATGACACGGCGCCGAGATTTTCGTGCCCGTACGGATGCGCGGGGCCATAGATGCGAAGATACAGCGCCTCTTTGCCCAGTTCCTCTTCATTGTTGCTGCGCAGCTCCACGCGAAGCCGGTTGATCGTGTCCGTGCGCAAGCGCCGGAGGTCGTCCGGCCTCCAGCCCGGATCGAGCAGCATAGACCTGATCAGCGCGTAGTACTTCTCCAGATTGTCTATGTGCGTAGTGCCGGAAAAGACGGTCATCTCCTTATCGACTTGCGACCGGACAGCCGACGCCATCGGAAACAGGGCGCTGAGAATCTGCTCGTAGCTTCTGTCGCGCGAACCGCCCTGCGCGAGCATCGCCGCGGTCAGAGCGGCAATGCCCTCCTTGCCCGCGGGATCGGAAGCTGCGCCGGTTTTAAACAAAATCCGGAAGCTGACCAGCGGCGAATCCGAGGGGAGCGCGACAGTTTCTATCTGCTGCGCCGCCCAAGCGGCATGCGACAAGGCGATTGCAGCCAGCACAAACAGGCCGAAGCGGCCTAAGGAGGCGCGAAATCTCCGCTGCCGGTTCATCGGGCCTCTCCTGTTCCGGATGTTCTTCCTTCCGCCTTATGGCTGAGCGTCACAATCGTGCGGCCCTGCGGAACAAAGTACTTTTTCGCCGCGGCCTGTACATCTTCCGGCGTAATAGACCGGTACAGCGCATAGCGTTTGTTAATCGTTTCCGGCGTCCGCCGCAGCCCCACATAAGCAGCTAGCGTTTCTGCCACGCGCGCCGTGCTGTTCATGCCGAGGGCGAAGCTATAAATGAGGTGCGACTTGACTTCGTCCAGCCTCTGGCGGGGAAGCGGCTTTTCCTGGAGGTCCCGGCAGGTCTGAAGAATCTGCTGCTGGACGTAGTCGACGTCTTTGGGATCCTTCACCCGGGCGGTCACCTCAAACAGAAAGGGATCGATGTGGTCGGGATTGTCGGCCGAGAGCAGATCGACCTTTTGCTCGTTGATCACCAGCTTTCTGTAAAGATCCGAATTTTGCGAGAAGGCCTGAAACAGGATAATGTCGAGGGCCGCCGAATCTTTGGTTTCGTCGTCATAGGCGGGAGCCTTGAACGCCACCGTCACCAAAGGCAGTGTGGGCGCAGGCCAATCGACGTGAGCCGAGCGAGGCTCGGTCTGCGGCGGCTCCGCGGGGATCTCCGCCTTGTAGCTGCCCCGTTTCCAGCCCCCGAAATATTTCTTGACCAGCGCCAAGGTTGTGCGGCGGTCTACGTCGCCGACGACGCAGATCACCGTGTTCTCGGGGCGGTACCAGCGGCGGAAGAATTCCAGACCGTAGGAATACTCGTTCGGCATGTTTTCCACATCCTGAACAAAACCCATCGTCGTATGCCGGTACGTGTGCCGGGTGAAGGCGGTCGCCTGCACCACCTCGTCGAGCTTCTCGAACGGACTGGCGCTGTTTTTGTTGTACTCTCCCAGCACTGCCCGGGTTTCGGTTTTGAAGTCCTGTTCGGAGTATTTCAGGTTTTGAAAGCGGTCGCCCTCGGCCGCGAGCACCGATTCCAGCCCTTCCTTCGCGAATACCTCGTGATAGACCGTGCGGTCGTCGGTGGTATACGCGTTGGTTTGCGCGCCCGCGGCCTGCATCACAGCCTCCCATTTGTCGGCCGGATACTTCTCTGTCCCGCGGAAAGCCAGGTGTTCGAAAAGATGAGCAAACCCGGATTTTCCCGGTTCCACCTCGTTGCGGGATCCGGTGCGCACAACCGTATAGACCGCCACAATATTCGGAAGCCCCGTGGGCACGGTGATCAACCGTAGCCCGTTCGGCAGATCGTCGATGGAGTAGTGGAAGGGGAAAATGTTGGCCGAGGGGCCGGGAGATCCCCAGGCCAGGGCTGCCGCGAGCAGGCACACGCCGGGAAATTTCTTCATGCCACAATCCCTCGGGTTATCAGCATAACATTACGCTCCCGAAGGTTGTCAGAACCCCAGAAGACGGAGTAACCTTTTGAGTCTGGACAGGGCCTTTGGGTATATCGATGCGATTATGCGCGCATGCTGGAACAGCGTTGTGGCGTAGGAAATGGGCGCTCGCGTTTCTCTGCCTTGGGCCCGCCGCCCTTTACGGCCAGGGAAACTATGAGGTGCAAGTATATCCGTATGAAACCGTGGAGCCCGGGCGCACAATGGTCGAGAGCCACATGAATTTTACTCTCGAGGGCAGCAAGACCACCGACGACGGCACCCGCCCTACCAATCACCAATACCATGAGACCATCGAGATCACCCATGGCTTCACCCCGTGGTTTGAGACCGGCTTCTACATCTTCACCAGCGTTCAATCAGGCTACGGCTGGTCCTGGGTGGGCGACCATATCCGGCCGCGTTTCCGCGTTCCGGAAAGCTGGCATTTGCCGGTAGGCCTCAGCCTTTCGCAAGAGTTCGGATACCAGCGCGCCGTCTACTCGCCTGATACCTGGACGTGGGAAATTCGCCCCATCATCGACAAAGAAATCAATCGCTGGTATTTTTCCTTTAATCCGACCTTTGACCGCGCTTTTCATGGCCCGAGCGTCAGCAAAGGCTTTGAGTTTTCCCCAAACTTCAAGCTCAGCTATGACGTATGGGTGAAAGGGGAAGGGGAACAAGCCAAGAAAGTCCAAGCCGGTTTCGAGTATTACGGCGCCTTGGGCCCGGTGACGGGTTTTGACCCGCTGCGTGAGCAGCAGCAGCAGATTTTGCCCGCCGTTGACCTCGTGCTTTCGCCCAACTGGGAGTTCAACTTCGGGGTGGGGGTGGGGACGACCGCGGCGACTGATCATCTGCTAATCAAAATGATTTTGGGGTACCGGTTCAAACACTGACGCACGCCGAAAGCCGCCGGGCGCAACGGGCCATAATAGAGGAGCCTCTCTCACCAATCGCTGTACTTGGTTCCATCCAGCGCAGTTCCGTCATACCCGCTGTGCACGTCGAAGATGCCCGGTTCCTTTTGATCCACCGATTGCAGCGTGTCCTCCATGACCACCTTCCAGGTGTCGCGCTTCTTGGTGAACGGATCCATGGGCAGTTCCCGAAGGTAGCCCTCGGTCACGAGATCCTCCAGCGATTGTGGCGCTTTCTCCTTGTCGAACGTGTACTCGTCGATGAGCGTGCGCATGGTGAAAAGATTCTGCTTCAGCACGCTCTCTTTGGAACGGATGATAGCCTTCTGATAGAGGGGGACGGCCACCGAAATGACCGTGATGATGATCGTAAGTACGATCATCAGCTCGATCAGGGTCATCCCTGCCCTGGAACGTGGGTTCTTCATGGCGTAAAGCCTCGGTTCGCGCCGCCTTTCCCCAGCCGGCTTCCAGCCATTGGCGCTCCGGGACTGCCCTTGGCCATGCCGGGTAGAAAACGCGCACGGCTGCCTTCGTTACCAATCCGAATATTTGGTTCCATCCAGCGCCGTATCCATGCTTTTGCTGTAAACATCGAACACGTTTTGCCCGCCCCAGCTTTGCGAGGTCGGGTCGTCCTGCATGGAGCGAAGCCCCCAGTCGGCCGTTCCTGTCATTGGATCAATAGGGATGCGCCGGAGAAACCGGATTTTCTTGTCTACCGTCCCCTGCATCTTTACTCCGTCCACCATGGTCTGCAAGTCGGGCGGATACCCTTCCGATTCGAGCTTAGGAGGGCCGAGCAGACCGCGGTCCGACGCATCTTTGTAACGGTCAATCGCCGAGCGGATTTCACGAAGGGCGTAGCGCAGTTCCCGCTCTTTTTCGCGGCGCACCTTCACGCGCGCCAGCGGCACGGCCATCGTCGTCAGAATCAGCATGATCGTGAATGCCACGATCAGCTCGATCAGTGTCAGGCCAGATTCCGGCCGCGCTGCCTTTTTCCCCGGCGGACCTGTGCGGCCAACGGTGCGTCTCTCCGCGCCGGCTCTCGCTGCCAATCTACCGCTCACGACCGGGCCCCTGTACTCTATTATCGGACCACGACCTCTGCTTGAGCTCCGCCCAGGGTGATCGCTTCCTGCCGGGCGTTCCGGACGCCGGCGCCGGTGACGCTTACGGTCGAGCTACCGGCAGCCACGGGCTGGAACTCGAGCGTAAGCAACGACCCGCTGCCCGAAACCCCGCCGGACCCGGGGAATCGTGACAGATTGATCGAAGCCTCCCCGCTGTCATTTTGAATGTTCCGGGAGAAGATGATGTCTTGACCGTCACTCGCCAGAAGCCCTCCCCGGCGCACGTCCACCAGGCTCAACTGCTTCGGATTGAATGTGACCCGCACTGGCGCGGCGAAAAGATCGGTCACGTTTTCCGCCAGCAGGTTCAGCGTGATACGGGTTCCCATAGCTCCGCTCACCTGCGCCGATTCAAACCGCAGCCGCGGGGCAGCAGCTTCCGCTCCGCGCGGCGCCGCCGGCTGGGCGGCGCCCGGAGTCACCGGTCTGGGCCCGGGGCCGCGTGGTCCCGGCGGCGGTGTGGGAGCAATAGCAGCGCCCGGCACGGGCGGCGGAACGGTTGGCTGCGCCGGGGCTCCCGCCGGAGCGGCCGGGGCCGTGGGAACTGCCGGCGCCGCCGGCGCCGCGCCGGGCGTTGCCGGAGCCGGAGCTCCTGCCGGAGCAGTTCCTCCGGGTGGCGGGAGAGGAGGCAGCGCCGGACCATCATTCGGAGGCGGAGCAAAATTCAATCTCACGATCTGGTCGGTGCCGGCGCTGATGCCCTTCATGTTCAGGTCGGTCAGCTCCGGCACCCGCACCACGTGCGGCGTGAGCACAATCAAAATCTCCTGGTCGCTGACCTCCTTGTGCTCGTTGGAAAACAACCGCCCCAGCACGGGAATCTGCATCAGGCCCGGGACGCCGGCCACGGTCCTCGTCACCTGGGTCTGGTTCAGGCCGCCGATGATGCTGCTTTCTCCCTCTTTCAGGCGCAAATCATGGATGATCTTGCGCTGGCCGATAACCGGCTGGGAAATGCCGCCGATATCGACGTGGTCGGCGACCGTCGAGATTTCAATTTCGATGTGCATGGAGACTTCCCGGCCGTAGTGCACCCTGGGGGTCAGGTCCACGTTCACGCCAACATCCTGATAATTGAACTGGGTATTCACCAGAGGGTTGATCCCCACGCCGCCGATGCCCGGCTGGAAGCTGCCGGTGGCAATCGGGATGCGCTGACCGATACGCAGGCTGGTCTTGTAGCCGTCAAACCCGCGTACTCGCGGCGACTGTAAAATGCGCGTATCGGAAGCGCTCATCAGTGCTTTCAAATTGGCGCTGGGCAAACTCAGCGAAAAGCTGTTTCCTTGCAAATGGCCGAAGGTATAAGTGCCGGCGGCGGGAGTCGTGGTGGTTCCTGCCGTCCCCGTAGTGGGAGTGGTCGTCCCGGTCGTAGTCGTGCCGGTGGTTGTTGTGCCGGTCGTGCCGGTACTCGTCCCGGTTGTAACGCTGCCCGAGACAGGAGCGACCGAGACATTGATTCCCGGCGTCGTGCCGGAAACTGGCGTGAGTCCGAGGTCGCGCGCCGTCGTCCGGCTGGTCTCGAGCACTAACACGTCGATGATCACCTCGCCCCGCGACTTATCTACATCGTCGATGACCTTTTCGGCCAGCGCCAGTTGATCGGCGGTGCCGCGAATCACCAGCGCGTTCAGCGAGTTGATGGTGAAAACACGGCGGATTTCAGTGACCGACCGCACGGCGGTCGCAATTTCTTGGAGCTCCTGGGCCGTATACACGTTGCTTAAATAGAACGTCCGGACCACGTAATCTTCGTAGTCGCGGCGCTTGGTGGTATTGTCGTCGGTGACGAAAATCGCGTTGGCCGAAAGCGGCTTCCAATAGGCCTTGGAAATCGTCGCCACGTAATCCAGCGCTTGCAGAAGCGTGGCGTTGTTGATCTCGACGGTAATCCGGCGCCCCTGCATCTCCGGATCGAATAGCACATTGATGCCCGCCAGCTTCCCGATGGTTTCGAAAATCACCTTGCTGTTGTTGCTGGCTTTGAAGTTGATAGGTTGGGTGGAGAGCGGCCGGAGCGTCGGCACAGGCTGCGCCGACTCGAGCAGTTCCTCGGTTTCTTTCTTCGCTTCGAGCAGCGGGGAGAGGCCCGGCTCGGGCTTCTGGGCCTCGGCCGCTCCCGCGCCGCCGGGCTTGGCAGGCTGGGCCGCCCCCGCACCGCCGCCCGGCTGGTTTTGTCCCTCTTTTTGTTTTTGCTCTTGCTCTCTTTTGGCGATCAGATCGAGTGTCCGCTTGAGTTCCTGCTGGGCGATAGTCAGCGAGGGATCGATCGTGTTTGCCTTCTCGAATTCAGCCGCCGCTTCCACCAGCTTGCCCTGATCGAGCAGCCGGTGGCCCTGGTCTACATGAGTCTGGCCCGCAACAAAGCGCATGCGGCGGGTGGCGAGCATGTACGTCTGGTTTTCCGGGTCTTCTCTCAGCGCGCGCTCATAGAGTTCGAGCGCCTTGTCGTAGTCTTTGCTGAGCTCGGCCTTACGGCCCTGCTTGAAAATGGCATTGCCCTTGGGCGCCGCCGCCAGCGGAACCAAGCCCCCTCCGGCCAGCCATAACGAGAGACACAGGGCTGCGAAACGGCTGGCACGCTTTATGTTAAAATCAGTCATTTCACCAGATAGCGCTGGGACACTCCGCGCGATCCATCAATACTTGACGGGCGCCGCACGCCCCGCGTGGAGTGAATTTTACAGTTCCGGCCCATGGCTAACCCCGCAACTAACGAAGAACGGGTGCTGAGCGCCAACCGGCGGGCCGCCCATGATTACTTTCTGCTGGAACGGTTTGAGGCTGGTCTGGCGCTCACCGGGACCGAAGTCAAAGCCGCGCGTGAAGGCAAAGTACAACTGAAAGACAGCTACGTCTCGATCGAAGCCGGAGAAGCCTGGCTGCGGAACGCCCACATCAGCCACTATTCGCACGGCAACCGCGAGAACCACGATCCGGTGCGAGCCCGCAAGCTGCTGCTGCACAGGCAAGAGATTCAAAAACTGATTGGCAAAACGCGGGAGAAAGGGCTGGCCCTCATCCCGCTTCGTTTCTATCTCAAGAAAGGAAGGATCAAATGCGAGCTGGCGCTGGCCAAAGGCAAGCACTTGCACGATAAACGCGAGGCGGAACGCGCCCGGACAGCCGAGGCCGAGGCCCGCGAAGCCATGCGCCGCCGCAGCCTGTAAACATGAAACTCACGCTGAACTCCCAGCCGAAGGAAACTATAGCTACTGAAGCGTTGGCGGTTGTGGTTTTCGAGAGCGCCAACGGGGCCCCCGCCGATGAGCCGTTCCGCCGTCTCGACGCGCAGACCGGCGGCCTTCTCTCGGAACTGTACGCATCCGGCGAAACCACCGGAAAAGCTCTCGACACCGTGCTCCTCCACCACCCGACGGGTCTCGCGGCGAAGCGTCTGCTTCTGGTGGGCGGAGGCAAAGTGGAGAAATTCGACGCGGCGCAGTTACGCAAGGCCGCCGGCACAGCCCTCCGCTATCTGAAGGGTAGAGGCGTCCACGAGTTTGTTTTCGCGCCTTCGGGCGGCTTTTCGCCGGAAGCTCAGGTGGCGGCGGCCGCCGAGGGCATGCTGGCTGCCGATTTCGAGCCGGATTCCTACAAAACGGATAAGAAAGACGACAAGCGGATCGATCAGGCTTCCGTCGCGGTTTCTGACAACAACGGCCCGAAGCTGGAAGCTGCCTTGCGCCGCGCCGTTATCGCCGGTGAGTGCCAGAATTTTGCCCGCGGCCTAGTCAACGAGCCCGCCAACCGCCTGGCTCCGAAAGATCTGGCCGCCCGCGCTCAGCAGATGGCGGCTGAAAAGGGTCTGGAAATCGAGATCCTGGACGAGCAGCGGATGCGGGCGCTGGGCATGGGCGCTTTGCTCGGCGTGGCGCAGGGCAGCGCCGAACCGCCGGCCCTGATTTTGCTACGGTATCGGCCCTCTTCTCCGCCTTCTTCCGACGTCCATCTGGGGCTGGTGGGCAAAGCCGTCACCTTCGACACGGGCGGCATCTCGATCAAGCCTGCCGAGGGCATGGAAAAGATGAAATACGATATGGCTGGCGGCGCCGCAATGATCGCTGTGATGCGGGCGCTGGCTGACCTGAAGCCGTCGGTTCCGGTCTCGGCGTTCATTCCCAGCGTGGAAAACATGCCTGGCAGCCGCGCCCAGCGGCCAGGGGACGTTCAGACCACCATGTCGGGTAAAACAGTCGAAGTCATCAACACCGACGCCGAGGGGCGCTTAATCTTGGCCGACGCCATGACCTATGCCCGCCAGCAGGGCTGCACCCATCTGGTGGATGCCGCCACGCTCACCGGAGCGATTGTGGTGGCTCTCGGCCATTACAACGTCGGCGCTTTCACCAACGACCAGACCTGGCTTGAGCGGCTTCTCGCCTCGGCCAGGGAGTGCGGCGAAAAAATGTGGCCCATGCCCCTTGATGATGACTACAAGGAGCAGCTCAAAAGCATCATTGCCGACTTGCCCAATGTGGGAACGCGCTGGGGCGGCGCGATTACCGCGGCGATGTTTCTGAAAGAGTTCGCCGACCCAACGCCTTGGGTTCACCTGGATATCGCCGGCACGGCCTGGCTCGAGGAAGCCAAGCCGTATATGGCCAAGGGGCCTTCAGGGATCGCGGTGCGCACCCTGATCGATTTGGCGATGAAGATGTGAGCCAGCGGCGCCAATCCTGCCGGTTCCTTCGTCGGTGCGTAATGACGAGAGGAAGAGTCAATGCGCGGAATGGGAACAGTTCTTGCCGGCTTGGCGTTCTGTGTTTCCCTTTTCGCGCAGCCGCGCCATATCGGCAGGGGGCCAGGGCAGCCTCTGGAGAAAAAATCAGCCACTCGGATTTGGAAATCTTCAATCCGCAGCTAAATCCCCTGACGGCGATGCCCTCCCGCCGGCGGCCGGGCTGCTGGCGGGGGCAGACGCGAAGGGCAATCTGTATTTGGCCGCCGCGCATTTCCGCACCGGGCTTCCGTCGCCAGCGTACAGCTCTTGCAACGGGAGAGTTCTTGCGCGGGGCCGCCCGGTCTCAGCCGGTTTGTTTTGTGGCGGGGCGGCGAAAACAACGGCCGGGGACGACCGTCAGGCGCACAGCTACTTGCGGAAATTCTCCCATACGTAAGCCCTGAACTTCCGCACCGTACGAAACCCCACGCGCTCGTATAGCCGCACGGCCCCTGTGTTGGCGGCGGTCACCGTGAGGCTGACCTCGGCGCAGCCCGCTTCGCGGAAGGCCTGAATGGACCGCCAGAGCAGCTCGGAGCCGATCCCCAACCCGCGCCACTCGGGCGCAACGCAGATCTGCGTGATGTGACCAACGTCCGGCCTGACCAGGCTGGTCAGCGAAATGCCGCACAGCTCGCGTGTTTTGCGGTCGAGGGCCATGACGGCGGCGGGGGCATAGAAGGCCCCGCAGCCGGGATACTGCACAATATTGTGGAGGAAACGGCGGGCTCCCGAAACGCTGCGATATTGATCGTTGATCTCGCTATCCACGTGCGTGCGATAGGCGCGGGCGATGAGGTTCGCCGCCTGCTCCATCTGCTGCTCCGACCATCGCTCAAAGGCGATCGAGCCCGGCGGAACGGCGCCGAAAACCTCGCGCCGCAGGGTCGAGATCCCCTGCGCCAGCATGAAATTTCTCTCAAAAATCGAGAGCTGCGCGGCCGGATAGAGCGAGCCGACGCTGGCGGACTCGAGCATCATGAGCTGCCCCTCGATGCGCCGGACGCCCGGAGTGTTCTGCGCCGTTTCCACCACGTGCCGCAGCAATTGGTGCTGGGCCTCGAGGGTGCGGTACGGTTCGGAAATGAAGAGATCGCCGATCAGGACCTTGTGGTCTTCATGTACATAGTAGCTATACCCAACAGGCTGGCGGCCCTCGATCAGCGCATAGCCGCTCAACGCGTGCAGGTCCAGATAGCGGCGGACGATATCGCACGATGGGCGGAAATCCCAGTGAAGCTTATCGGCCCAGATCTGGGCCTCTTCGCCCAGCAGCGCGTCAAAATCGGGGGATTGGAAGTGCCGCAGATCGAGAACATCCAGCGTCAAAGGCTGCTTCGCCTGCGCGGCCATGGTGCGATTATACCGTTTCGCCCGGGCAAATCCTTTTCCGGTTTGCGCCGTGGGACGCCGTCTGTTCGTTAGCAGGCTCAGCCGCGGGAAGGCGGCCCGGGCGGCTGACGTAGGGGCTGCCTTCGATATAGAAGCGCAAGGGCCAGTCGGCGTTGTGCGTAATGCCGACGCGGGGGCCGGCGGCAATGCGAAAAGCTTCGCGGATCGCCGGCTCGCGCACTACCAGCGGCCCGCGCGTCACGTCCGCGCCGTTATGCTTACGCGTAATCCCCATAGCCAGGGTAAGCTTGCCGGGGCCCGAGGCCAGGTCTTCCAGCCGCCGAGCTCCCGGGCGGCGCCGGCGCATCTCGCCGATGCCCAGCACCGGCTCGACGGCGCGAACCAACACGCAGCCGGCGCGTCCTTCGGGCTCCGCGACCAGATTCAGGCATTCATACATGCCATATATGAAGTAGACATAGGCATGCCCCGGAGGGCCGAAAAGAACGCGCGTGCGGTGCGTGACGCCCCGCCAGGCGTGCGCGGCGCGGTCGTTCACGCCCAAGTACGCTTCCGTCTCGACAATTTTGCCTGCGAGCGTCGTGTTTCCTATCTTGTGAAGCAGAAAATTTCCCAATAAATCTCGCGCCACCTGCTCGACGGGACGCTCATAGAACCCGCGGGGGAGGATTTTACCGAGCCGAAGGGAATACGCGCTCAAAGCGAGGGGACTCGCCCTATCCCAGCTTCCGGCCGAGGATTTCATTGACTACTGCCGGATTCGCCTGGCCGCGAGTCGCCTTCATGACCTGTCCTACAAAGAAGCCGAGCACGCCTTTCTTGCCGTTCTTGTACTGTTCGACTTGCTTGGGGTTAGCGGCGAGAATGTCGTCCACCATCTTTTCCAGCTCGCCCGTGTCGCTGATCTGCTTCAGGCCTTCCGCTTCGATGATCTCGGAGGCGGAGCGGCCGGTCGAAAACATTTTGGCAAAAATATCCTTAGCCAACTTGCCGGAGATCTCTCCGGCGGCGATGAGGCGCACCAGCTCCGCCAGATTGGCGGCGCTGACGGCCGATTCCTCGATCGGCTTGCCGGCTGCCTTCAGCGCTCCGGTCAGCTCGCCCATCACCCAGTTGGAAGCCGCTTTCGGTTCCCCGCTCTGCCGCGCCACTTCCTCGAAGTAGTCCGCCAGAGCGGGGGCCAGCGTGAGGACCTGCGCGTCGTAATCGGGAATCCCGTATTGCTCGACAAATCTCTTGCGCTTGGCTGCCGGCAGCTCGGGCATGGAAGCGCGGATCTGTTCGCGCCAGCTTTCACTCACCACGAGCGGCAGCAGATCGGGCTCCGGGAAGTAGCGGTAGTCGTGAGCGTGCTCCTTCGAGCGCATTCCCACGGTTTCGCCGGTCTCCACGTTGAACAGCCGCGTCTCCTGGAGAATGGCGCCGCCGCTCTCCAGCACTCCCACTTGCCGCGAGATCTCGTAATCCAACGCTTTCTGGAGATAGCGGAAAGAGTTCAGGTTTTTCACTTCCGCCTTGGTGCCGAACTTGGCCGCCCCGCGCAGGCGCACTGAGACATTGGCGTCGCACCGCAAATGCCCCTTTTCCATATCGCAGGTGGATACGGAAATGTACTGCATGATCTGCTTCAATTCGGTGAGGTAGGCGTAAGCTTCCGCGGAGCTGCGAATGTCCGGCTCGCTTACGATCTCGATCAGAGGCACGCCGCTGCGGTTCAGATCGACGTAGCTGTACCGATCCGAATCCTTGTAGCCGTCGTGAATCGATTTGCCGGCGTCATCCTCGAGATGCACGCGGGTGACGCCGACCCGCTTAAAGCCGCCGTCGAGCGGCACATCCAGCCAGCCGTGCTCGGCCAGAGGCTTGTCGTACTGCGAAATCTGGTATCCCTTCGGCAGGTCTGGATAAAAGTAATTCTTGCGGGCGAAGCGCGAGGATGAGCGAACCTCGCAATTCAGAGCCAGGGCCGCGCGGACGGCCAGGGCGACCGCCTCGCGGTTGATTACCGGCAGAGCGCCGGGCAGTCCCAGGCAAACCGGACAGACCTGGGTATTGGGCGGCGAACCGAATTCCGTGGAGCAGCCGCAAAACAGCTTGGTCCTGGTCATCAGCTGGACGTGCACTTCCAGGCCGATCACCGGCTCGTAGCGCGCGATGGTCTCGGGACCCGGCAATGCAACTTCGACGACCGACATACCAACTGCTCCCTGGCGAAAATTATAGCAAGCCTCCGGACGCCGCCGGATCCGGCGCCGCTTTGGGACGCGGCAGCCGTGTGCGCCGCCAGGACTCCAGGGGCGGGCGGCGTTCTTCGTCCACTTGTGATACTATGCTCGGTTTGCGTTACGCTGATTTTCTAAGGGCCGCTATCTGCGGGGCTTAGCGCCCCTGATCGGCAATCATTCCTGTATGAAAGTCTACGAAGGCAAGGATATTCGCAATATCGGAGTGGTCGGCCACGGCGACTGCGGCAAAACGAGCCTGGTCGCCGGGTTCCTCTACACGGGCGGGGCCACCAACCGTCTAACTCGGGTCGAGGAAGGCAATACGGTCACAGATTTTGACGAGGAAGAGCAGGCTCGCAAGATCACGATTTCCTCGGCGGTCGCGTTTCTCGAGTGGAATAAAACCAAGCTGAACTTCATCGATACCCCCGGATACAACATCTTCATCCACGACGCGAAAAGCGCGCTGATCGCCGCCGACTCGGCCCTGGTAGTGGTCGATGCCGTCAGCGGCGTGGAGGTGCAGACCGAGAAAGTCTGGGCCTACGCCGACGAGTACCAGCTTCCCCGCGCCATCGTCGTAAACAAGCTGGATCGGGAGCGGGCGAGTTTCGAGCGATCGCTCGAAAACATTCATGAGATTTTCGGGCGGACTGCCGTCCCCGTCCAGTTGCCCATAGGGGCGGAGCGGGATTTCAAGGGCGTGGTGGATCTGGTGTCGCTGAAGGCCTACGCGTACACGACCGACGGCGACGGCAAGGCAAAGGAAGAAGCGATTCCCGCCGACTTGTCGGAGGCCGCGCAAAAGGCGCATGAGGCTCTGATCGAGATGATCGCCGAGGGCAATGACGCCCTGATGGAGGAGTTTTTTGACAAGGGCACCCTCTCGCCGGAGCACATCGTGGAGGGCCTGCGCGACGCCGTTCGCCAGCGCCGCATCGTGCCGATTTTATGCGCCTCCGCGATCCGCAATATGGGATCGGATCTCATCCTGAATTTTCTGGCCGAAAATATGCCTGCGCCGGCCGATCGCGGCGAGATGCAGGGCAGGAGCCCCGACGGGGCTCCGGTTTCCCGCAAAATCTCCGATGCCGAGCCGCTGTCACTGTTCGTTTTCAAGACGGTCGCCGATCCTTTCGCCGGCCGCGTCACCTATTTCAAGGTCATATCCGGCGTGCTTAAAAACGACGCGAACGTTTACAACTACACGCGCGGCGCGATGGAGCGCTTTTCCCACATCGGCATTTTGTTTGGCAAGACCGTAACTCCCGTCACGGAAATTCACGCCGGCGATATCGGAGCGGTAGCCAAGCTGAAGGAAACGCTGACGGGCGATTCGCTCGGCGACAAGGGTTCGCCGATCCTGTATCCCACCGTCGTGCTGCCGGTTCCCGCCATCGCGTACGCGCTCGAACCCAAATCGCGGCAGGACGAGGACCGCATGAGCGCCGCCATCCACCGGATTCTGGAAGAAGATCAGTCTTTGCGCTTCTATCGCGACCCCCAGACGAAGGAATTTCTCCTGGCGGGATCGGGGCAGCAGCATGTGGAGGTCATCGTCAGCCGGCTGAAGAAGCGATATGGCGTCGAGGTCACGCTAAAAGCACCCAAAATTCCCTATCGCGAGACCATTCGCGGCCGTGCGGACGTGCAAGGCCGGCATAAAAAGCAGACCGGCGGCCACGGGCAGTTCGGCGATTGCAAGATCAAGGTGGAGCCTCTGCCCCGCGGCGCGAATTTTGAATTTGTCAATGACATCTTCGGCGGCGCCATTCCCAAAACCTTTATTCCCGCTGTGGAAAAAGGGATTTTGGAAGCGGCCGAGCGAGGCTATCTGGC
>DASREK010000050.1:0-24118 GCA_035652135.1 Bryobacterales bacterium | reverse complement strand
ACAATTTCCTGCTCAATGCGCGAGCCCTCGCTCGAAGCGAAAAATTTATCCTCGCGGACAAAGCGCATTTCGCTTGCCACGAACCGCGCGCCCTTCACTTTCAGAGCTGTCTCGTTGATTTTCAGGAGCAGCTCGATCTTTTTTTCGACCGGCACGCGGAAAGGATCGATCGTATAGGCCGATTTCCATTTCGCCTGATGCGGTTTTTCGGGGGCGAGACGGACGGGCTGGGAAGAGATCGCCGCATCGGCTTCGGCAATATCAACCGCCTGCCGCACTACTTCAGCCAGAGCCCTCTCGCTAAAGTCGTCGGAAGCTGCAAAACCCCAGCTTCCCTTCTTGAGCACGCGAACGCCGTAGCCGTAGCTGGCGTCGGAGTCGATGCTGCGCACCTGGCGCTCACGGGTGAAAAGGCCCTGTTCCTGGTAGCGGTTGATGCGGACGTCGGCATAAGCGGCGCCTGCCTTTTTGGCAAGCTCCAAAGCCATGCCGGAAAAATTTTTCCGGTCCGGCTCGCCTCCGTTTGCGGCCGCTCCCCGCAAGCGGCCGCCCCGCAGAGCCAGGGCCGCGCCCCCAGCCACAAATTTTCTTCGGGTCAACATGGCTGCGTACTACTGTAGCAGAAAGAAAACGAGCCATCTGCGGCCGCGGGACACGGAGTCGACACGGTGCTGAGCAGAGCGCCGCGTCAGCGCCGCGCGATCACGCACGCAAAGAATCCGTCCCCCTGGTTCTCGCCCGGAAGCCATAGGTGGGTCTCTACGATCTGGAACCCAGGCCCGAGCACGGCATCAACGACTTCCTCGTTCTCCTCCGGCTCAAGCGAACAAGTCGAGTACACCAACCGGCCCGCGGGCGCCAGCAGGGACAGCGCTCGGGAGAGCATAGCTTTTTGGCGGGCCGCCAGCTCGCCGATGTCCTCTGGCCGGAGTTTCCACTTGATCTCTGGATTGCGCGCCAGCGTCCCCGTGCCCGAGCAGGGCGCATCGACCAGAATGCGGTCAAACTTGGTGCGGAACGGCAACTCGCAGGCCGCATCCAGCGCAACCATGGCAACCGGAAGCGTGGCAAGACGCCGCATGGTCAGGAGACGTTCCAGAAAGCGATCGCAGGCGACGGCCAGGCCTTCGGGCCCCGTTCCTGCCGGCGCGATGTGATTTGCGAAATCCGGGGCATGGACGCCGCTTGCCCGATACGGCATCCGCTGCTCGAGAGCTTGAAAGGTTTTACCGCCAGGGGCCGCGCAGAGATCCAGAAAACGATGTTGCGGCTCCAGCGCAAGCAGCGGGACTATGCGCTGCGAACCCAAGTCTTGAAGGCGAATGCGTCCTTGCCGGAAGCACTCTGTCCGGGCAGGTCTGCCGGCCAGCACCTTGCAGCAATACGGCAACTCTGCCCGCTCCGTTGCAACACCTTCGGCAGCAAGCAGACGCAGGGTCTCTTCTGTATCGAATCGAGCATTCAGTCGCAGAAACACCGGCGGAGCGTTCAGGGTTTGCAAGGCCAACTTCTCCGCCAGGCTGTCTCCAAAGCGCCGCCGCCAGCGCTCCAGCAGCCAGGCCGGGGCGGCCTGAGCGGCTTGCGGCAGCGCCCCCGGGCGCACATGAGAGGCCGCGTTCCGCAGAACGGCGTTGACCAAACCGGCCGCTGAGCTCTTGCGTGCGCGCTTGACGATTTCGACGCTTTCGGAAACCGCCGCCCGAGCCGGGATCCGGTCGAGCCGCAGCAGTTGATATACGCCAAGGCGCAGGGCGATGCGAACTTCGAGATCGAGCGTCTCCGGGCGACGGCCGCCAGCTTCCGAGATGATCCGATCCAATTCCCCTCGCCAGCGCAGGACGCCCAGCGCCAGTTCCTCGGCGAGCGCCGCGTCGCGCTCGTCCAGCGCGCTGGTGAGCGAAGAGTGCAGAAGGTCGCCGGCAAAGCTCCGCTCCTGCTCGACGCGCCGCAGCACCTGATATGCGGCCCAGCGCGCGGCGGAGACAGCCTTCGGCATGCGACAACCATGTTATAATCCCCTCGAAATTTCCGTCCAGATTTGAGACAGGCGCCGCACCAAATCGAACTAAAAGTTTCCAGCGACCCGCGCTGGCTCCGCCTGGTGAGGGCGATGATGCAGGAGGTCTCGCGCCAGGCCGGCTTCGGCGACGCGGAGCGATGCGACATCACCATCGCGGTGGACGAAGCGCTAAGCAACGTTATTAAACATTCGTACAAGGGAGATTACGGGCGCCCGGTCTGGCTTACGTGCGCCACCGAAGGCGACCGGTTATCGATCGAGATTAGAGACGTGGGCGACGCTCCGGACCCAAAACGGCTCGAGCCGCTGCCTCCGGAACAGGTGCGTCCGGGCGGCCGCGGCATCTTTCTGATGCGGTCCACTATGGATGAAGTCCAATTTGAACGTAACGGCGATACGAATTTGGTGCGATTATCGAAATATAGAAAGACGCGAAGTCCCTTGCAGTATTCCGATTGACTTATGGCCAAGGACCTGGAAATCGACATTGCCCGCAACGGCGCGTGTTCGGTGGTGCACGTCAAGGGAGACATCGACCTGAAGACGTCGCCCGAGCTGCGCGCCGCGATTCTCGACTTGTTTGAGAAGCGCGGCCAGGAGCGCGTCATCCTCGATCTCGCGGCGGTGCCCTACATCGACAGTTCCGGAGTAGCGAGCCTCGTGGAGGGTCTCCAGGAAGCCAAAAAACGGAACGCCCGTTTTATTCTCTCCGGCCTCAACGAAGCGCCGCGCCACGTTCTCGATCTCACCCGCCTGACCAGCGTTTTCGAAATTACGCAAACGGTGGACGAGGCTCTGAAAGCATGACGTTGGCCCAGATCGGCCGCTCCAGCATTCAGGCCGTGGAGTATGTCGGCGGGCTCAGCATCCAATTCGGACGCGGCCTCGCCGCCGCGGCCCGCCTCACTCCCTTCCGCACCCGGCTGCGGTGGCGGAACACGATCCGGCAGATGGAGATTGTCGGCGTGGGCGCGCTGCCCGTAGTCTGCCTCATCGCCGGTTTCGTGGGCCTCATCATGGCCTTGCAGGGGGCCTACGAGCTTAAAAAATTTGGCGCCCTCAGCTACGTGGTGAGCCTGGTCGGCGTGAGCCTGACGCGCGAGCTCGGCCCTCTGATGACTGCCATTATCGTGATCGGCCGTTCCGGCTCGGCCTTCGCCGCCGAGATCGGGACCATGACCGTTACCGAAGAAGTCGACGCGCTGCGCACCATGGCCCTGGAACCGGTGGATTTTCTTCTGGCCCCCAAGCTGGTGGCCATGATGATCATGATGCCGTGCCTGACGATCGCCGCCGACACGGCCGGGATACTTGGAGGCGCGGTCTTCACATATGCGAGTCTGGGCATGGGCTTGCGTGTTTACCTTTCCACTACGGCAGAGGTCCTCCTGCTGCGCGACATCATCACGGGCCTGATTAAAAGTCTGGCTTTCGGCATGATCATCGTGCAGGTCGGCTGCTTCGAGGGCTTCCACGTGCAGGGCGGCCCCGAAGGCGTCGGGCGCGCCACCACCAGAGCGGTCGTACAGGCGATCTTCCTGGTCGTCCTCGCGGACTTGGTTTTCACGGCCTTCTTCTATCTGTTTTGGTCGTAGAAATTGCGATCCGGGGTGTCGACTCGCAGGCCGGCGGTGTTCGCGTCCGGTGGACCTGCTGTTCGCTCCCTCGACAGATGCTCGTAAGTAGCCGAAAGCGGATAGCCGACGCCGAATCGCTCAAAGCTGATAACGAAGGTCCCTGCGAAGTGAATCGAAAGAAGCGGGTAAAATAGGTTCGGCGGCCCGCCGCCGGCAATCGGTACCCGGGACTTCTCCGGGCTTCCCCGGCCGCGACTGGCGGCTGATCGCTTCGGCCCAATGCCTGACTCTCCGATGATTTCGGTTCGGGACCTGCTCGTGGCCTACGGCAATCGCACGATCCTGCACGGCATCAGCCTGGACGTGATGCCGGGGGAGACCATGGTCATTCTAGGCGGCAGCGGGTCGGGCAAAAGCACGCTGCTGCGGCACATCATCGGTCTGGAACGCCCGCAGTCCGGCCAGATTTTCATCAAGGGCGTAGATATTGTGCACTGCTCCGAGCGCGAGCTCAACGAGGTGCGCAAGTCGATGGGCGTCTCCTTCCAAGGCTCGGCGCTCTTCAATTCCATGACAGTCGCCGACAATGTCGCCCTCCCCTTGCGCGAGCACACCAAGCTGGCGGAATCCACCATCAAGCTGATGACGCGTATCAAGCTGGAGCAGGTGGGGCTGGCTTCGTGCGAGGACTACTACCCGGCGCAGCTCTCGGGCGGGATGAAAAAGCGCGCCGCGGTGGCCCGGGCGCTGGCGATGGATCCCGAGATTCTGCTGTTCGACGAGCCTTCCGCCGGGCTCGATCCCATCATCGCCGCGGGCATCGACGAGTTGATTCTCGAGCTGAAACGCGCCTTCCCGCACATGTCCATCGTCGTGGTCACGCACGAGCTGGCGAGCGCTTTTCTGATCGCAGATCGTATCGCGGTCGTTGACAAGGGACGCATTCTGATAGCCGGCACAAAAGAGGAAGTCCGCTCTTCGAGCAACGCGCGGGTGCGCCAGTTTCTGGACCGCGTTCCCGATCCTGTAAATGCCGACCAGGAGGCCTTCTTGGAAAGGCTGATAGAATAACCGTCGGGGCTTAGGCGCTCTCGGCAATCAGCAGCGAGCGGCTAGCATCAGAACATAGGCTCTTAGCCATGCGCCTAACCGGCCGCCGGACCTGGTTATCAGCGGGAAACACCCGTCTGACGATTGAAAGCGAGGCCGGCGATCCGGGGATGGCCGTTGGGCGGGTATCCCCGGCGCTGAAAGCCCGCCGCTGACAGCGGATGACCCTGATAGCTGATAATCAATGTCCAGCGAAGCCAAAGTCGGCCTTTTCGTCATCATCTCGTCGCTGATTCTTATGGTGGCCTTCGTTTCCATCGCCAACGTGCAGTTGCGCGGAGGTCTGGTCCGCTATAAGACGTATTTCTCTTTTGCCGGCGGCATCGAAAAAGGAACCGTGGTTCGTTTTGGCGGGCTCAAGACTGGCGCAGTGGCCGACGTCCATCCGTGGACCGAGGATCCCACGAAGATCGAGGTGTTGCTCGATCTCAAACCCGGCACGCCCGTTCGTCAGGACTCCGTCGCCGCCATCAGCACACTCGGCATGATCGGAGAAAATTACGTGGAGATCACCCCCGGCAAGAAGGATTCGCCGCCGCTTCCGCCCGGAAGCACAATTCCTTCGCAAGAGGCGGTGGATTTCGCCACTCTCACCCGCCGCATCGGGGCAATGACGGAAAGCTCGGAAGCCTTGATTATCGATCTGCACAGGAATCTGAACGAAATTTCCGCCAAGGCCGACCAGTTGATCGCCAATTTGAACGAGCTGACCGGAGAAAAGAACCGGCAAAATGTCGAAGCGCTGCTCGAACGCAGCAACAAGCTGGTAGCCGACCAGGCGCCCAAGATCGACACGCTCACCGGCAGCCTCAACGCCGCCGTTCAGAAGATCGACGCCCTTGTCGCCGACCTGCGCGGCACCAATGCCCGCATCGGCGATCTCGTAAGCAACGTAAACAAAACCGTTGATGAGACGCGCGACCCGATCAAGGACGATTTGAAGCAGTTGCAGAATACTATCGCGCAGACGCAGGACCTTATTGAGCAACTGCGCGGAACCATGGCATATAACGACGAAAATATCAATCGAATGATCGAGAATTTTCGCGTCAGCTCGCAAAACCTCAAGGAATTCACTGCCGAGGTCAAGCAACGGCCGTTCAGCCTGTTCCGCATCCGGCCCAAGCCGGACAGACGGGTTCCGGTGCAGGGACAGCGCTGAGCCGGTGCGAGGCCAAGTAATAATACGATCTAAACATTTGTGCTGTTGGAACTCGAACACATCCTGAAGCGCTTCGGCGGAGTGCGGGCGCTCGAAGACGGCAACCTGAGCGTCAGGCCCGGCGAGGTTCATCTTTTGCTTGGGGAGAACGGCGCGGGGAAATCCACTCTGATGAAAATCGCCGCCGGCATGTTGCAGCCCGACGGCGGCGTAATGCGCTGGCGCGGCGAGCCCGTGCGGCTGCGCACTCCCGCCGAGGCGGCCGCGATCGGCGTGGCCATGGTGCACCAGGAGTCGCTGATTGCGCCGCATCTCACGGTCGCCGAAAACATATTTCTGGGCAGAGAGCCCCTGCGCCGCGGAATGCTGGACCGCCGGCGCATGGAGCGCGAGGCGGACGCTCTCATCACAGAGCACCGCTTCCCCCTCCAGTCCCGCTGGCGGGTGGAGCGGCTCAGCCCGGCCCAAAAACAGCTCGTCGAAATCTGCCGGGCGATCCACTCGGCTTCCAGCTTGCTCATCTTCGACGAGCCCACGTCTTCCCTTTCGGAAAGCGAAACCGCGGAGGTCTTCCGCATCGTACGAAACCTGCGCCAGCGCGGCATGGGGATTATCTACATCACTCACCGCATGGAAGAGCTGCGGGCGATCGGCGATCGCGTCACCATACTCCGCGATGGCTGCACCGTGGCAAACGGCGCGCTGGCGGCGCTTTCGATGGAACAGATGATTCACTACATGGTCGGCCGGGAGATTGCGGCGCTCTACGAAAGAACGCCGCTCGAGCCGGGGGAGGAGCTGCTGCGCGTCGAGCGCCCGGGCGTGTGCTTCCGCATTCGCGCCCGGGAAATTGTGGGGCTGGCCGGCCTGATGGGCGCGGGCCGGACAGAGCTGTGCCGCCAGATTTTCGGCCTGGATGGGGACGGCGAGGTCTATCTTTTCGAGCGGCGCGTGCGCATCCGCTCACCGCGCGATGCCGTAGCCGGCGGCCTGGCCTTTCTCACCGAAGATCGCCAGCGGACGGGCCTTGCCCTGCGGCTGCCGATTCGCACCAATGTCACGCTGACCAATCTTTCAGCGCTCTCCCGCCTGGGCGTCCTCACCGCCGGCCGCGAGCAGGGCCCGGTTGGGAATCTGATCCAAAGATTGCGAATTCGCGCTGACTCCCCCGAGCAATTAGCCGGCCGCTTGAGCGGCGGAAATCAGCAGAAAGTCGTCCTGGCCAAATGGCTGTTCCGCCAGGCGCGCATTTTCTTGTTCGACGAACCCACGCGGGGCATCGATGTCGGCGCCAAGGCGGAGGTCTTCCGCCTGATGGATGAGCTGGCCCGCGCCGGAGCCGGCCTGCTCATGGTAAGCTCGGAGCTTCCCGAATTGTTGCAGGCAGCCGATCGCATCCTCGTCATGCGCGCCGGACAGATTATCAAAGAGCTGGCTCGCCCCACCACGCAGGAAGAGATCCTTCGGTATGCGGCGGTGGGGGAATGATCCAGAGGCTGCTTCCCTTCCTCAGCCTGATCGCGCTTTTCGTGGGGCTTTCCATTTCGTCGCCGCCCTTCCTGACCGCGACCAATCTCTCCAGCGTGGTTCGCCAGACGGCTGTGATCAATATCATGGCCCTGGGAATGACGCTGATCATTGTGGCCGGCGGCATTGATCTCTCGGTGGGGGCTATCCTCGCCTTCGCCGGGCTGATCGGGACGAAAATCATGGAACAGCACGGCGCCATCGCAGCAGGCATTCTGGCCGGGATCGCCGCCGGCTTTTTCTGGGGGCTGGTGAACGGACTGCTCACCGAGCGCCTCAAAATCAATCCGTTCATCGTCACGCTGGGCACGCTGGGCATTATTCGCGGCCTAGCGCTGCTTTACTCCGGAGGACTGCCGGTCGTCGGGCTGCCTCGCGGGTTTTCTTTTCTCGGTGAGGGGGCGGTGCTCGGGCTTCCCTTCGTGCTTTATCTCTTGGTCTTTTGCGCCATGCTCACGCACTTCCTGTTGCAGTACACAAAGCTGGGACGATATGCCTACGCGATTGGGTCGAACCGCGAAGCCGCCGTCTATGCCGGCATTCCCGTGAGCTTCCATACCGTCGCAGTCTACGCCATCTCCGGAGCGCTCACGGGCCTGGCGGGCATGATCGAGGCCTCACGCTTGATGACCGGCCAGCCCACGGCAGGACAAGGCTACGAGTTGCAGGTGATCGCCGCTGTGGTCATCGGAGGCGGCAGCCTTAGCGGCGGCGAAGGCAGCGTGATCGGCACGCTCATTGGGGCGTTCATCATGGGACTGCTGGCCAATGGCTGTGACCTGCTCGGGATTTCTCCTTACATCCAGCAAGCTGTTATCGGCGCCGTCATCATCCTGGCCGTGACGTTGGATGAGGTCCGAAAGCGGCGTTTTGTGAAGAGCTGAGGGCCGGCCGCTCGGGAACACGGTTACATCACGCGGTCGTGGCCCCACGTCCAGCGGGCGCTCAGTCGAAACTCCTTCACTCCGCCGGGGGTTGCCGAGGGATTGTGCAAGGTTTGGGGTGTGAAAACTACGCCGAGCTCGCGGAGCAATTCTTCGAGGATCTGATTCCCGTAAGTCAGCCCGGGAAATTCGATTCCATCGCCGTTGACATCCAACACGACGGTCTTCTCGCGGGAAACGATCAACTTTTTCAGCGACCGCAGATTTAGTTCCTCGCGGCGCAGGAATTGAATTAGCTGGCGGCCGTCGTCGATCGGTCCCGTGTAGACAATCATGGTCTTTTCCCGCAGTTTAGTGAAAACCGGCTGAGCTCTGCAACCGGCGCTGCCGCGCGCTCGAAAAAATTCAGCTCCGGCGGTTGTGCCGTTGAACGGAATCGCGACAGAATGGTTGAGTGCCGATTGAATCCCAGCCTCGTTTTCCTTTAGCCACGCTGCCGACTCCGCTTCATGAGCTGAAGCGCCTGCGGGATGCGTTGGGTGGTCCTCGGCGGTGCCCGCGCATTCTCATCAAACGAGACGACCTCACCGGCCTGGCCCTGGGCGGGAACAAGGCTCGCAAGCTCGAATTCCTGGTGGGCGACGCACTCCGCGCCGGAGCTACCGTGCTGGTTACGACCGGCGCGGAGCAATCCAACCACGCCCGAATGACGGCCGCCGCGGCGCGCGTGGCGGGTTTGGGCGCAGCGCTCGTCCTCACGCGCAAGCCGGGCTGCGGCCCCCCGCAGGGTAATCTTCTGCTCGATTACATCCTCGGTGCGGAGGTGCATTTTGTGCCCGCCGGGCCGGACCCTGCCAAGGCCACAGGCGACGGAGAGGCGGCAAAGGTCGCCGAGGTGACGGCCGCTCTGGAGGGACGCGGCGAGCGCCCTTATCTGATTCCTGTCGGCGGATCCAGTCCAGTGGGGGCGTGCGGCTATGTGGCCGGAACGCTGGAGATCGTGCAGCAACTTTTGGCGATGGGCGAGGCGCCCTCGCGCCTGTACTACGCGGCCGGTTCCCGGGGCACGCAGGCAGCTTTGGTGCTGGGCGCGAAAATGTACAGCGCGCCGTACCTCCTCTATGGCGTCGCCGTGAGCGGGGGAGAACCGGAGAAAACCGGGCGCGCCGTGCGTATCGCTAACGAGACTGCCGCCCTGCTAGGAGTCGGCGGGCGGGTCGGGCCGGAAGATTTTGTGACCGACCAAGGCTACTTCGGGGCGGGCTATGGAATTCCTACCGCCGGCTGCCTGGAAGCCTTGCGGATGCTGGCGCGGCACGAAGGCGTCTTTCTCGACCCCATTTATACTGGAAAGGTGATGGCGGCGCTGATCGATCACATCCGCCGCGGCCAGATCGATCCTTCAGAAACAGTGTTGTTCCTGCACACCGGTGGCGCCCCTGCGCTGTTTGCTTACGCCGAACAACTGGAATTGAGTGTGGGACTCTGAGCAGGATCGCGGGCCGGCGCCGTTTTGGGAACGATTCCGGCCTGGCCAAAGAGGCGCTTTCCGCCGCTTACTTAATGCCCGCCAAATCCTGGAGTAAATGCCAGTTTTCCAGCCGGTCCTGCTGCGCGGCCAGAAGCGTCGGCGAGGGATTGCCGTCCTTGTCGAAATGCTTGGCGAAGCGGCCCTCAGTGCGGGCGAAGTAAATAAAGTCAATCTGCTCGCCGGTCTTCGGGTTCACGTACCAGTCATCCTTCACGTTCGGGTTCCCGACTAAGCTGAGGCGGTCTTTGAACTTGGGGCCTTTGCGCGGGTCGTAGATGAAAACCGGAAATGCGCGGGAGTCAGCCGCCAGCTTGGCTTGATGTTCGGCCATATTGTCGGCCACTCCATGCTCCGGCTGGCAGGTCGTATATACGTTGACGATCGCCGGCCCGGGATACGCATTCGCCTCCATCACGGCTTTATAGAAGTGATTCGGATGGGCGCAGGTGGTCTGAGCTACGTAGACGTCCTTGTGCATCATGGCGATGTTGGCGATCTCCTTGCGGTTTTCCTTCTTGCCCTGGATCACCTTGCCGTGGAAGCTCATTTTCGCGTCCTGGCCCTTGAAGCTTCCGGTCGAGGTTTGACCGCCCGTGTTGGAATAGACCTGCGTATCGAGGACGAGGACCTTAATGTCCATGCCTGAGGCGAACATACGCGACAGCGATTGAAAGCCAATATCGAGCATCGCCCCGTCGCCCCCGATCACCCACAAGCGCTTTTCTTTCCAGCCAAGCTGGTCCCAGCGGGCGCGCACGCCCATAGCGTCGGCCGGAGCGTTCTCAAACAGCGAGTTTGTCCATGGCACTAGGTAGGGGTTGTAAGGATAGGTGGACGTGTAGACGGTGTTGCAGCCGGTCGCCGCCACAATGCCGATGTTTTCGCGCCCATACACAAAGCCAGTGGCCGCCAGCATCATGCGCAGCGCGGTAGCCTCTCCGCAGCCCATGCAGGACCCGGCGCCCCCCACATACAGCAACGAGCGCTCGGCCAACATCATATCGGCCAGGGCTTTCTCATTGATGAATTTGGAAGGAGTCTCCGGCAGGCTTTTGAAGAAGTCAAAAGCAGCCTTGTACCACTTCATGTTTTCATCGTTTTTGCGGATCATCTTCAGGGCATTGTGGTCCCCGCAGGCGTCGACGCACTCGGCGCAGCCCTTGCATTTGGTCGGATCGATGAAAATTCCGAACTTCCCACCGCCCACGCCCTTTTTTTCGAGCACCGTGTAGTACTTGTTGGTGATGGCCCACTGCTCGGCCATCTTCTTGCGCTCGGCTTCATCCGTAATTCCGGCCAAATATTGCTCGAGAGTCTGCGGCTCCACAGCCTTGCCAAGGATCGCCGTATCGGGGCACTCGGTGACGCAGTCCATGCACCCGACGCAATTCTCACCGATAAAGACGGGTATATCGGGAGCGATATAGCTGAAATCGCGCAAAGCGCCGGTCCCGGCCGGGATGATGCTTTTCGCCACCTGGTCATCCGCCTCCAGCCCTTTTTCCGCCGTCCCGTTGTTGTAAGCGCCGACCACGCGCTCGTTGAAGTCGGCCACATCCACCACATTGGCGCGGTAATCTTCGATCCGTGCTTCCAGTGGAATGGTTATCGTTTCGGTCATATTGAGTCCCTTTCGTCGCAGCAAACCGAATCCACCCGGCGGCTTTCCGCGCTAGATGACGCGCAACGCCGCGTTGGCGTCGTCGATTGCCGCAGTGCTCAGCATAACTTCCCGCGGCACTTCGATGACTTCATGGTAGCCGCGGCTCACCGCCTTGAGATTGTCTTGCACGACGCGCTCGCCGCGCTTGCCGAAATATTTACGCAGGGCCTTCTCGACCCCTGCGAAAAGCTGCTCTTCGCTGATGCCGGATTCCGCCTGAAAAGGCGTCACCCGGAGGAAAACGCCCAGCAGCACGATGCCTTGCATGCGCTGCTGCAAATCGGCGAGCGAGGACACCTCGCGGGCGATCGACACCGTGTCAAGGGCGAAGAGCCGGGCGTTTTTTTCGCGCATGAACTTGCGGGCCCAGGGCGGCACGGCGTTCCAAACTTGGGCGGGGTCTGTCTTCTGGCTCTGCACGAACACCATTCCGTTGTCGGCCAGACCCGCCAGGGGATTTTCGAGGTTGAAAGCGTTCACGTCATTGAGCGGAATGAATTCCACGTGCTCCAGCTCGGAGTGCACGCGGATGTGCTTTTTCGCGATTGTCAGGTAATACGTCGTGGGCAGGCCTTTTTTCTCCGAACCGTACTTGGGATAAGCCTGCACATCCATGCCAAAGACTTCGCCGGCGATCGTCGCGATAACCTTGTTGGTCGTCACTGATCCGTATCCGCCGACCGAGTGGCCGCGCATCGAGAACGAGCCCGGGCTGCGAACATCGGGATCGTGCTTTACCTCAAGCGCGGTCTCGTGCTTGATGCCCACCGTAAAATACATCTTCGGCTTCGCGCTGCGCATGTTCTCCACGATGGCGATGAAGTCGCCCGCGCGCACATCCCGGCTGCCCAAACCGGCCGACCCGCCGTAGAACCGGGGCATGTGCGTCAGCAGCGGATAGCCGGGAGTTTCAGCCATCGCGTCAGCGAAAGCCGCCTTCATCTCGCACAGCTGTGGGTTCGACTGCATCATCGGGATATCCAGCCGCTCCACGACCGAAATGGCCTTACAGTGTTTCAAAGCCTGCACAATCTCCACTGACGGGAATGGACGGAAACAGGTGATGTGCAGCAGCCCCACCTTGATCCCGTAGTGATCGCGAATGTAATCGACCGCCGCCTCGGCCGTTTCCATCATGCAGCCGGAGCCGACAATCGCATACTCGGCGTCGCTTAGACGATACGGCATCACCACGTCGTAGCGGCGGCCGGTCATCTCGTAAAACTCGCGCATCACCTTCTTCAGCGTAGGAAGGACCTGATTGTAGTAGCGGCGCTGGGCGATCTTGCCCTTCATGTAGCTGTCCTGGTTCTGGACTACGCCGGACATCAGGGGAATCGCCGGATCCATCAGGTTGCGCAGCCGGCGCGAGGGGTGCCCGACGAACAACTTCATCATCTCCGGCTCGGGCAGCCGGACGTTCTCAATGGTATGGGTGGTCAGGAATCCGTCCTGGACATTCAGAAACGGAGTCTCGGTGTCTTCCGCAGTACGGCGCGCAATCAGGGCCATGTCGCCCGCTTCCTGGGCGTTGCGCGCGTACAGCACGCCCCAGCCGCAGTCGGCGACGGCGTAAACGTCGTCGTGACCGGCGTGAACATTCAGCGAATGCGAGGTGATCGCCCGCGCTCCGATGTGAAAGACTACCGGCAGCCGCTTGCCGGCGATCGTGAACAGAACCTCCTTCATCAGAACAAGGCCCTGACCCGAGGTAAAATTGGTCACCCGCCCGCCGGCTACGGCAAAGCCTTCACAGGTGGTGGCAGCGCTGTGTTCCGATTCGGGCTCGATGAAGGCCAGTTCTTCGCCCCAGAGATTTCTCTTTCCGTTCGCTACCTCAACCTGGTAGCCGCCTCCCATCGTCGTGGATGAGGTGATAGGGTAAGCGCAGGCGCCCTGCGTGATGTTGGTCTCGACCCATACGACCATGCCGGCTCCGTCCGATGTGGTCGGAATGCCCGGAAACGGAGCCTTCAATTCCTGTTCCGGCTCGAAGAGGTCAGTCTGAGGTGGTGCGCCGTTAACAATAGTGCTCATACTATGTATCTCCTGGAATCCCGGAGGTCGTTCAAATCTCCTTCCGGCCTTCGATCGACTTGAGCATTGTCACTTCGTCAACATAGTCCAGATCACTGCCCACGGGAATACCCATCCCGATGCGGGTTACCCGGACTCCCAGAGGTCGCAACAAGCGAGACAGATAAACAGCCGTCGCCTCGCCCTCCACAGTGGGGTTCGTGGCAATTATGACCTCCTCTATCGTACTCCGCTGAAGCCTCTCGAGCAAGCTTTTCACCTTCAGTTGCTCGGGCCCGATTCCCCGCAAAGGCGAAAGGCTGCCGTGCAAGACATGGTAAAGCCCCTGAAATTGGCGTGTTTTCTCGATAACGAGAATGTTGCGCGGCTCTTCCACCACACATAAAACTTTTTGATTGCGACTAGAATCAGAACAGATGGAACATGTTTCCGCATCCGAAATGTTGTTGCACAGCGCACAAAGCCGCATGCGGTCTTTTACATCCAGCAGGGCGCTGGCGAGCCGCTCCGCGTCTTCGCGCGCGCTCCGCAACACGTGAAACGCCATGCGCTGCGCGGATTTTTGGCCGATGCCCGGCAGGCGCTTAAACTCGTCGATCAAACGAGCCATCGGTTCAGCGAGATCGTTCATAGCACAAGAAGCGGCGGGCTTGGAATCCGAGCCCGCATTTTGCTGGGAACAAATCGTTACGGCTGAAATCCAAGCCGCTAAAACATACCCGGCGGCAAGCCAAGGCCTCCCAGCATGCCGCCCATCTTGGATTGCGCTTCGTCATCCACTTTCTTGGCTGCCTCGTTGAAAGCGGCCAGAACCATGTCTTGCAGCATCTCTACATCGCTGACGGCTTCCGGATCAATTTTGACTTCCAGCACGTGCTTCTGGCCGTCCATCCTGACCGTGACCATTCCACCGCCCGTCGAGGCCTCGACGCGAATGGCCGCAATCTGCTGCTGGAGCTGCTCCTGCATCTTTTGGGCTTGCTTCATGATCGACTGCATATTGCCGGGCATTTTCACGGTCATGTCTCCTTCAAATCGCGAACCTGGCGGATTTGCCCTCCGAACGTAGCCAGAAACTTCTGTACCTGCGGGTGAGCCAGCGCCCGCTCGCCGGCCGGGCCATAGTCCCCGGAAGCTCCCGATTCTTGCGTACCCGCCCGGGTTGGCGCGCCTTCCGAAACATTCCGCGGTGGAATTGTTGTATCAGCCAGTGTAACACGGATCCGCGCGCGCCGTCCCAGCAGCCTGCCGCTGATCTCGTTCAAAAGCTGGGACGCCGACTCCAGGGAGAACTGAAGATCGGGCGGCGCCAGAAAATGGACGTCGCCGCCGGCCAGGTCGATTGCGGAATGCTCGACGGCATCCGCGGTAAACTCATGGCCCTCCGCGCGCAGAGCTTCGAGAAGGCGCGACCGGAAGTCGTCTTGAGGAGACGCCGTAGCTCCCGGCTGCGCTCCGGTCGCCGTCTCCGCGCCAGCCGGAGATGCCGCTGGGGGATTCCGCTTCGCAACCGCTGCCGTTCCCGCAGGCTGGGCGGCCTGCATTCGTCCTCCGCCGGGCGCGGGAGGAGGCGCGGCGGAGCGGCTTCTTGTGGAGCTTCCCCGAGTTGGGCCCTGAGCATCACCCGGCGCGTGAGCCGGCGGCTGGGGATCAGAGGAGGCGGCAGCCAGCGCTTTTTCCAAGTCCACCATCTTTCCGGCGTAAACCAGCTTGAGCAGGCCCATTTCGAGATGAAAGCGGGGATGCGGGGCGTGTTGAAGGTCTCTGTACAGGTTCAGCGCCAGTTGCAGATGGCGGGTCAGATCTTCTTCGGAAAATTGTGATGCGAGAGCGTCCAGGCGCCGGCGCTCGTCGGCGGAAGCGGCGATGAGGCGGGAATCGGCTCCCATCATCCGGGCGACCATTAAATTCCGGATAAAACGCGTCAAATCGCGGCAGAAGTGTTGCGGATTCTGTCCGCGCGCGGTAAGCTTCTCGACCAACTCGAGCATGCCGGCGGGCGACTGATCGCGAAGCGCCGCCGCGAACTCGTCCAGAACCTCGCTCGACACGGCGCCGAGCAAATCCCGAACGTCAGCGGCGTGGAGCGTCTTCCCAAAACTGGCGATGGCCTGATCGAGAGTGGAGAGAGAATCGCGAATGCTGCCGTCGCCCGCCAGCGCAATCACAGAAAGCGCATCAGCTTCGGCTTCGATTCCTTCCTGCTCGCAGATCCATTGCAGATGCGCAACGACATGGTCAAAATCGACCATCTGGAACGTGAAGTTCTGGCAGCGCGAGACGATCGTGGGCGGAATCTTGTGCGCTTCGGTGGTGCAAAGCATGAATACCACCCACTCGGGAGGCTCTTCGAGCGTCTTCAGCAGAGCATTGAATGCGGCGTCGGTGATCTGGTGCGCTTCGTCGATGATAAATACCTTGTACCGGTCGCGCGACGGCCGGTAGCGCACGGCTTCCCGCAGCTCCCGCACGTCGTCAATGCCCCGATTGGAGGCGGCATCGATCTCGATCACGTCCATCGAGCTCGAAGCGGCGATCTCCCGGCAACTGGGACACTCCAGGTCAGGAGTAATCGTCGGCCCCTTCACGCAGTTCAAACACTTGGCGAGGATGCGGGCCACCGTGGTTTTTCCAGTGCCGCGCTGGCCTGCAAAGATGTATCCGTGAGCCACCCGGCCTTTCGCAACAGCGTTCTCCAGGGTCTGCTTGACATGCTGCTGGTTAACCACCTGCCGGAAAGTTTGCGGCCGGTATTTGCGGGCGATAACCTGATACACAGAGACTTTCCGCTTCCAGCGAGCGTCCGCGGGCGAGCGCCGCCCCCGCCGCGAGGCGCAAACCGCCTAGCGCCGCCTGTCTTCGCTCAGCTCACAGCGGCCTTTTAGAAGTGACAGGCGGCGGAGCCGGCGGCTGCACGCTGACTTTTAAGCCAAGCTCCGGGTGATCCGCGGCACGCGGGGTTAACCACTACCGTTGCTTCCTTCCGGACCTGGCGGGGTTTGCGGCGTCCCACTGCACGGAGCCCGGAACCTGGCAAGAGCCCATCGTAGCATACGGCGGCGATACGGATTGCAGCGCCGGGAGCCGCGCGTTGTCCCACCAACTCGCAGAGCGCAGCGCCCCCGCAAATCAATGCGCAAAGAGCTTTGCGCGGACCTCGTGCAGGCCGGCGGGCGGGAGCGGAGGTGAGAACGATCACCCGTAGACGTAGTGCAGGAGTTTTTTTAAATCGTCCCACGCCTCGCGTTTGTAAGCGGCATTGTAGCCGCGCAGCAGGAACGAGGGGTGGTAGGTGGGCATGACAGGAATGCCGCGCCAATTCTGCCATTTTCCGCGCAACTGGGTGATGCCTGTGGAAGTGTTCAGCAGCGCTCTGGCCGCCGTCCCGCCGAGCACACAGATGGCCTTGGGGCGGATGGACTCGAGCTGCCGGAATAGAAACGGGCTGCACGTATCCATTTCGTCCTTCTCGGGCGTGCGGTTCTCCGGGGGCCGGCATTTGACGACATTGCAAATGTAGACGTCGCCCCGCTTCAGCGGTAGACCTTCCCTGGCCGCCGTATTTTCGATCATCTGAGTCAGCAATTGCCCGGCCCGGCCGACGAACGGTATGCCTTGCGCATCTTCCTCCGCCCCTGGGCCTTCGCCGACAAAAACGAGCTGCGCCTGCGGATTGCCGACTCCAAAAACAAGATTCGTGCGACCCTTGTGCAGCCGGCAGCGGGTACAGCCGGCCAGTTCGGCCTCGATTTGCGCCAGAGGCTCGCGGGGCTCTCCGGCCGCGATGTGATCGAGCAAACTGGCGGGCATCCCTGGCGGCGGGCCTTCAGACGCTTCTCTCGCTGCGGCTTTTTGCGGCGGGCTCTCGCGTTGCCCGGCGGGGGGATCGCGCCGGAACAGTTCCGTAAATCCCAGGTCTTGATAAAAGAGCAAAAGCCGCCGGATCTGCTCGGCTGTCATCTCAAATCAGGTATGGGCAAGGCGGAGTTGATAAATGCAGTCGAAAATACGGGCCGCCAGGCTCCGTTTCGAGCCGCGAGGAAACTCGATTGCCTTCCCCTCGTTTGTCACGATCAAAGCTTCGTTCTCCTCCGAGTCAAATCCCGTGCCGCGCCGGCCCACACGGTTGGCCACGACCATATCGCAATTCTTTGCTTTTAGCTTGCGGATGGCCTCTTCATTGAGGTCGCCGGTTTCCGCGGCGAAGCCCACCAGAAACCTGGTTCCCTTCCGGCGGCCGATTTCGGCCAAAATGTCAGGCGTGGGCTCCAGCTCGATGGCCGGCGGAATAGCCGCCTTCTTCAATTTCTGCTGAGAGCGATGCGCCGGCCGAAAATCGGCGACGGCCGCGGCCTTTATGACAATGGTTGCGCTCTCCAGCCGATCCATCACCGCTTGCCGCATCTCGGCGGCCGTTTCCACCCGGATCACTTCGGCCCCGGGCGGCGGGGGCAACGCCGTGGGGCCGGCCACGACGATCACCCGTGCGCCCCGGGCCAAGGCTTCTTCGGCCAAAGCAAATCCCATTCGCCCACTGGAGCGGTTCGAAAGGTAACGCACCGGGTCGAGCGGTTCCCGCGTAGGTCCCGCGGTGATCAATACGGTTTGGCCCTCCAGATCGCGCCGGGTGGCCTGGGAGTGCAACGTTTCCTCGACGGCGGCCACGATTTCGTCAATCGGGCTCATCCGGCCGGGTCCGATCATGCCGCAGGCGAGATAACCCTCGGGCGGTTCGACGATGCGCGCGCCGCGCCGGCGGAGCTCCTCGACATTGGCCCGCGTCGCCGGATGCACCCACATATTCGAGTTCATAGCGGGCGCCATCACCACCGGACCGGCATAGGCCAGGTAAAGAGTGGTCAGAAAATCGTCTGCGATGCCGTGCGCAAATTTGGCCAAAATATCGGCTGACGCAGGCGCAACCACAATCGCCTCACAGCGTTGCGCAAGCGCGATGTGCTCGATGGCGCTCTCGAGCGTGGCTTCGGCCGTCGAAGAGCCAAACATGCCGGTGATGACTTTCTGTCCTGTCAGCGCGGCAAATGTCAGCGGCCGCACAAACTCCTGGGCGTGCGCGGTCATCACCACTTCCACTGTATGTGCGCGCTCTTGCAGCGCTCGCGCCAGTTCGGCGGCTTTGTATGCGGCGATGCCGCCCGTCACGCCGAGGACAATTCTCATCGGGTCGCTTCGGTTACTGATCGGCCGCCGGATACTCTTCTTCGGAGGCGGGCGGCGGATTCTCCGGATCTATGAAGGGTACCAGGCCGCGGCGCGTTTCCTCAATCGCCACCCGCGTCATTTTGCGCGACTGGGTCGGGATTTTCGGCCTTGCGCCCGACTGCAACTGGCGTGCGCGCTTCGCCGCCACGATGATGAAACGATAGACGCTTTGTTCCGGATCACCCGGGATTGTGGCCGCCGGCTCATTGGAACTGGCTTCCGGCTGCACCGGCTTGTTTTCAGTCATCTTTCTTCTCTACCTCGAAGCTTTGCAAAATGGGCTGAATGATCCCTTCGGCCCGCTGCTTGCGGCAGCGCTCGGCCAAAAAGATCGCTTTCAGCTTTTCCGCCGCCCGGTCAATCTGGTCGTTTACCAGAATGTAGTCGTATGCGGCGTAATTCCGGATCTCCTTGGAGGCGTCGCGCAGACGCCGGGCAATCACCGCCTCGTCGTCCAGAGAGCGGCTGCGCAATCGGTTCTCCAGTTCATGCCGGGAGGGCGGCAGAATGAAAACGGTCACAGCTTCCGGAAGCTGCTTCTTTAATTGTGCCGCACCTTGCACGTCGATGTCGAGCACCAGGTCATGGCCGGCCTCGCGGGCCTGGTCGAGTGCCGAGCGGGGGGTGCCGTAATAATTTCCGAAAACCTCCGCCCATTCCAGCAGTTCCCCTTTATCACGCATGGCTTCGAAGGTTTGGCGATCGACAAAGCGGTAATGTTCCCCGTTTTTCTCGCCCCCGCGCGGCGGGCGGGTGGTGTAAGAAATCGAAAAATCCACATTTTCAACCGTGGCCAGAAGTCTCTCAACCAGGGTCGATTTGCCCGAGCCAGAGGGCGCTGAGATTATAAAAACCATGGACATGTGAAAAATGGAAGCGCGCAGCCGCCGCGGCGATGCTCGCTGCTCCTGGCGCCCGGCACATAAGCCCGGGCTGCCCTACTCGAGATTCATCGCCTGCTCGCGCATCTTCTCGATTTCGGCCCGGATCGCGAGGCCGAGATCGGTGATCGCAAGGCCCGTTTCGCCAATTCCGGAAGTCTTGGACAGAATCGTGTTCGCCTCGCGATTCATCTCCTGAAGGAGAAAATCCAGCTTCTTGCCGACTTCGCCCGGCGAGGAAGACGGCGCGAGAACCTCCTGTAATTGATGATTATGCGCCTGCAACCGCTGGACTTCTTCGCTGATGTCCGTCCGGTCCGCCATAAAGGCGGCCTCTTGCAGCACCCGCTGCGGATCGGCCGCGGCGCCTTTGATCAACTCCGAAATTTTTTGAGCGAGACGCTCCGCCAGCACCGACGTGAGCCCTTCCCGAAGCCGCAAAATTTGGGCCAGGCCGGCTTCAATAGAGCGCGAGCGCCGCATCATTTCCTCGACGATGCCGGCAGCTTCCCGTTCGCGCGAAAGAGTCAACTCGTCCAGCGCCCGCTCCAGGGCTTCCAGCAGCGCCTTTTCCAAGCCCCCGCTCTTTTCCGCGTCCGCGCCGACGAAAGCGACAATTCCGGGCAGGCGGAAAAGCAGATTCAGATCCGGCTCGGCTGTTATGCCATACTCCCGGGCCACATCGCGATACGCGCTGAGATACGCCTCCACCAGCCCGCGGTTAATGTGCACCCGGGGCGGCACAAGCGATTCCAGGGCCGCCGTGACCTGCACATATCCGCGCGTGATCTTCTTTTTCATGGCCTGCCGCGCGGCCATTTCGAACGGTTCGAGCTCCGGCGGCAGCCGGATTTGCAGATCGAGCGACCGGTGATTCACGCTTTTAATGCCGAGCGTAAGGCAGAACTCGGATGTCTCGGTCTGAACTCGCGCAAATCCCGTCATGCTCCGCGGCATAATCCACAAGTCCCGCCTACAAGCCGGCGGCAATGAAAGACTTCGTTTCCTGAGCCCGCCGCCCTGCGCGGCGCATCTTTTTACTGAAACTGCAACTCGTGCAGACGCTTGTAAGGCCCGCCGTTGGCGAGAAGCGCTTCATGGCGGCCGATTTCCGCAATGCGTCCGTTCTCGATGACCACGATCTTGTCGGCGCGCCGGATCGTCGAGAGCCGGTGCGCGATCACGATCACCGTCCGGCCTTCCATCAAGTTGGCGAGCGCGCGCTGCACAAGCACCTCGGATTCGGTGTCGAGGTGCGAGGTAGCCTCGTCCAGGATCAAAATGGGCGCGTTCTTGAGAATTGCCCGCGCAATCGCGATCCTCTGGCGCTCCCCGCCGCTCAGCCGCTGGCCGCGTTCGCCAATCCGGGTATCATAACCGAGCGGAAGATCGGCGATAAAATCGGCCGCCAGCGCCGCGCGCGCGGCCTGCTCGATGAGCTCGCGCGGCAGGTCGGGCCGCCCATAAGAGATATTGTTTGCCACCGTATCGTCGAACAAAAACGTCTCTTGGGTGACCAGACCGATCTGTTCCCGGAGGCTGCGGATCGTTACGCCGCGGATATCGCATCCATCGATTCGGATGGCGCCCGAAGTCGGATCGAAGAAACGCGGCAGCAGATTTACGAGCGTGGTCTTACCCGCGCCGCTCGGACCCACCAGCGCCACAACTTCGCCCGCGTTCACCCGCAGGTTGATGCCGTCGAGCACCAGGCCGTTCGGCGAATCCGGATAGCGGAAGCTCACATTTTCAAATTCAATCGAGCGGCGGAACGGCGGCAGCGCCGGAGCGCCCGGCGCCTCCTTTACTTCCTGCTCGTGGCCCAAGTACTCGAAGACCTTTTGCGACGCTCCCAAAGCTTGCTGAAAAATATTGTGGATGCCATTGAGGCGCTTCACCGGCTCGTACATCATCAGCAGCGCGATGACGAAACTCGTGAACTGGCCGGCGGTCATGGTTTCCGCCTTGATTTGCAGGCGCGCGTAGCTCAGCAGCCCGACAATCGTGATGGCCCCGAACATCTCGATGATGGGCGATGCAACGGCCTGCTGCCGCACGTAGCGGAGGTTGCGCCGGAACATCCGCGCCGCGCTGGCGCGAAAGCGCCGGATCTCGAAAGCTTCCATCCCGAACGCCCTGACGATCGAGTGGCCCGCTGTGGTCTCCTGCAAAATCTGATTCATCTCGGCCACGCTGTCTTGGGTGGAACTGGAAGTTTTGCGGATGCGGCGGCCGATTCTCGCCGTAGGAATCAGAACAAAAGGCAGAACGGTCAGGCTTACCGAAGCTAATTTCCAGTCGGTGCGCAGCACCACCAGGAGCAGTGCGACAATCGTGAAGCTCTGCCGGAGAAAGTCGGCCAGGATGTGCGACAGCGCCACCTGCACCTTATCGGTGTCGTTGAGAATCGAAGACATGAGCCGGCCAGAATGTCGGCTGCGGAAGAAGGCTGTGGATTGCCGCAGGATGCTTTCGTAAAGCTGGTTGCGCAGATCGGTGACGGCGGCAAAGCCGACATAGTTGACCAGGTAGTTGCCCGCAAAATCGCAAGCACCCTTAATGAGGAACACTCCCAGGATGCACACGGCGACCATGGTCCACACGTTGTGTACGGAAGCCGGCATCAGATCATGAAGGTACAGGCCTCGCGCAAAGCCCGGAGGATGGAACAACTCGACGGGCGCCTCCGGAGAAGACGGGTTCAACACGCGGTCGAAAACAGGACGAATTAGCAGCGGAATCATCGCGTGGCAGGCGCCCACCGCGGCCATCAACAGCACCGAGACGGCCAGGCGCAGCCAGTAGGGCCGGACGTAAATTAGAAGCCGCCGGAAATCAGTCATGCGGTAATGTGGACGCCGCAGTTACAGGCGCGAAAGCGCCGGGTTGTTTCTGGCCGGTTACCGCCAGCACCGCCTTCTGCACAACCTCGAGTTCCACCGAGAGAATGCAGCGAGGCTCGTCAAAGGCGTAGCAGCGGTCGCCGGGGCACGGCTTGCAGGTCCAGGCGGTTTCCACAACTTCGCACCTGGTCTTCCAGGGGCGCCAGACGCTGGAATTTGAGGATCCAAAAATCACCACGCACGGCACCCCAAACGCGGCCGCCACATGCGCAGGTCCGGAATCGTTGCCCACAAAGAGCCGCGCCCCTTTTATCAGCGACATCAGGCCGCCCACCGACAGGTTAGCAGAGGTTTCCAAACCTTCCACGCCCGCCAGCAGATCGCCCTGGCCGGGGCCGGCAGTGAGAATGGGCTCGAGGCCCAGAGTTTCTCGCAACCAGCGGCCCAACTCGACAAACCGCGCTGTGGGCCACTGCTTTGTGAAATACGCAGCGGCGACATGCAGTACCGCGTAGGGCGAGGTCCGGGGAGCCGCTTCGGCAAACAGGCGCGCGGCAGGGATTTCCCCGGAGGGTGCTCCAAGATAGAACGCCGCCGACGCCAGATGCTCCGCCGTGTGGACCGGGGCATTGGCAGTGCGGCGCAAAACTTCCTGCGCGCGCGGGATTGCCACGTTGTAAACCGCCCGGAATGGAAAATGGGCGAAGCCGGCCCTCCACGAGGCGCCCGAAAACGCTGTCAGAGCCGCACTGGTCGAGCCGCCATGCAGATTCAAACAAAGCTCGGGACGAACCCGGCGGATCGCCGCGGCGGCTTTCCAGCGCGCGCTGCGGTCGCAGATGACAGTTCCGGCCACGTCATCGTTCGATTCCAGCAGGCGATCCCAAGGGCGCTCGACGACAACGAAAATCTGCACATCCGGACGCGCCGTCTTCAAAAGCCGCAGGGCGGGCGTCGTCAGCACGGTATCGCCCATGGATCGCAGGCGGATTACGACAACCCGCGCGCCGGCATGCAGGCGCGAAAGAACGGGTTCATTTCCCGCGATCACTCTTCGATCGTAGCCTCGTCGATCAGCATGATCGGGATGTCGTCTTTGATCGGGTAGACGCGGTGGCACTTGGTGCACTTCAGGCCGCTCTGGTCCGGCTTCAGCTCTAGTGCTTCTTTATCCACCGGGCAAACCAGAATTTCGAGCAATTCTTGACTGATTGCCATAATCGCGCTCCAACCTCTTGCAATTAGAGTAGCTTATCAGAACCGCCGGCGCCTCGCGTAACAGGCGGGCTGCCTTCGGGTCCGCGGCATGGCACGCATACTCCCTCCTGCCTCCGAATCGCCGGGCCTATCATATAGAACAGTTAGCGGCCTAAAAAAGAACCCGGCCCATAGGCCAGGATGCCGCAGGCAGGCTGCGTGCTGCGCATCCCCGGAGCGGCTCGCCTAATGGCGAAGACCCTCCGGACTCTACTGAAAGCGGCGCGGGTCTTGGGCGCCAGCGGTGAGCCGCATGATCGCCGCTTCCTCCGGCGCGGAGACCTGCCACCCGCGAATGCCGGCGCCCGCGCTCCTGGTTTCCCGAGGCGCTGCTTCGAAGTTATACTAAGAAACACGCTGGAGTGGCGGAACTGGCAGACGCACGGGACTCAAAATCCCGCGC
>DASREK010000049.1:0-4129 GCA_035652135.1 Bryobacterales bacterium | reverse complement strand
TGGTGCGGCCGGTGGAGACGCTGCCGCCGTGGGGATCCAGCCTCTGGGTCGAGTCGGTTTCCCAGCATCTCGGAGGAAATGGCGCGCTCACCGCTTACACTTTGGCCAAATTGGGGACGCCTGCCAGGCTTTGCGGGCTGGTGGGAGAGGATGCCTTGGGGCGATACGCGCTGGAGAAGCTGAAATTGGTCGGAGTAGATGTTTCTGAAGTACTCCTTGAACCTGGCTCCCAGACTGCCACCACGGTGGGTCTCATCAATCAGCGGGCGGAGCGACTGTTTCTGCATCTGCGCGGAGCCAGCCGGAGTCTGCGCCCTGAGCAGATTCAGTTGGATGCGTGCCGAGTCCGCGGAATTTCCTATTTCCACCTCGGCAGCTTTTTTCATATGCCCGCCATCCGGGAGGGTGGTGCGGCGCTGCTCGAGCGCGCGCGTGCCGCCGGTCTGGTGACCTCTGTTGACACGATGTGGGACGGCGCTGGCAGGTGGATGGCGGATTTTGGGGCGCTTTGTCCCTGGGTCGACCTGCTATTTGTGAATCAGGACGAGGCCCGGATGATGGCTGGATCGAGCGAGCTTTCTCAAGTGGGCGAATTTTTCCGCAGCCGCGGCGCCGGGATTGTTATTTTAAAAATGGCCGGAGAAGGCTGCGCGATCGCCGCGGCGGGGGAACAATTTATGGTTCCCGCCTACGACGTTACGGCCGTGGATACAACCGGGGCGGGAGATTGCTTCTGCGGCGGTTTTCTGGCGGCCCTGCGGCTTGGATTTTCGCTCCGGGAGGCCGCCCGTTTCGCCAACGCCGTAGCGGCCCTCTCGATCCAGCAGATCGGAGGCGCCGAGGGCCTGGCGAATCTTGAAGAAACACTGGCCTGGATGGCCCGGGCCCCGGTGAGGAAAGGAAAAACATGCTGTATCACGCCGCATCACCTCCAACTCTGATCGGGGCCCTGGCTCTGGGCGCATTCTTGTTGTCAGCTCGAATCGGCTTGAAGCCGCCTGCGGCGAAGACTGTTCCCAAAACCAGCACCATCCACGGGGACACCCGGGTGGATGAATACTCCTGGCTCCGGGAGCGATCGAATCCCGAGGTGATCCGCTACCTGGAGGAGGAGAACCGCTATACCGAAGCGGTCATGAAGCACACCGAGCCTTTGCAGGCCGCTCTCTATGAGGAAATGCGCCGGCGCATTAAAGAGACGGATCTTTCCGTGCCGGAAAAGATCGATAACTACTTTTACTATCAAAAAACAGTAGAAGGCCAGCAATATCCGGTTTTCTGCCGGAAAAGGGACGCTCAGGACGCCCCTGAAGAAATCATCCTGGACCAGAACGCCCTGGCCGCCGGGCATAACTACTTTCGGCTGGGGGTCCATCAGCCCAGCCCGAATCACCGCCTTTTCGCGTTTTCGACCGACACAAACGGGTCCGAGACTTACACGCTGGCGCTGAAAGATCTTTCGACGGGCGAGCTGCTGAAAGATCAGATTCCGGAGACGTACTACGGGCTGGCCTGGGGCAATGACAACAAGACGTTCTTCTATACGACGCTCGATCCCGCCAAGCGCCCGTACCGGCTCTTCCGGCACACGGTGGGGACCGATCCGGCCCACGACAAGCTGGTCTACGAGGAAAAGGACGAGAAGTTCTTTGTTCACATCTCCAAAACCCGAAGCCGGAAATATATCCTCCTGACGCTCGAGAGCGAGACTTCTTCGGAAGTCCGTTACTTGTCGGCCGACGAGCCTACCGGCGAATTCCGGGTGGTGGAGCCGCGCCGGCCCAACGTCGAATACGGCGTCGAGCATCACGGCGATAGATTTTTTATCGTCACCAATGAAAACGCGAAAAATTTCAAGCTGATGGATGCGCCGGTTTCCGACCCTTCCCGGCGCAATTGGAAGGAAGTGATTCCACACCGCGAGGCCGTCAAGCTTGACGGCGTGGACGCGTTCGAGAACCATCTGGTGATTTACGAGCGTGAAAACGGTTTGCGCAAAATGCGCATACGCAATATGTCCACAGGCGAAATCCGGGCAGTGGATTTCCCGGAGCCGGTTTACACATTTTTCCCGGCGACAAACCCTGAGTTTCACACGCATTTGCTGCGTTTCAACTACACATCCCTGGTGACGCCCCGGTCGGTCTTCGACTACGACATGAACACCGGCCGTCGCGAACTGAAGAAACAATACGAAGTGCTCGGAGGATACGAACCGGAGCGATATCAGTCCGAGCGGGTCTTCGCCCAGGCGCCGGACGGGGCCTCGGTGCCGATTTCGCTGGTCTACAAGAAGGGCCTGGCTCGCGACGGGAAAAACCCGTTGCTGCTGTACGCTTATGGCGCTTATGGGCTGAGCACGGATCCGGTGTTTTCACCGGACCGGCTCAGCCTGCTCGATCGCAATTTCATTTTCGCGATTGCGCATGTCCGAGGCGGCGGCGAGATGGGCCGAAGTTGGTATGAAAACGGGAAGCTGCTGCACAAGAAGAATACGTTCACTGATTTCATCGCCTGCGCAGAGCATTTGATCGCCGAAGGATATACGGCCAAGGACCGGCTCGTCATCTACGGCGGCAGCGCGGGCGGGTTGTTGATTGGGGCGGTGCTTAACATGCGCCCCGAGCTTTTCAAGATTGCAATCGCGAAAGTGCCCTTTGTCGACGTCATCAACACGATGCTCGATGAATCGCTGCCGCTGACGGTCACCGAGTTCGAGGAATGGGGCAATCCCAAGGAAAAACAGTATTACGACTACATGAAATCCTATGCCCCGTACGAGAATGTGGCCGCCAAGGCGTATCCCCATATGCTCGTCACTACAGGACTCAACGATCCGCGGGTTTCTTTTTGGGAACCGGCCAAATGGGTTGCCCGGCTACGCAAGGTCAAGACAGACGAAAACGTTCTGCTCCTCAAGACCAACATGGGCGCTGGACACGGCGGCGCTTCCGGCAGGTACGATCGCCTGAAGGAAACGGCGTTCGAGTACGCGTTTATTTTGGATTTACTGGGAATGGGCAGCGCGGCCGCATGTTGATCGGAAACTCGACACCGAAGACTCGGCTCCTTCGTCGCGGCGCAGGTTTCACTTCTTCTCCGGTTTCGTGGCGTCGATCCGGATCTGCTTGAGAATCAGCGTGTCGCGGGGCAAATCCGTTTTGCCGGCCGGAAAATCATTGGCGCTCAGGATGTAAGCCGTGATATCCACGTTGACATCCCGGCTCAGCCGTCCCGGCTTGTTTTGGGGCATGGTGGTTCGGATCCTTTCAAACAGATCGCCCACGGTCTGGCCCGTCCATTTGTCCAGAAAATCGCCGCCGGTAAGAGCCGGGGCCATTTCAACGCCCTCCAGAGATTCACCGTGACAGGCGGCGCAATGCTGGCCGTATAGCCCCCGGCCACGCTGCGCCTGCTCCTGGGTGTACACTCCATCCCATACCGAACGGGAGGGCTGCTCCTGCGCGCCCAGCCCCGTAAACAACGCCGCGGCCGCCGCCGCAATTCCCAGAATCGTGATTTTCATCTTCATGTCAGGTCAACGGGGCTGGCCTTTGCAGCCAGCCGAGTTACTATTCTTCCACAGTGGAAAACCCGGCAGGCTAACGAAGAAACGCTCGCCGCATCCCGGGCGCCAGCCGGACCAGAGGCAGCGGCGCCGCTACTCGGACTAGCTCGCCATGCTAGCTGGCCGGCAGCTTGAATGCAATCAGCTCGCCCGAATAGTTGCCCCCGCTGATTGCGAGCACAATGTACTGCTCCCCATTGAGCATATACGTCATAGGAGAGCCGCTCTGCGGCGCTGGCATATAAATCGCGCCGACTTCCTTCCCGGTGGCCTTGTCATAGGCGCGGAGCATCGCTCCCCGCACGCCCGCTGGCGTCGTGAAGAAACCGGCCTCTCCACAGATGACGAGGGTCTTGGTAACCAGCGGGCCCAAAAGGCCGGGACGGCCCGTACGCGGAATATTCAAGCCTTTCAGCGCCGGGTTGTTACGGATATTGTCCGGCGTCTCGCCGTGAGCGATCTGCCACAGGATTTCGCCCTTGTCCATATCGATGGCCGTGATTTGGCCATAGGGGGGCTTCATCAGCGGCAAGCCTTGTACGCTAAGTACCCGCGCGTTTT
>DASREK010000048.1:0-3282 GCA_035652135.1 Bryobacterales bacterium | reverse complement strand
GAGGGTGTGGTGCAAGTCGTTTTCGTGGATAAAATTACCGCCGCCCGTGTCGTAGACGGCCAATGCGTACCCGCTGGTGGGGTCGGCGCCGGGCCGTTGCGCCCCGATAAAGCTGATATCCATGTGGTCGATCTCGATGGATCCGGCGCCTCTGCGGATAACGATGCCGCTGCTTTTGAATCCAGCCACTGAGAACCCAGTTAGCCGCCAATCATGCACGCCTCCCAGAAACTCGATGCCGGCTGCTGACGCGCCGTAATCGATCACGTGCTGCGAGGGCGGACCGCTGTCCGTGGTCCAAATGTAGATCCGGTGCAGGCCGGGATCTACAAAGCAACGGCCCGGAGCGTTGAGGCTGTCGAGACTGGCGGCGCGATACAACAGCCGGCCGTCTTCGGCGATCTGGAACGGATGATCGAAAGGAAACGATAGCGGCGTCGCGTAGTCGTAGTAATAAATCGGAGCTCCCGGAGCCAAAGGTTTCCAATCCGCGGCCAGAAAACGGCCGCTGAGCGTCGCGCTTTCGCCCGGCTCAGCCATCACCGTGATCGGCCGGCCGGGCTCGCCGCTTGCCGCCGGACGGATCAAGGCCTCATCGCGCGTGCTGTTGCTCGAGGGGTTCGGCTCGGAGGCGGGACGGTAGACGCCGCCTCGAATGTGAATCGTGTCGCCGCCGCGCAGAAAGGGCCGAGTCATGGCCCACTCGATATGACGCCACGGCTGGTCCGCGCTGCCGGGATTCGCGTCATCGCCTTGCAGGCTGACGTAATAGTCGGCCGGTTGCGGCCGGGCGCTCTGGCCCGCCGCCATCAGGGCGATGCCCGCCCACACGGCGCGGGACGCGAAGCAAAATCTCCGCAGCAGATCGTGCTCGGAAAACATGCGAGATCTCCCGGCCCTGTCGCGCCCGCCGCAGCGGCGGAACATCGGCCGGGCCAACAACACCTGAATGAAAGAAAGAGAAATCCGGGGATCGGCCTCCCCGGCAAAGTGCAGGGCGAACCCTCGCCTCTTTTTTAACGGTTCGACGCCGGGATTGCAATCAAATTTTTTGTGCAGCGAGCCTCCGGTTAGGCCGATAAGACAAGCAGCTAGGTGTTCGCCTCTTTTGAGGGCAAGGAACATGTTGAGTGCGCTGGTGATCGGCCCGGAAGACAACCTGATGCGGGAATTTCTCGACAAAGCGGCCTGGATCCGGAATCTCCGGATCTGCTGCCATGTATCCCGTTACCCGCCGCCGGCCGACCTTTTAAACCTGCTCCAGCAACACGAGCCCGATGTGGGCATCGTCAGCCTGGCGGACTACGATCGTGCCAGCCGCACGATCAGCCGCATTTTGAGCGGACATACCATGCCCATCGTCGCGGTCCATGCCTCCTGCGAGCCTCAGGTGCTGCTGGAATTGATGCAACTGGGAGTGCGGGAATTGTGGTTCCCGCCTTTCAATACCGACCAGATGCAGCAAACCGTGGGCCGCTTTCTCGCCCAGAAGACGGCTGCTCCTCCGGCCGGGCCGGCGGGATCGGCCGCTTTTGGCTCTTTGATTGCGTTTCTGCCCGCACGCGGGGGGTGCGGGGCGACTACAGCCGCGGTCCACACCGCTGCGGCGCTGCAAAAACGGAAAGGCTCCGTGCTGCTCGCCGATTTTGATTTTCACAACAGCACTATCGCTTTCTGGATGAAGGCGACCCCGAGGCACGGACTTCAGGAAGCTCTCGAACGGGCTCACTGGCTGGATTCGGCTTTGTGGAAAAGCATGGTGAACCGCATCGGTGAATTGGAAATACTTACCGCCCCCCAGACTTCCGCGCCGATGGTCTTTTCCAGCTCCGAAACTTGCGCTGTTTTGGAATACGCCCGGAGAAATTACAGTTTCGTACTAGTCGATCTGCCGGATGCGATTTACAGCTCGTGCTGGGAGGTGCTCGAGCAATCGAGCCAGATCCTGCTGGTTGCGACCCCGGAAATGGCGGGGCTCTACCTGGCCCGGCGCAAGATCGCTCAGATTGTGGATCGCGGCATTCCCCGGGACCGCGTACGTATCCTGCTGAATCGATCTTCTCCCGCCGACTTGTCAGCTTCCCAAGTGGAGAAATTTCTGTCCATCAAAGTCGCGGCCACTTTCGGCAATCATTACCGCGCTGTCACGGCTGCTTTCTCAGAAGGCAGGCTGGTGCCCGCCGACTCCAGGCTGGGCATCCAATTCGACGAGTTCGCGGCGGATTTGGCCGGCATGCCGAAAAAGAAAGAAAATAAAACCGGAACCTGGAAAATCCGCCAGATTTTCTCTCCGGCCTGAGGGTTTGACGCCCGCGGACGAGGAAAGCCGCCGGCGAGGACGTCGGTCTCCGCTGCCACTGGCAAGACCGCCCTTGTTGCACGGCGGCACGCAACAGCCTCGGCTTCTCACGGTGTCGGCTTTCCTGAAGGCGGCGCTCCAGGCCGAGGCTCGCGGCGGCCCTCCCCTGCTAGTGATGTCGCCAGCTTTCGCGCGCGGGCGAAGGCCTCCGCGAGATCCTTGCCGATCTTGTCGGCCACGTCGGCCGCCGAGCCCTTATATTTGGCGCCCTGGCTTTCCTGGGTAGAGGACCACAGCACGTCGCCGTCGCGAGCGACCAGCCGCACGGAAGCCATGGCCTCATGTTTGCGCTCTTTCGAATAAAAATCATCGCTGTCGCCCACGCCGACGGCCCCCGAGGCGGAGTCGCCGTCGTAGCGGCTGCGGCTGCTCCCAATGCGGCCCGAGGCGCGGGCGGTGATGCCTTCCCGCGAGGCCCGCGTTTCGGTAAAAACCGAATCTTCGGCCGAGCCGCGCAGGTAAGCGTCGGCCTTCGATTCGTCCTCGGTGACGATAAACAGCCGGCTGCGCTCGAGAGCCGAGATCACCATATCGCGCACCTGCTCCGCCGAGTCGCCGCCGGAAAGCCGGTCGACGTACACCCGCCGCAAGCCGAGCAGACGGCGCAAATGCTCCTGCTCGATCTGTTCGGCCGAGAGGGGAGCAGTATCGGAAGCGCCGGCGCCGGGAGGCTGAAGGGGGGCGGGCGGCTGCTGGGCCAGCGCCACGCCGGCCAGACACAGACAAATCAGCGGGCGCATACGTCAGCTCGTTCCCGCCCGCCGGGCTTCGTCGTCCTGATATTCGATCCGCTTGCCCGTTCGGGCCTCCAGGCTGGCCAAGGTCCGGCGAACGATGCTCTTGCCCAGTTCGAGCACGATCGCCTGCTGCTGTCCCCGCTCATCGAGAAAATTGACGGTCAGAAAATGCCTCCGCTTTTTCGA
>DASREK010000047.1:0-2968 GCA_035652135.1 Bryobacterales bacterium | reverse complement strand
CCTGACCAATGTCCACAGGCACTCCGGCAGCGCCACCGCGAAAATCAGGATCTGGCAGAACCATCAGGAGGTCCTTCTGGAGGTCAGCGACCGGGGCAGGGGAATGCCGCTCGAGGTTGTCGCGGCGCATGGAGGCGCGCGCGCCGGCCATGGCATTGGCATTTTGGGCATGCAGGAACGAGTGAAGCAACTTGGTGGGCGGCTTGAGATCGAATCGGGAGACCACGGAACGACGATCAGAGCCATATTGCCCCTGGCCATGGTTGCTTAAAGACGATTATGCGTATTCTCGTAGCGGATGACCATGAAGTAGTCCGGCGCGGCGTGCGGTCTCTCTTGGAGGACCAGCCGGGATGGAGTGTCGCCGGCGAAGCGCAGAACGGACGGGAAGCCGTCGAAAAAGCCAAGGAGCTCAAGCCGGATGTGGTGCTGATTGATATTTCCATGCCGGAGCTGAACGGCCTTGAAGCAACCCGCCAGATTCTGAAGGCCGTCCCGCGCACCGAGGTCTTGATCCTGACCCGGCACGATTCCGAGGAGCTGGCCCACGAAGTTCTGGCGGCGGGCGCCCGGGGTTACGTGTTGAAGTCGGACGCCGGGCGAAACCTGGTGGCTGCGTTGGACGCAGTCAGCCAGCACAAGCCTTTTCTGACGTCCACCGTTTCCGAAATGGTGCTCGACGGTTATCTCCGGAACAGGGAGGAGGAGCGAGCGCCGCGCTCCCTCACTCCCCGGGAACGGGAAATCGTTCAGCTCCTGGCGGAGGGCAAGAGCAACAAAGAGGTGGCCACGACGCTGAACATCAGCGTGAAGACGGTCGAGACGCACCGGGCCAAGGTCATGCAGAAACTGAACTTTCGTTCGATTACCGAGTTGATCCACTACGCCGTCCGCAACCGGATCATTCAGATCTAGCAACTCGCCGCGGTTCACTGCCCTGGCCGCGTACAGCCGAATTTCTCTTCCAGCTAAGATGCGCGGAGCAATATAGGGGTGAGCGCTCTGGCGGATCCTGAGGACGCCGGCCTCGGATGAGGGTCGCCGCGGAGCACCTCCCGCACGCGATCCAACAAGGCGGCCGGAGTGAACGGCCTGGTGAGCAAAGCGGCGTCAGGTTCGACAACGACATCGGGATAATCAGAAAGCAGCAAAGCCGACATCTCCGGATGGCGCTGTTTGAGCGTTTCCCGCAGGTGAGTCCATTGCAGAGCGGCGGTGCGCGTCTCGCCGAGCAGCAACGGAATTGGCTCGGAATGCCTTTTGGCCGCCGACGCTGCTTCCGCATCGTTGGAAACCGGGATCACCCGATAACCGCTGCTCTCGAGAATACGTCCCAGCAACTCCCGCATTTTCTCGTGCTCTTCGGCGAGCAGCACGGTAGCGCGCCGGGCGGGCGGGCTGGTGATCGGCATTGCCACGGCCCGGACTTCGTGGCGGGTGCGAGGGGAGCCCTTGCGATTCATCGGGCGGGCGCGCCCCTGCAACCTTTTTGGCGGCGCGTGCCGCGCCTTTCGCGGGCCGGCCCTCTTGGCTGCCCGAGGCAGTGTTAGCAAACGCTTAGCGGCTTGCGAGTTGGTCATTGTTTTTGGTTTCCTTTGGCAGAGCTGGCCAAACCGAAAAATTACTCCGGCAATGCGGGCCGGCGGCTAAGAGTCTCCTCCAAAAGCGTCTGCAATTTCCGCTCCTGCGGTTCGCACGCCGGCGGGGAGGCGATGACCTCGATGTCTCGGGATGAGTCGCCTGCTTTTGCCGAGTATACCCACCACGTCGTCTCCATGTGAATTCCTTTGCGCCAGCCGGTCTGTTTTGCTGCATCGCAACGCAGCGTCACTATCAGGATGCTTCAAAACGCGGGTCAGGCCAATGGGTTGGATTCTGCACTTGGGAGACGCCCGATTCCGTAAGAATACCTACGGGATTTCCTGTAGGAGCCTCGCCGCTAGGCTTGCCAGCGGCGAACACAAAGCACGGCGTTCAATCCGCCGAAAGCAAAGGAGTTAGATAGAGCGGCGTCAACGCTGGCGGCCCGCGCCTGGTTGGGAACGTAATCCAGATCACAACCTTCGCCCGGAGCGGTGAAGTTGGCTGTGGGCGGCAAGATGCCGAAGTGTAGTGCTAATACAGTAGCGGCCAGCTCCAGGGCGCCCGCCGCGCCCAAGGCATGGCCGTGCATAGATTTGGTCGAACTCACGGGAACTCGATCGGCATGCGCGCCAAAGACGCGGCGGATGGCTTTGGTCTCGGTGGGATCGTTGGCTGCCGTTCCCGTGCCGTGGGCGTTAATGTAGCCGACGGCGTCGGCGCCGATTCCGGCGTCGCGTAAAGCGGCCTGCATGGCGGCAGCCGCGCCAGCCTCCGAGGGCTGAGTGATGTGGCCGGCGTCGGACGACATACCGAAGCCGGCGATCTCCGCGTAGATTTTCGCCCCTCGCGCCCTGGCTCTTTCCTCACTCTCCAGCACCAGCACGGCGGCTCCCTCGCCCAACACCATTCCCTTGCGATCTCGGCTGAAGGGCCGGCATGTATCAGGGGCGACGATCCGGATCGCCTCCCAGCTTTTCAAAGGGCCGAAAGCGAAGGGCGCCTCGCTTCCGCCAGCCAGCGCCACCTCGCACTGGCCGCTGCGAATCATACCGAAAGCCAAACCCGCCGCGTGGGTGGAAGCGGCGCAAGCAGTCGAGACCGTGAGGCCGGGACCGGTGATGCCGAATTCCATCGTGATCTGACTGGCCGCGGCGTTCGCCATGGAACGCGGCACCAGATAGGGGCTGAAACGCTTTTGGCCCTCCACATAGAGTTGGTGGTAGGCTTCGTCCTCGCTGGTTTTGCCGGCCATCCCCGCGCCCATTACAACCGCAGTCTGCTCGGCCAAGCCGTCGCCAAAATGCAGCCGGGAATCGCCAACCGCCTCCCGTGCCGCAATCAGCGCGAACTGGCTGAAGCGATCGAGCAGATCGAGCCGCCGCTC
>DASREK010000046.1:0-28624 GCA_035652135.1 Bryobacterales bacterium | reverse complement strand
TCATCGAACCCGTACATGCCCCGGGGGCCATCGACCAGGACGCGTGGCACGTACCCTTGCCGAACCAGTTCGGCCGCCTTCAGGATGCGGCGCCCGAATCCGTCGCCGGCCAGAACTACCGCGATGTCGGCGTTCTGCGGCGCATCGCTAACCACCAGAAACTCGCCGATTTCCCGCAGCCACAGATGGCGTCCGGCATAGATCAGCGCCAACAGCAAAGCTGCTGTCGCCCATTTCCGCCAGGCTCTCCATCTAGCGCCGCCTTCCTGTCTCGTCCTCAAATCTCTCCGTCAACGCGGCCCACTTTTCAATTGTCGCATGCCAAAAAAATATGTTAACCTTGCACCTTCTGAGCGGGTGCGCCCGCTGCCCCTTGCGGCGCGGTGGCGGCGTGCTCGCAAGGCCAGTCAACGTCGGTAATTGTTGACTGGAGAGATCGGCTGGAGGTGGTTGGTGAGCCCCCGACGCAGTCTTTCCCTCGTTCCCATCCTTTTCCTTTCCCTGATCGCGGCTTCGATACTCGCCGCCGATGTGGCCGGCGACTGGACCTTGAAAGTGAGCGCCCCGGATGGAGATCATGCAGCAAAGCTTTCCATCACCCAGGAGGGAGAAAAGATCTCCGGCGCGCTGAGCGGCGAGCAGGGGCAGTTCAAGCTCGAAGGTACCGTGAAAGGCGAAGAGATTCAGTTCACGGTGCATTACACTGGCGACGAGCCCATGGCTATTCCTTTTAATGGAAAGCTCCAGGGCGACAAGATGGCAGGCGAATACAAGGCCGGCGACATTACAGGCAACTGGTCGGCCGAAAAAGCGAAGTAGGCCGTTATTGCGCGGCTTTCTCGGGCCCGATCTCGCTTTCCATCCAGTTCAAGTAATCGGGCGCGCAAGCCACGATGGGAACGGCGACCAGTTCGGGAATTTCATAGCTGTGCAGACGTTCCCATTCCGTACGCAGGCGGTCGAAAAGCTCGCGGCTGGTTTTGATCACCAGGAGCACTTCGGCTTCCTGCTGAACCTTTCCTTGCCAGCGGTAATAGGAATCCACTCCACGGCAAACATTGACGCAAGCCGCCAAGCGCTGCTCGATGAGGTGGCTGGCAAGCTGCTTGGCTTCTTCGGCCCCGGAGCAGGTGCTGTAGACAACGATTTTGTCGGTCATGTTAAATTTCTCTGGCTCTTTAGGTCGTTATGACTATAGAATAGATGCAATGTCGCTAAATTTCCGTAAGCCGGGCGCGCGGCGGGCGCTCGCCATCGTGCTCGGAGCGATGTTTGCAGCGCTGGCGGCCTACCAGGTATGGGGCGCCAATGGCCTTTTGGCTCTCCGCCGCCGGCTCCACGAAGAGCGCCGGTGGGAAGCCCAGAACGAGGCGCTGCGGCAGCAAAACGCTGCCTTGGAAAAGCGAATCCACGAGCTGCGAACCGATCCCAAGGCCATCGAGAAGATCGCCCGGGAAGAGCTGATGCTAGCAGGCTCCGGCGAAAAAATCCTTGTAGCGCCCCAAAAAAAATAATCAAGCGCGACGCCCGCGACCGGATATTCTGCTTTCTGTATCCAACCTGCCTGCTTTATCAACTCACCGCCGTATCGGCGTGCCTTCGGAAGCCCGAGCTGATTCAAATCGGCAGCTATGCGGCTAGCGCACAACCCCAGCGAGCGGGCTGCTGGCAGAGGCGTAGAGTCTTTTCTCCATCCGGCCCGCCAAATAAGCCAGGCGGCCCGCCTCCACTGCGTGCTTCATCGCAAGAGCCATTTTTTCCGGATCCTCGGCCGCAGCAATGCCGGTATTCATCAATACGGCGTCCGCGCCCAGCTCCATCGCGATGGTCGCGTCAGACGCCGTACCGACGCCGGCGTCGATGATGAGCGGGACGGAAGTGATCATCTCGCGCAAGATACGAATATTCGCGGCATTCTGAATGCCCAGGCCGGAACCGATGGGAGCTCCCAGAGGCATCACGGCGGCCGCTCCCGCATCCACCAGGCGCTTCGCGTTCACCACGTCGTCGTTGGTGTAGGGCAACACTACAAAGCCTTCTTTCACCAGGACGCGCGTCGCTTCGAGCAAGCCCTGGTTGTCGGGGAAAAGGGTTTTTTCGTCGCCGATGACTTCCAATTTGATCCAGTTCGAAAGTCCGACTTCGCGGGCGAGCCGCGCGGTTCGGATGGCTTCGTCAGCGGTGTAACATCCGGCCGTGTTGGGAAGAATGAAAATCTTGTTTCGGTCGATATAATCAAGCAAAGATTCTTTGCTGCGGTCGGTCAGATTCACTCGCCGCACGGCGACCGTTACGCAGTCGGCCCCCGAGAGCTCGTGGCAGCGCTTCATTTGCTGAAAACTGCGGTATTTTCCTGTCCCTACGATCAGCCGGGATTGAAATTCCCGGCCGGCGATCCTCAAGGTGTCCATACAAAAATTGTAGCCTTCCCGAGAGCCGTTCTCTCAAAACGGTCAGTTCTGCGCCGAGGCTTCTTTGGGAACGGGACCCAGCCAATAGCCGGGCCGCGTCCGCACCTTTAGGCCCTGCAAGGCGACTTCGACGCGAATATTGTGAAACCCGCCCTGATCGAGGTTGTTGGGCCGGTAGGTGAGCAGATACTGGCTCCGCAGCTCCTCTCCGATATTGCTTACCGAGTCCTCCAGGGCCGGCGTGGTCAGAGGCGCCAACTGCTTGCCGCCGGTCCCTTCCGTGAGCAGTTGTAGAGGGTCGTTGAAGATCAGATTCTTCACGCCGCGCACCGCCTCGATGATGAGCGGAATGGCGTTAAAGACCTCCACGTTCGATTGAGCCTGCGTGTTAGGCGTCGAAACTGCGCCGGGCGGCATAGGCATTGGAGAAATACCCGGCGGGAACGGAGAACGTTTCGTTTCGGCGGGTCTGGTGACTCTGCCCTTCACCGTGGAAAGACGAATGCCGTAAATCATGATGTTCGAGAGCTGCGCATCCCGCAGAGACTCTCCCAGGTGAACCTCGCTTCCGTTCTCACGGTTTTCCGAAACGATAACGATCACCTTTCGATGATTATCGGGCCGCGTGCGCAGCATGCGAATCGCCTGCCATACCGCATCGCTCATGCGGGTGGCGTCGCTGCCGGCTTTCACCTTGCTGATCGCGGCCTTGAGCTTGTCGGGATCCTTTGTAAACTCTTGCAGGACTTCGACCCGGCTATCAAACGAAATGACCGCCGCCTCCCCCTGTTCACCCAAGACCAGGTCGCTATACAGGATTCCTGTCTTCCGGATGCTGGGAAGAAGACCTTCGATGCGCGCGCTCGATTCAATGCAGATGACGAGCGAAATCGGCAGAAAGCTTACGTCGAATCCGAGGATCTTCTGTTCCTTTTCGTTATCGAAGACGCGAAATTGCTCTTTCACCAGCCCGGCTACATAGCGTTTGTCCGGCCCCGTCACGGTCACGGGCGCAGTGACAAGGTTGAGGGTTGTGCCGAACCGGTATTGATCGTCTGGGAGGCCTTTGTCTTCGGCGGAGGGATCCTGGCACCAGGCCGGCGCGAGCAGCGACAAAAGCAGTACGAATGCGCTAACCCTCACAAAACTTGGACGGGTTCGCCGAGGTGCTCGTTTCATTGCGGTTCTTGGTGCTCGGTCTTCCCGTTGAGCAAATCCAGTGTGTGGGGCAACAGTTCCGCGATCGCGTCCAGAGATTCCCGGGCGCCCCGCGGGGAACCCGGCAAGTTCACAATCAGAACACGGCCGCGGACGCCGGCCGTCGCTCGGGAGAGCATGGCGAGCGGCGTTGTTTCGCGCCCCCGCGCGCGCATCAGCTCCCCAAATCCAGGAATCTCGCGCTCCATCACCTGCCGGGTCGCTTCCACTGTGACGTCCCGCGGCGCCAGACCGGTTCCTCCGGTGGTGAAGATGGCGTGAATCTGGGTTCCATCCGCCAAAGTCGCCAGGCGGCTCGCGATACGCTCTTTTTCATCCGGCAGAATTTCGACCGCGCAGACGTTCCAGCCGAGGCGCTCCAGACGCTCCCGCACGACCGGCCCGCTGCGGTCCTCGCGCAGCCCGCGATGCGCGGAGTCGCTGATAGTCAGGACGGCGGCTTGCGGCTGGCCTTGGGAAATCATTCCGAACCTCTATCGCCTCGCCGGTATGCGCCGCTTTTGCCCCCGGTCTTCTCGAGAAGGTAAAGGCTCGAAATCTCGATCGATTTGTCGAGCGCCTTGGTCATATCGTAGATGGTCAAGGCAGCCACGGCGGCGGCGGTGAGGGCTTCCATTTCGACGCCGGTCGGGCCGGTGGTCGTGGCGGAGGTAAAGATTTCGATCCCGTCCTTCTCCAGCCGGGTTTCGACATCCAGGTGCGTGAGCGGCAAGGGATGGCAGAGGGGAATCAGGTCGGCGGTTCGCTTCGCGCCCGCAATTCCTGCAATCCGCGCGATTTCGAGCGGGTTTCCTTTTGGATTGGCCGGCAGTTGTTCGAGAACGGCCGGCTGGAGCCGGACAAAAGCATGGGCCCGGGCCGTGCGACGCGTGGCTGGCTTCTCGGTCACGTCCACCATCTGCACGGCGCCGCTGGCGTCGTAATGAGTCAGGCGGGACTTCATTTTACAGCGGCAGCACCGGCATCCACTCGCCGGCCTTCCACTCCTCCTTGTCGGCCGACACCACCAAAAGTGCGTTGGAGCGGGTCAATGCGACAATATCGCCCGACCCCTGCCATTTTACCGGATTCACAACCTGCCCGGCGCCCCGGCCCGAAAGCAGGGCCGGCAGGAAGCGGGTAAGGCCCGGTTTGTGGCGAAAGTCCGAGCCCAAGCGTGCGTGCAGAAAGCGCAGTGGAGCCTCGCTTGCGCCGCTCAACAACTCAACAGCCGCGCGGGCGAACACTTCGAAGGTAACCATCGTGGAGAGGGGATTTCCGGGCAAGCCGAAGAAAAACTTTCCCCGTGCTTTGCCGAACACGAGCGGCTTGCCGGGTTGAATCAGCACGCCGTCGAAATAAAACTCCGCCCCCAGCCCCGCCAGCACATCTTCCACAACATCATACTTCCCCATCGACACGCCGCCCGACAACAGCAGCAAATCAGACGCGAGGCCCTGCTCGACGAGCTCGCGCGTGCGGGCCGGCTCGTCGGGCGCAATCGGAAGCAGCATAGGTTCCGCGCCGGCTTGCTCCACCTGGGCCGCCAGCGAGTAAGCGTTCGAGTTGCGGATCTGGAAGTTCCGGGGCTGCTCGGTAATCTCGACTACTTCATCTCCTGTGGCGAGAATGGCCACGCGCGGCCGGCGATAGACGGCGGCGCTCGCGCAGCCGAAGCTCGCGAGCAGCGCGATTTCGGGGAAACGAATCCGCGTCCCCGGCTCGAGCACGGGGCAGCCCTGTGGGGCCTCGCTGCCCCTCGGCACAATATTTTCGCCGGCGCGCAAAGTGCGCTCAATCACTACAAACTCGCCTTCGCGGCGGGTTTGCTCGACCATGATGACGGCATCGGCGCCGGCCGGCGCCGGAGCGCCCGTCATGATCTCCACCGCCTCGCCCGGACGCACGCCGGCGGTGAACTCGGCGCCGGCTTTGACTTGTCCAATAACTCGCAGGCGGCCGGGACTGTCTTGCGCCCGCAGGGCGTAGCCGTCACGGGTGGCGCGGTCAAAAGGCGGATAGTTGCGGTCAGCCCGGACCGGCTGGGCCAGGATGCGGCCCGCGCACTCAATGAGAGGCAGGGTTTCAATCTCCGGCGGACGGCGGCCGGCGCACACCTGCCGCTCTACAATTTCACGGGCTTGCGCAAACGGAAAAATCATCATGGCCGCGAACTAGGCCCGCGCCCGCGCCCACATCTGGAGACGCTCTCCGGCCTGCTGGAGCGTACTGTCCTTTTTGCAGAAGCAGAAGCGCACCTGGGCGGCGCCCCGGGAAGCCTCTGAGTAAAAACTCGAGCCCGGCACCGCCGCTACGCCCGCTTCCGCCACCAGCCGCCGGGCGAATGCGACGTCCGCGGCCGCCCCGAATGCGGAAATGTCGGTCATCACATAATAAGCGCCCCCGGGGACGAAACACCGGAAGCCCGCCCTCTCGAGCATCTGCACGCAAAGATCGCGGCGATGCCGGTAATCAGCTTCCAGCCGCGTGTAATATTCCCGCGGCAGTCCAAGTGCGGTCACGCCGGCCTGTTGCAGCGGGGCTGCCGCGCCGACGGTCAGAAAATCGTGCACCTTGCGAATCTGGCCGGTAAGATCCGGCGCGGCGATCACCCAGCCCACGCGCCAGCCTGTAACCGAATAGGTCTTGCTCATGCTGTTGACGAGGACGGCGCGCTCCCGCATCCCCGGCAGCGTAATCATCGGATAGTGCTGTCCGCCGTCCCTGTAAAGGATGTGCTCATAAATCTCGTCGGTAAACACGAGCGCGTCAAATTCAACGCACAGGCCGCCGATGAATTCAAGCTCTTCCCGCGTGAAAACTTTACCGGTCGGATTATTCGGCGTGTTGAGAATCAGGCCCTTCGTCCGCGGCCCAAACGCGCGGCGCAGCTCTTCGCGGTCGAAACGCCAGTCGGGTGGATAGAGGGGGACGATTCGCCGGCTGGCCCCGCACAGTTCGGCATCCGGCCCGTAGTTTTCGTAAAACGGCTCGAAGATAATGATTTCGTCGCCGGGATTGATGGTGGCCAGCAGCGAGGCGATCATGCCCTCGGTCGCCCCGCAGCACACCGTGATTTCCCGCTCGGGATCGAGATCCAGCCCATACCAGGCGCGATACTTCGCGGCGATGGCCGCCCGGAAATTCCGGGCGCCCCAGGTGATGGCGTACTGATTGACGTCGTCGCAAATGGCTTGCTGCGCCGCCGCCTTGAGTTCGGCCGGCGCAGGAAAGTCCGGATAGCCCTGCGCCAGATTCACCGCATCGTGCTGCGCAGCCAGGCGCGTCATTTCCCGAATGACCGACTCGGTAAAGCTGGCCGTTCGGCGCGCGAACACTCTAGTCGCCATAGATCTTCCGGTAAATTTCGGTGTTGCGCAGAACGGACTCCACGTAATCGCGCGTCTCGGCGAAAGGAATGCTCTCGACAAACTCGGCGGGATCGTCCAAAGAGTGCCAGCCCAGCCAGCGGTCGGCGCGGTGCTCTCCCGCATTGTAGCCGGCGAGAGCCACTTCCAGCTTGCCGTCGTATTGCTCGAGGACCCGGCGGAGGTACAGGGTTCCCAGTTGCAGGCTCGTTTCCGGCTTGTAAAGGCGGCTCGCCGGCAAAGCGCGTATGCCGAAATTGCGCCCCAGCTTGCGGCCGGTGGACGGCATGATCTGCATCAGACCCAGAGCATGGGCGCGCGACACAGCCCCAGGGTTGAATTCCGATTCCTGCCGGATCAAGGCCGCAACCAGAAACGGGTCGAGATTGTTCTGCTTGGAATAGTTCTCAATCTCTTCGCGCCAGGGCATGGGAAACAGCAGCTCCCAATACCGGCGGGGCATGGAAGCCAGGGGGAAGGCGAGGTACCCAGGAGTGTAGTGCTTCAGAAACCGGATTGCCTGATGATAGCTGCCGCGCTCGCCGGCGCGCTCAGCCAACTCCAGGCCCGCGCAATACGCAAAACGGGGCGAATCGGCCCGGAAGCGGAGCTCCCGGTCGGCGAGATCGCTGAGCCCGAGGCGATCCAACAGGCGGATGCGAGCGTCATAACTCTTCCACTCTCGAGGTTCCGGCGCGGGGAGCGCGGGAGCCGCCGGAAGGCCGGCCAGCAAATCTGCGATGGCAGGCGAGGGCGAATCATTCGCGGGGGGCAGCTTCGAAAGCCGTTCCTGAGCGAGCAGCGAATGGTAATGCTGCGGGTAATCGGCAATCAAACGCGCATAAATTGCGCGGGCGTTCGCCAGCCCCGCTGGAGAGGATTGCGACCGCGATTCCTCGATTCTGCCCAGCCAATAAATCGCGTCCGTGAACACGGGGCTCGACGGATAGCGGCGAATGTGCTCTTCCAGAAGCGAAGCGGCCTCCGGACTCTTTTCCAGATACGCATGCCAGGCTATTTTCCACTGCGCCATAGCTGCGTAGCGGCTGCGGGGAAACAGATTGAGCAAGGTGCGGTAGTAAGGGATGTAATGACCGGGCTCGTTCTCGACAAAATAATACCCAGCCGCGTTGTATAAAGCTTCTTCATGCCAGCGCGATTGCGGATATTTTTCTCCGATTTGAGCAATCAGCCTGTCTGACTCTTCGGCGCGCTTGAGGCGCCGGCAACAGGCCGCCATAAAGTGGATCCGCTCGGCCGCAGCCTCGGGCTGGGTGAGCCGCAGACTCGCCAGCCAGCGATACGCCCTGGTTTCCGCGTGCAAATAGTAATCGCAGGCGCCGATGCGCACCAAGGCCTGCTCGCGAGGCAATCCTTTCAGCCGCACGGAAAGCGCGCGGTACTCGGATCGCGCGGGGAGATATTTTTGCGCAGCGGCCAGCCTGTCGGCCCGCAGGAGCCGGAGAGCCGGCGGGGGCTCGGGATATTTTACGCCCAGTCGGATGCGCAGCGTGCGCAACGCTTCGCTGGCCTGGGCCTGCTCGGCCGAGGTTGGGAATTCATAGTAGATGCGCTGGTAAATCTGGACCGAGCGGACCTCCTGATTGGCGCGGGCAGCCACCTGGGCGAGCAGCAGCAAGGATGCCGGATTGGAGTGAGGGGCGCCAAGAAGCAAGTCGACCGCCTCCGCCGCCTGGGAACTGAAGCTCAGGTTTTCCGCTCGCTGAACCAGCGCAGATGCGGCCAGCGGGCTGGAGGGAAAGCGCTGGTTGAAGTCGGCCAGCGCCGCGGCCGCCCCGGCATAATCTCCGTTGGCGGCCAGCGCCAGAGCGCGGTAGTAGATGGCGTAATCAGAAAGGTCGCTCGGCTGTGACGCAGCCTGGGTGAGTAGTTCGGCCGCCGAGGCGAACTTTTTGTCCTGGTAGTCCTGATAACCCAGAACGAACCGCGCCAACGCCGCCTCGCGGGCCGCCTCCGGGGATCCCTTGGCGGCTTCCTGTGCGGCAAACTGCGCCAGAGCTTCGCGGCTCGCCGGAGAATCGGTTTCAATGAGCTTGCGCGCCAGCGGTCCCAGCCTGTCGGTTTGGGCTCCGGCGTGCCATCTCGAAAACGCAAGCAAGCAAACAAGCGCCAACGTGCGCCGCATAAGCAGACCAATTCACCGAGTCAGCCGAAAATCGGCTCGGCAATGGGGCCGGGATAATCCGGCCCCAGCAACTCCTCCTGATCTCCCGCCACGGAGTGCACCAGCTCCAGGTGAAAATAATCAACCCCGCCCGTGAGCGACGGCCCGAACTTGCGCTGGTAGACTTCCCGGCTCTTATCGATTTCCTCTTTCAATCGGCCGTAAAGGTTGCCGGCTTTCTTGCCCTCGCGAATCTCCGGGGCGCGGTAGAGCTGCAAATCCGCCACCAGAACTCTTGCGAATCGCTGGGCTCGAAGGTGAATGTCCCGCTCGGCCGGGGGCAGCGACTCCCAGCCGGGAGGCGCGGAGCGGGGCTGCGCTGCGGAGAGTTCAAGCCGCGCCGGTCCGCCAGGCTCTCGCTGCGGCGCGGCAGAAGGCCGGCCGGAGAGAACTTCAATCCAGGCCTCGGCGACAGAACACAGCAGGCTGAGGGCCGCCGCTTGAACGCCGTCGGCTTCAGCCGAGCCGTCTGCGTAAAGAATCGCCACTACCTTCTGGCGCAGCAAAAGCGGAAACAAATAAGCCTTCTTCTCCGGCGCCGCGCTGAGAATTTCCACCAGCTCCGGAGAGAGATGATCGGCGAGACGAAGCGAAATCACCGCATCGCGGGACTCGACCACCTGCGCCAGCGCGGGCGCCTTGGATAGTGGAATTTGGAGCCGCGCCCAGGCATCGGCCAAGTCATTGCCGGCTATGGCCTTGCCGGTCCTCCAGCCGACAAAACACTCGCCTTTGTGTACTAAGAGGGCGGCGCGGCCGCAGTAGGGCGAGGCCGTTTCCAGCAGCGCCACCCCCACTTCAGTAATACTAGATGCTTGGTGAATGCGGCGGACCGCGTGTTCGAGAGCTTCCACCGCCATGTTGCGGGCGCCATCCGCGGCCTGCGCAGCCTTTTCCTCGGCGGCGGCGAATTCCCGCGAAAGCCGCTCGGCCAACTGCCGGCGCAGAATAGCAAACGGGCGGTCGAGGGTTTCGTCGATTACGGTTTGTATAATTTCCTCGCGTCCGTCAGACATTCTGGGACTCGCGACCGCTAACATTGTAACTCAGCCCTGAGGAGGACTCATGTCGGAACCGTTATCGGGTCAAGTGGCGCTGGTGACCGGAGGCACCAGAGGAATTGGCCGCAGCATCGCCGAGCGTCTGCTAGAAGCAAAAGCCAGCGTGGTGATCTGCGGGCGGCAGCTGGGTAATGTTTCCCAAGCTGTCCGGGAGATGGCGGTGAGGCCCGGCGGACGAATTGAGGGAAAGGCTTGCGATGTTGCCCGGTACGAGGACGTCGCCGAACTGTTTCGTTTTGTCCGGGACAAGTTCGGGAGGCTGGACGTTCTGGTGAATAACGCGGGAGTGGGCGTATTCAAGCCGGTCGATCAGATTTCTTCGGAACAATGGCGGGAGGTCGTCGAAACAAACCTTTCCGGAGCGTTCTACTGCACGCGCGAGGCCGCGCCCCTGATGAAGCAGCACGGCGGCGGGTACATCATCAACATCGGCAGCCTGGCGGGCAAGAATCCGATGAACGGAGGCGCCGCTTATAACGCCAGCAAGTTCGGCCTGGTCGGGCTCAGCGAAGCTTCGATGCTGGATTTGCGATATGAGAACATCCGCGTGAGCTACATTATGCCCGGCAGCGTGGCCACGGCGTTCGCCGGCGCAGCGGAGAGCGGGGACGGCTGGAAAATATCGCCGCGCGACATCGCCGAAACAGTCGTACACCTGTTGCAATCGCCCGCGCGGACTCTGGTCAGCCGGGTGGAAATGCGGCCCACGAAACCTCCCCGCCGCTGAGAGAGCCCCTCCACTTTCGAAACAGCGGGCACGATACTCGCCAGTCACGGCTGTTGTCCGAGAATTTCGCCTTTTTCTTCAGTCTGTTGAGCGGCCATTCCAGCGAAGCGCGCCTCCGGCCCTCTTACACTGAGAGCGATGGCTCGTTCCACAGCCGCCAGCCCGCACCGGCGCGCAACATTGCTCGTGCGGGTTTCGCCGCCCGCTCCCATTTTTCCGCTGCACAGGGAAGGGCATCCATCCGATATATTTCGTGAAAGCCGATGGAGGATGTGGCGGTTGGTTTTGACCAGAGACATAGCGGGAGGAAACAGCCGCAGGAAGGATTCGTAGAAAGGCCGGGAGGAAAACAGATTGGCCAGCGCGCTTCAGTTATTGGATCCTACACGAACCGGGCGGGAAGCAGATCGACTGGAACAAAACCTCCACAGGCGTATCGTGGGGCAAGAGGAAGCCATCTGGAATGTGGTGAGCGTGTATCAAACCTATGTGGCGGGCATGAACAGTCCCGGCCGGCCGGTTGGCAACTTCCTCTTTTTGGGCCCCACCGGCTCGGGCAAGACGCGGCTGGTCGAGGCGACCGCCGAGTCCCTGCTGGGTGACGCGCGCGCGGTGATCAAGATCGACTGCGCCGAATTCCAGCACAGCCATGAAATCGCCAAGCTGATCGGATCGCCTCCCGGGTATCTCGGGCATCGTGAAACGCATCCCTTGCTAAGCCAGGAGGTCTTAAACCAGTACCACACGGAAAAGGTGAAGCTCTCTTTCGTTTTGTTCGATGAGATCGAAAAGGCGAGCGATGCGCTTTGGAATCTCTTGTTGGGTGTTCTCGACAAGGCAACTCTGACGCTGGGCGATAATCGGCGCGTCGATTTCTCCCGCGCCATGGTTTTCATGACCAGCAATCTGGGAGCGGCCGAAATGAGCGCGCTGGCGAACCCTTCGGTCGGATTCCAACAAGCGGCGGTTCCGGCCGGCGGGGATGCGAAGCTGGCGCCCAAGATAACCAACGCCGGAATAACCGCCGCGCGGCGCAAATTCACTCCGGAATTCATGAACCGGTTGGATAAGGTCGTCGTGTTCCGGCCGCTCGGCGCAGCCGAGTTGCGCCGCATTCTGGATCTGGAGCTGGCGCTGGTCCAGCGGCGCGTCTTCACTAACGCTCAAGGAATTCCATTTTTGTTCAGCCTCACCGACAGCGCCAAGGATCATCTGTTGCGCGAAGGGACCGATCTCAAATACGGAGCGCGGCATCTCAAGCGCGCGATTGAGCGCTCGCTGGTGTTTCCGATTTCCAACCTTATCGCTACAAATCAGGTGAAGAGCGGGGATCTGATCCGCGTGGACTATGACCCTGCCGCCAAAAGCATGTCGTTCAGCCGCCAAGCAGAAGGCATACCGGGGCACGTGATGATCGAAGCCGCGGAAGTGGAACCGGCGGAGCTATTCAACATTGACGCGGCAGCGGCCAGCGTGGAGCAGCCGAAACCAGCCGGAGCGCGATCGACCCGGAAGTAGGCTGCGCCCGGGAGCGCGAGGGCGAAACGCGGAAGGCAGCGGCTTGGTTTCTTGATTCCGGGTGGTTTCCGGCGCGGCCTATCCCAGTTTGGGTTTCATGACATCGACCAGTTCCTTCACCGCGGCGGCGCTCTTTTGCAGGGCGGCCCTTTCCTCCTCGCTTAGCTTGATCTCATAGATCTTCTCAATGCCGCGTGCTCCGAGCTTCACCGGGACGCCTACGAACAATCCCTCGATGCCGTACTCGCCTTCCAGGTAGGCGGCGCAAGGCAGGATTTTCTTCTTGTCCTTCAGGATCGACTCCACCATCTCGACGACGGAGGAGGACGGCGCATAATAGGCGCTGCCGGTTTTCAAATATTTCACGATCTCGGCGCCGCCGTTTCGAGTTCGATTTACGATGCGGTCGATAGCGGCTTTGTCCAGCAGTTCGGTCAGCGGGATGCCGGCCACATTGGTGCTGTGCACCAGAGGCACCATGGTATCGCCGTGGCCGCCCAACACCATGGCGACGACGTTTTCCACCGATACGTCGAGCTCTGCGGCGATAAAAGTGCGGAAACGAGCCGTGTCGAGAACTCCTGCCATGCCGATTACGCGGTTTTTGGAAAAGCCGCTGACCTTGTAGGCCACCTGGCACATGGCGTCCAGAGGATTTGTGACCAGGATCAGAATCGCTGATGGCGAATATTTCACCACTTGCTCCACCGTGGCCTTCACTATGTCGTAGTTCGCCCAAAGCAGATCGTCGCGGCTCATCCCCGGCTTGCGCGGAAATCCCGCTGTGATTACGACCACATCGGAGTTGGCTGTCGGCTGATAATCGTTGGAGCCGGTCACATGCACGTCCACGCCCTCGACCGGGCCGGACTGCAAGATATCGAGCGCTTTGCCCTGGGGCACCCCTTCTATGATATCGACCATTACGACATCGGCCAATTCCTTATCGGCGAGACGCAGGGCGCAGCTCGCTCCGACGTTGCCCGAACCCACTACCGTCACTTTATTGCGCATTTGACAATCTCCCAGTTGAAAAGAATGAAAATCCAGCGCCGGAAATACAGGATTCCGCGTTCCGGCACGAGGCAAGGCCGGCGCATAGGCCGCGTGCAGGCGTCGCATTTTGCGCGCTGCGCCGACGCCTCAAGCCGGTACACCGATGGTCATGTTCTCAATGAGCGCCTTGGCAAACTCGCTGGTTTTGAGCTTGGTCGCCCCTTCCATGAGCCGATGCAGGTCGTATGTGACTCGCTTCTGCCGAATGGTCTCGGTCATGGCGCGTTCGATGATGGCTGTGACCTCTTTCCATCCCATAAACTGAAACATCATCGATCCGGAGAGGATCACGCTGGAGGGATTGATCACATCCTGGTCAGCGTATTTGGGGGCTGTTCCGTGAGTCGCTTCGAAGACGCCGTATTCGTCCCCGATATTGGCGCCCGGGGCCATGCCCAGCCCGCCGACTTGTGCCGCGCAGGCATCGGAAAGGTAATCCCCATTCAGGTTGGGGCAGGCGAGCACTTCGTATTCGTCCGGGCGGAGCAAGACCTGCTGGAACATCGAGTCCGCAATACGGTCCTTGATGACGATCTTGCCCGCCGGAGCCGCTCCCTGCAAGTCGGCCTCGGCCACGCACAGGTCTGGAAACTCTTGCCGGGCCAGTTCGTAACCCCAGTCCCGGAAAGCGCCCTCGGTGTACTTCATGATGTTGCCCTTGTGCACCAGGGTCACGCTCTTGTGCCCGTTCTCAATGGCGTAGCGGATCGCGCGGCGGATCAATTGCTTCGATCCAGTGATGGAAATCGGCTTGATTCCGATACCCGAATCCTCGCGCACCTTCTTCCCCATCTCTTTGGTGAGAAATTCAATCACCCTCTTCGCTTCCGGGGTACCCTGCTGCCACTCGATGCCGGCGTAAACGTCCTCGGTATTTTCGCGAAAGATGACGACGTTCAGCTTCTCGGGATGCTTTACCGGCGAGGGAACGCCCGGGTAATACCGCACCGGGCGCCAGCAGGCGTAAAGATTGAGCAGTTGCCGGAGGGAAACGTTGAGGCTGCGGAAACCGCCGCCCACAGGAGTTGTCAGCGGCCCTTTGATCGCGATGCGAAATTTGCGGATGGCGTCGAGAGTTCCCTGCGGCAGCCATTCCTTGAACCGGCTGAAGGCCTTCTCGCCCGCGAACACTTCATACCAGACGACGCGGCGGCGGCCGCCGTAGGCGAGCTCCACTGCCGCATCAAAAACCGCACGGGACGCTTTCCAGATGTCGCGCCCTGTTCCGTCGCCTTCGATAAACGGAATGATCGGGTGATCCGGAACCTGGAAGCGCCCGTTCGCAAAGCCAATCACTCCACCCTCGGGGGGAACAGGCACGTCATTGAAGGATTCCATAGCTTCTCCCGTACTAAGCTGGCAAGAATCGTTATGCTACCAGAAACCGGGCGGGGAGGGCCGAAGACGCTTCCGCAAGCGTGCGGAAGCGGGCCGGACAGGAAGAGCAGAGACAATGAGACGGAAAATCACCGTCTATATCGCAACGAGCGCCGGGGATGACGCAACGCGCGAGCTGATTCGGCTCAGGATTCCGAGATGCCCCGGCTCGAAAAGACCGCCGGCGCTTTCTGGGTCCGGCTTCTGGCCGCAAGAGCGGGCAAACGGAACAACAGCAACAGGGTGAGGATTGCCGCATACATCAAGGGCAGCCGGACGTCGGATTTAACCAACCAGTAGTAATGCACTACGCCGGCGAGGGCGGAGACATAGATGAGCCGGTGCAAATTCTGCCAGCGCCGGCCTCCGAGGCGCCGGATCCAACCCGCGGTGGATGTGATGGCCAGGGGCAGCATGAGCATAAATCCCGTAAAGCCTGCTGTGATGAAGGGCCGCTTGGCAATGTCCTTCACGATATCCTGCATATCGAAAAACTTGTCGAGCCAGAGATAGGTGAACAGGTGGAGAATGCCGTAAAAGAAGGCAAACAAGCCCAGCATGCGGCGAAACCGGATCAAGTCCGCCAGGCCGGTGAGTTTGCGGAGAGGAGTGATGGCGAGGGTGATCAGCAGAAAACGCAGCGTCCAATCGCCCGTGCTGTGGGTGATGAACTCGATGGGATTCGCGCCGAGCTCCCCGTGAAAACCCCGCCAGGCGAGCAGGAGAACGGGGGTCAGCGACAGCGAAAAGGCGGCGGCTTTGCTCCACTTGCTGACTAGAATACGGTGTATGCTCATCAGGCCGGTTGGTCCCCGTCGCTGGCGCGAGGCCAGGCTGCGCTGCGGCCGTTCCGCTGGTTCAATAATACTTGCGCAAATCCATCCCAGCGTACAGGCTGGCGACCTGATCGCCATAGCCGTTAAATTTTAAAGTTTTGCGCTTGCCGAATTCGCCCAGCCTCCGCTCTTTCGCTTGACTCCAGCGGGGATGATCCACCTCCGGGTTCACGTTGGAGTAAAAACCGTACTCGCTCGGCGCCGCCAGGTTCCAAGTGGCCGGCGGCTGCTTCTCCACGAAACGGATCCTCACAATCGATTTGATGCTCTTGAACCCGTACTTCCACGGAACCACCAGCCGCACGGGTGCACCATTTTGCTTGGGCAGCAGCTCGCCGTAGAGGCCCACGCACAGGAGGGTGAGGGGGTGCATGGCCTCGTCCATGCGCAGGCCCTCCACATAGGGGAACGGAATACCGGCTTCCATAGGCAGAAGCATTTGCCTCGAATCGTAAAAGGATTGAAACGCGACATACTTAGCCTTCGACGTGGGCTGCACCTGCTTGATGAGAGCGCTAAGGGAAAAGCCGATCCACGGCACCACGATTGACCACGCCTCCACGCAGCGGTGCCGGTAAATACGCTCCTCCAGCGGGGCCATTTTCATAATCGTATCGAGATCGTATTTCGCAGGCTTGGCGACCTCTCCATCGACTGACACCACCCAAGGCGCAGTACGCAGTTTTTGCGCCCGCTTGGCCGGCTCGTCCTTTTGGGTGCCGAACTCGTAAAAATTGTTGTAATGCGTAATGTCGTTATAAGGCGTGAGCTTCTCCGTCGTACTGAACGGGCTTTTTATCAAATTATTCAGAGCTCCGGCCGCACGCACCGGCCCAGGCCGGACCATGCGGGCCGCGTCCCAGGCGGCGGCCACACCGAGCGCGGCGGCGCCGCCGGTCAGAAATCGGCGGCGGTTCAGATATACGTGTTTCGGAGTTATTTCGGAATATCGTATCTCCGGCGCCTTTCGGATCACTATCATGGCCCTTCGCCCCCCTATTGGCATTATCACACTGATCGCGCCAGAAATTGTACTCACGCGAGGTGCGGCTGCGCTGCGAAGCACAGCTAAGCTGCCCAGCCGCTAGTCGCAGTTGTGAATTCCGGAGTTCGCTTTGGCCCTTCCCCGCATCCCTAAAATCTCAGCGTTTCCCCGTCAACGCTACGCCTTCCAGTCTGGAAAAAGCCGCCGGATTTGTTTCGGCATGTCGATAGGTAGCCGCCTCTTGGCGACAAATCCATCGGCGCCGCTGCTTCGGGCGGCATGATGCAATTTCAGATCTCCATCGGCGCTCACCAGGAGAATGCGCATCTCCGGAAATCGCTGCCGCAGTTCCGCGGCGAGCCGGAAACCGTTAATTTGTGGCATCTGTATGTCCAGAATGGCCAGGTCTAGCTGCTCCAGCAGGGCTTGTTCCAGCGCTTCGCGTCCATCACGAGCCTTGGCGACGACGGCTATGTTCTCCTGCGCCTCGAGAAAGGCGCAAAGGGTTTCCAGCATAGCGGGCATATCGTCTGCAACCAAGGTTCGAATAGAGCGTTTCATATCACTGGAGCCGGGTGGGTCAACCGGCAGGACAGATTCCGTACAGGCGTCGTGTTCCATCGCATCTTCCCCTCAAGTCCTTCGCTTTGGATTGGCTTCTCCAGGCTGTGTCTTTTGAACCCATGTCCCCGAAACAACGCCACAGTCCTGCGCGGCAGGACTATGCTGCAAAGCGAAGAGCTGGCTGGAAGGCCCCAACATCGCCCGCCTACAGATCCCCGGCTATGCGCCATCGAGCGGCGGCGTTTAAAGAAAGCGGCTTAGCGAAGTCGGTCTGTTGCCGATTTCCGGAATCCTAAAATGCAAAGCTTTGCGACAGGCGTGTTTCCCGGTCTCGGTTCAGTTCGCCTCCGCAACAATGGCGCTGACAGCCAGTTCGAGCAAGATTGGGATTCCGCCCGCTGCCTCGCACTGAAAGGGCCAACGTGAAGCGCGGCACATATCACGACCGGCTCTCCGAAGTTGGCACAAGCGGCTCGATGACCCGTCGCTGCTACTTCAAAACGCAAACCGCCCAGATGCCCTCCCTGTCGGTTTGGGTCGGCGAATGGACATACACCTTTTCGGTGGAACCGCTCTGCTGGGCCAGGGATTTTCTTGCCTCGTAATAGCGGAGCGCCTCGTGGTAGTCGGTAAAAAACTTTTCGGCCCAAAATTTCGCCGGCCTTCCGTCCGGGCCGGTCAACTCGTACACTCTTGCGAGCTCATTGAGCTCATCCGCGTATTCCATAGCTCCTCAGTGCTGGACAAGTACGCGCATCGCCTTTCTCTGGAGAAATGTCATTCTGCCGTGAATCGCAGAGGTGATAGCGACCCCGGCGAGGTGGTCCAATCCACGCTCGGCCTTCCAGCAGCCCATGATTCGCGATTCCTCATACCGTGCCGGAGGCCGCCGGCTGCTTGGAAGCGCGGGCCGCCGTTTATGCAAAGCACCTGTCGAGCCAATAGACTAATGGCCGCTCTGGACAGTTTCTTTTTTTGTTACGCCAGTGCGAGCGAGGATACAGCGCCAGGAGCCGTTACAGTGCGGAAAAAGCCCGCCGCGGCCGTTGAAAATCTGGTCGGCGCGCCTTGGCTGACGAGAATAGCAGGCAGCGCGAATTTGCGGCAAACACGATGAGGCTCAACCTGCTTCGTCTTCCCAAGGCTTCACTGGGTGGCCAACGATCTGGGCCAGGCTCCTTGGCTTCCCGCGGAACGGTTCGGTATCATTCTTTCCGATCTCGTCGCGGTAGCTCATGAGCGGGCCTGGATAGCCGATCAACTGCCAGCCGATCAGATCCTTGTTGCCGCCGTGCATCGGGTCGCAGAACATGCCTTCGATCGTGTGCTGCCGCAGCATGCGGAAGAAAAGCGAGTTCTGGATTTTTTCGAGCCGCTCGTCCTGCTGCTCGGGCGGAAGGGCGGCAAAATCCGCTCCCAACTTGGGAATGTTCGCGCGGTAGATCTGTTGCGGATTTTCCTTGCCCTGATATCCGTGTTCCGGAACGGACTCCACCCAGGGGCCTTTCGTGTAGCGATACTTGTCGCGGCCGTAGGGGCCGGCAAGCTGGCGGTCGATGTAGACGACCACGTTGGCTTCCGTTGCGCCAGGCCCGCTTTCGTCGCTGGGGAAGATCCGCGCGCAAGCCGCCTGTACAATTTTCGCCTCTTCCGCGGTGAAGAAACGCAGCGGGACCTTGACCGTACCATCCTGCGCTTGCAGGCGGACCGGTTTTCCCGTAAGGCTGTAAATCAATAGCCCTCCCAGCCCTTTGGCTGGGATGCTGATGAATTCGCGTCGCCTCATGCGATAACTCCTGGATGCTGCAAATAGCGTTCAATCAGCGCGTCGGCCGAGCGATAGGTGATGGCCAAAGCCGTCAACGTTGGATTGCCCGAGGCGTTCTGCGGAAAGGCCGATCCGCCCACCACGAAGAGATTGGGCATCTTCCAGTGCTGTAAGTACGTATTGACGACGCTTGTTTCGGGGGACGACCCCATGATGGCGCCGCCCTGCACATGAGTGCTGTTGTAGCTCACCACCTGATATCGCTGAGTCCGGCTGCCGCCGCCCCGCCCGCCTCCCTGGACATACTTGGCGCCCGCCAGAGCCGCCATTTGCCTGGCGAGTTTGGCTGCGATCGCGCCTGCCATGGCCGCCTGCTTGTGTTCGTGCTCCGTCCAGTCGATCGTGTGCCGCAGCAAGGGATCTCCCCATTTATCCGTGTAGGTCGGGTCGAGATCCATATAATTCTGCCGGTAAGCGAGGTGCTCGCCCGAGAACCCTCCCGCGGCGACAATTCGCCCGTGCCATTCGAGCGCCGCCTTTTTCCATTCCGATCCCCAGTTGCGCCTGGCAGCGCCGGGGGGGATGTTGCCGAAGCTCGAAATCGGATGCCCTCCCACGCCGCCGCCCCCGATGCTTCCCCCGCGCAGGACGCCCGGAAATTGATCGATGCCGTTGAAACCGTCAAAATCGGAAAGGCGGAACCCCATGCCTCCGGCGCCGCCGTGTCCTAACACCCGTTTCTCAAACAGAACCACGCCGCCGCTGTCGCCGCGCGCCTGATGGGTCAGATTTTTACCAAGGGTGCCCTTGGCGGTTTCGGGATCGTACGGGTCCCCGATTTTCGACAGGTACAGCAGGCGCGTGTTGTTCATCGTCCACGAAGCCAGCACAACGATGTGGGCGGGCTGTAAGACCTCCTCGCCGTGCTCGTCCATGTACATGACGCCTTCCGCTTTTCCGTTTCGATGAATCACCCGGCGAACCCAGGCATGGTTCCGCAGCGTGAACGTCTTCCTTTTTTGGACGATCGGCAGAAGCGTGTTGGTAGGCTGCGCCTTGGCCTCGATCATGCACCCGTAGAGCATGCAGTAGTTGCAATAGGCGCAGCCGGGACGCGTGATGCCGTCGGGATTCGTGTAGGTCTGGCTGAGAGTGGCCGCCGGCGTTGGATAGGGATGATACCCAAGTTCGCGGGCTGCTTTGCCAAAAAGCTCGATCGTATACGTGGTTTTATGCGGAGGGTTCGGGAATTCCTGCTGCCGGGGCGCTTCGAAGATGTTGCCGCCTTCAATCAGCTTGCCGCGCAAATTGCCTGCTTTGCCGCCCACTCCCATCATCTGCTCGGCCTTCCAGTAGTAAGGTTCCAGCTCGGCGTAGGTGACGCCCCAATCCTGCACGCTGAGGCCTTCCGGCAGCTTCGAGGCGCCGTACTTTTCGCGCATCGCCGTGGCGAGCACGAATTCATCTTCAAGAAACCGGTAGGCAATGCCCGTCCAATGCTCGCCGGCTCCGCCGGTGCCGGCGCCGGGCAGAAAATGGCCGTATTGCCGGACCGGCACGGCCGTTTCGTTCCGCGAAAAACGGTGCGTTACGGTTTCCTCGGCGATGTTCTGCATCATGCGGTGGCGCAGAGCGTTATCCACTTCGTCCATCATGTCCATGTAGTCGGAGGTCTTCCGGGCCGGGCCCCGCTCGAGCACCACCACATTCAACGCGGTGCGCCCGGTGATTTCCTTGGCCATGGCCAGCCCGGTCCAGCCTCCGCCGACAATGACCACATCTACCGGCTTCAATTTTTTCATGAGAGCAGTCTCCAATTTGTGAGCCAGTTTAGCACAGCGCTGCGCGGCGCTTGCAGAGGCACTTTTCTCGGTATGTGTAAAGAAATGATGTAGAAAAGCGGGGCGCCCTCGCTTTTCGCGGCGTGGCTTCCAGAACGCGCCAGGCGGCGATTTTCGAAAGATTCATGGAGAGTAAACTCACGCCGGCCTAACCGCCGGCCGATGTTGTGGAGGCAGCGCGATTGGTGCGCGCCCAATCGATGCGCCAACGGCGGCCCGGCATCGGCGTCCAAAACAGCCGCTTTTGCGGCGTGCCCCGGGCGTGATGATACAGCGCCGCCGCACGGCCGTAAAATCCGCGGTGTGGAAGGAGTCGCGGAACCGGAATCGCTCGAAATCCAGGTGATGGCAAAACTCGTGGCACAAAGTGGCGAATAGCGTTCCGAACGACGTCACACGCTTTTGGACGGCGGTGCGCATCCAAACGCGGATTCTGGCCGTGGCAGGGTCGTAGTCCCCAAAAAGCTCGCTGGCCCAGCCGCCTTCGCGAACGCGAATCGGCCGCGCCGAGAGGACCCGGATCTCGGGCCTCCGCACATGATAGAAATCTGCCGCGGCAGCCAGAAATTCGGCGCAGGCCTGCCGGACCAGCGCCGGCTGCTCGGATTCCATCGCCGCTTCAATCGCCTTTGCCGTCGCCATCAGCCGATTATCGGGCGGCAGCTCGAGACTGCCGGCGCGATCGCTCGCTTCAAACTCGGCCAAAAGCGGCTGGCGGGCCGGGGGCCGATCGGTCAGCATTCCAAAATCCCGAAGGGACATTCTAAACAGAGCGCCGGGGCCGGGGTGTATTTTTGCTGACAAAGCGCTCGCGGCGCTTTTATGGCCGGGGAGGTGCGAAATAAAAAGGTTGACAAGGGGCCTTTCGATTCTTATTCTGGATGATTCAATATCGAATGTCGAAAACGAAATTCGATACCCAAGACGACCGAGATCTTTATTCGGGTCTGATCCGGCTGCACATTCTGCATCACGCGGCCGAGGAATCCATTTTTGGTTTGGGAATGGCGGAAGAACTCGCGCGCCACGGTTACCGGATCAGTCCGGGAACGCTTTATCCGCTCCTTCATGGCCTGGAAAAAAAGGGTTACCTGCGATCTTCCGAGCGAAGAATCGGTAAGACGTCGCGGCGTGAATACCGAGCGACAGCCTTCGGGAAGAAGGCATTGAAAGCGGCCAAATTGAAGGTTCGCGAGTTGTTCGGAGAGCTGATCGAGGGCAAATGACGGCGGAGAGGGCAATCAAGGCAGCCGCGCAGAGGCGCCGGAAATCTGCGGCCATGAGGCGCTGCGCGTTGTGGGTCTCGTTGGCCGCCGGCATTCCCGGCTGGATGGGCGCCAGGAGCCTGCGGGCTCAGGGGCCCGGCATCACGATGGCGCAAGCGGTAGATGCGGCGCTGCGCAACTATCCTTCCATTCGAGTATCAGAAGAACAGAGGAACGCTGCGGCGGCGGCAATCCGTCTGGCCCAAACTGCGTACCTGCCGCGTGTAGACGGGCTGGCGCAGATGAACCGCGCCACGACGAACAACGTTTTTGGCGTTCTGCTGCCGCAGGGGGTCATTCCCTCGATTTCCGGGCCCGTGCTGGGCACCAATAATGTCGGGTCCACGTGGGACAGCGGAGCCGGAGTCCTGGTGACCTGGCAGCCCTTCGACTTCGGATTGCGGCGCGCGAATGTCGCCCGGGCCGCTGCCGAACGCGACCAGGCGCAGGCATCCGTCAACCGGACGCGGTATGAAGTTTCGGCGGCTACGGCGGACGCGTTTCTGACTGTAATCGCGGCGGAGCAGACGGCGAAAGCCGCTCGGGCGTCCGTGGATAGCTGGGAAGTTTTGCTGCGAAGTATTCATGCGCTGGCCGCAGCCCAGCTTCGTCCCGGGGCGGATGAGTCGAGGGCGCAGGCCGAACTGGCGGCCGCCCGCACGCAGCTTGCGCAGGCCGAGCAGGCGATCGAAGTCGCGCGTGCGGCGCTTGCCCAGTTCGTGGGCCTGAACCCCGACCAGATCCACTTGGATCCGGGGAAATGCGTTGAACAGCTCCCAGCCGAGCATCCCGAGGCGCCGCTGAATGTTGGGGCCAATCCGCTGGCTGTGGAACAGAACGCCGTGATCGCGCACGAGCAGAGCCAGCTTGGCGTCTTGCAGCGAACATACTATCCGTTGTTCCTGCTCCAGGGATCGGCTTCTGCGCGCGGAACGGGCATGGAGATCAATGGGGCGCGCCTCGGGGGATGGAACGGGCTGGCGCCCACTTTTCAAAATTACGCGCTCGGCCTCACTGTTACCTTTCCCGCCATGGACCGGTTTGCGCTCCGGGAACAAGAGGCGGCGCAAACGGCAAGGATCCGGGCGGGGCAAGCGCAATTCCAGGCGATCGCCGTCAACCTGCAAGCGCAGTTCAACGCTGCACTGGCTACTCTGGATGGCGCTCGCAAGATAGCGGCGAATACCCCGATCCAGGTTTCCTCGGCCCGGACAGCCCTCGAACAAGCCACGGCCCGGTATCAAGCGGGGCTGGCGCCCATAGACGACGTTGCACAGGCGCAGCGTCTGCTGGTGCGGGCCGAGATCGATGATGCTTTAGCGCGACTGAACGTCTGGCGCGCTCTTCTGCAAGTCAATGCGGCTCGCGGCGACATTCAGCCTTTCGTGGCGGAGATAGGTCCTTGATCGCCGGCGGGAGTAGAACAGAATGCGTCTGGTTTTAGCCGCTCTTCGCAAACCGCTTACGGTGGTGGCGGCTTTAATCGCGATCGCGCTGTGCGCCGCGCTGGCGATTCAGCGGATGCCGATCGATATTTTTCCGCAGGTCGGCGATCCAGTGATTTACGTCGCCCAGCCCTATGGGGGCATGGACCCGGCGCAGATGGAAGGCTACCTGACGTATTACTATGAATATCACTTTCTTTACATTACCGGCATCGATCACGTCGAGAGCAAGAGCATTCAGGGCGCTTCTCTGATGAAACTGGTGTTCCATTCGGGCACGGATATGGCGCAGGCGATGGCCGAGACCGTGGGCTATGTGAATCGCGCCCGGTCCTTCATGCCGCCCGGAACCGTGCCGCCCTTCATCACGCGCTTTGACGCCGGAAGCGTCGCCGTCGGGCAGCTTGTTTTCAGCAGCTCCGGGCACACGCAGGGAGAAATGCAAGATTATGCTCTGAACCGGGTGCGGCCGCTATTCGCGACCCTGCCTGGAGTCTCGGCCCCGCCGCCGTTCGGGGGCAATCAGAGGACGATCGTGATCACGCTTGATCCCGCCAAATTGCAGCAGTATCAAATCTCTCCGGAGGAAGCGATCGCCGCGGTCAACAAGTCCACCCTGGTGATGCCCTCCGGCAATATGTGGACGGGCAAAGTGGAGCGGATCGCGCGCACTAATGCGGCTCTGGGCGCCGATCTTTCTGAGCTTCTCAACACCCCCGTCCGGCCGGGCCCCGGAACGACGGTCTATCTGCGCGATATCGGCACGATCGAGAACGGCGCCGACATCATCACCGCCTACGCGCACGTGAACGGGCGAAGGACCGTGTACATCCCAGTGACCAAGCGGGCGGATGCTTCGACGTTGTCGGTGATCGAGGCGGTGCGGGCGGCGATTCCGGAATTCAAAAAAGTCGTTCCGGAGGACGTGGATGTCAGCCTGCAATTCGATCAATCGCCGTATGTCACCGATTCGCTGCGCGGTCTGGTCATGGAGGGACTGTTAGGCGCTTTCCTGACGGGCCTCATGGTGTTGCTCTTTCTTCACGACTGGCGAAGCGTCCTGATCGTCGTCATGAACATTCCATTTGCCTTGTTGAGCGCGGTCATCCTGCTCTGGGCCACCAGGCAGACCCTCAATATCATGACGCTCGGCGGGCTGGCGCTGGCGGTGGGCGTTTTGGTGGATGAAGCGACGGTGGAAATCGAGAACATACACACGCAGATGCTGCCGGGCGTATCACGGGCGCGCGCCGTGGTGGAAGCGTGCAGCCGGACCGCCTTGGCGCGTTTGCTGTCGATGTTTTGCGTCCTCGCGGTATTCGTGCCTTCCTTTTTCATGGTCGGCGTGAGCCGGCAGCTTTTCGTGCCGCTGTCGCTTGCCGTCGCGTTCTCGATGATCGCATCGTATTTGCTATCGAGCAGTCTGGTTCCGGTATTTTCCGTGTGGTTGATGCGAGAAGCGCATCGCGGCGAAGAGCGGGAGGGGATTTTTGGCCGTATCCGTTCGCTTTATGGGCGCTATCTGGAGAGGGTCCTGCGGCTCCGCTGGCCGGTCGTGATCGTCTATCTCGCCGCCGTGGCCGGCTTGCTGTATCTTCTGCCGCGTCAGATCGGAACGGAGCTGTTTCCGGACGCGAACGCTCCTCTATTTCGAATCCGGCTGCGCGCTCCGGCCGGTACGCGGATCGAGGAGACGGAACGCATCGTTCTGCGCGCGCTGGACGTGATTCGAAGGGAAGCCGGCGAGGATCACGTCGAGATCACGAGCGATTTTGTGGGCGTCGTGCCCTCCAGTTATCCGGTAGACCTGATTCATCTGTTCACCAGTGGACCGCAGGAAGCCATCATCCAAGTCGCTTTGAAGCCGGATGCGCCCCGGGGCGAGGCGCTTCGCGAGAGGTTGAGGGAAAGCCTCCGCCGCGAATTGCCAGGGGCGCAGGTTTCTTTCGAAGCGGGCGACATTGTAACTCAGGTGATGAGCTTCGGTTCGCCCACGCCGATCGAGGTGGCGGTGCAGGGAATCAGCCTGGAAGATGACTATTCCTACGCCCGGAAACTCCAGGCGCATTTGTCGAAGCTGAGCTTTCTGCGGGACTTGCAATTGGCCCAGGAGAATCACTATCCGACTCTGGAGATCAAGATCGATCGCGACCGGACGGGCCAGTTCGGGCTGAGTATGGCGGACGTAGTACGCTCGGTAGTTCCTGCCACGTCGTCCTCCCGGTTCACCGACCCGAATTTCTGGCGCGATCCAACTTCCGGCAACGCGTTTCAGATTCAAGTGGAACTGCCTCAGAACCGGATCCAAAGCCTGGAAGAAGTAGGGAGCATTCCCGTGATGCCGCCGGGACGCTCGAAGCCTCTTCTGGAGGATGTAGCCAGCCTGACGCCGGGAACGATGCCGGGCGAAATCGACCGGTACAACGGCCAGCACGTGGTGAGCCTGACAGCGAATATCCATGACATTACCCTTGGCGAGGCGGCTTCGAAAATCAGGCAAGCGCTGAACGCGGCGGGCGCTCCGCCCCGCGGAGTGTCAGTGCGTTTTCGCGGCGAGATTCCCCCGCTAGAGCAGACGATCTCTGGTCTGCGAATCGGGCTGGCGCTGGCGGTCCTGGCCATCTTTCTTCTGCTGGCGGCGAACTTCCAGTCGCTGCGGCTGGCTCTGGCGATTGTGCTGACGGTGCCGGCCGTGCTTTGCGGCGTGCTGCTCATGCTGAGAATCACCGGCGCCACGCTGAATATCCAGTCGTTCTTGGGCGCGATCATGGCTATTGGAATCGCCGTCGCCAACTCGATCTTGCTGATCACATTCGCCGAACGCGCCCGGCGGGAAGGCCGGCCGCTGATGGAGGCGACGCGGGAGGGAGCCATGGGACGCCTGCGCGCAATCCTGATGACTGCGGCGGCGATGATTTTCGGCATGGCGCCCATGGCTGTCGGATTTGGCGAGGGCGGCCCGCAGGCCGCGCCCCTCGGCCGAGCGGTAATCGGGGGCCTGATTGTTTCGACGTTTGCAACGCTCACGATTCTCCCCTCGATCTACGCAATCCTCCAGCGCCGGGCGTCGTTAACTTCTCCGTCTCTCAATCCCCTCGATCCTTCCAGCCGATACTACGATGCGGGTTAATCGCCTTTTTGCCGTAAACTTTCTCATCGCAGTCCTGTGCCTAGTTCTGCCGGCGTCCGCCGCGGAGCCGCAAAACAGCGCTTTGGTTCCAGTGATCTCCAAACCGGCGTCTCGAACGATCGAGTTGCCAGCGGAAATCTGGCCCTACATGACGGTCTCGCTGCATGCCAAAGTGCCCGGCTATGTGGAGCAGGTTCTGGTGGACCGGGGAAGCGTTGTGAAGGAAGGGGACCTGCTCGTGACGCTGACGGCTCCCGAAATGGAAGCCCAGATCGCCGAGGCCGATTCTAAGTTTCAGGCAGCCGAGGCCGACAGGCTTCAGGCCGAAGCGCAACTGGCTGCGGCCCAAAGCACTTACGATCACTTGACAGAAGCCGCAAAAACCCCTGGGGCCGTGGCCGGCAATGATCTAATCCAAGCCCAGAAGCAAGTAGAGGCCGCCCAGGCCGTGGTGAACTCACGCCGGAAGGCCAGCGCTGCGGCGCAATCGGCGCTTGCCGCGCTGAAGGCCATGCACGCTTATTTGAAGATTACCGCGCCTTTTGACGGAGTCGTGACCGACCGGCTGGTGCACCCCGGCGCCTTGGTGGGTCCTGGACCCGACCCTGCGCTCCTGGTCCTTCAACAGATTTCACATCTGCGTGTTGTGGTTCCGGTGCCCGAAGAGGACGTCGGCGGCATCCTTCGCGGCGCGAATGTCACGTTCCGGGTTCCGGCCTATCCGCGGCGCATCTACTCCGGTACAATCGCGCGCATCGGGCACTCGCTGGACCAGAAAACCCGCACCATGCCGGTGGAGCTCGACGTTTTCAACCGGGACGGTTCGCTTGCCCCCGGCATGTACCCGAGCGTCAGGTGGCCGGTGCGGAGCAGGACCCCTGCGCTATTTGTGCCAAAGACGAGCGTTGTGACCACGACCGAGCGCACCTTCGTGATCCGTGATCGTGACGGGCGCGCCGAATGGGTGGATGTCCGGCAAGGCCCCGGCGAAGGCGACCTGGTCGAGGTCATCGGGAATTTGAAGCCCGGCGATATCGTTGTACGCCACGGCACGGATGAAATCCGGCCGGGCGCTTCTGTTCAGTCGCTGCCACGATAAGGGGCTTCGAGGGGACAGACCGTCTCTGCGTTCCCTTCATCCCGCCTCAGACCGGAGGGGTTTATTCTGAGCGAGCGTTCCGAATCCAACCGCGTGCAAAAGCGCGGTACGCATGTCTATTGATCGATCAGGCGGTCTGCCTGCAAACGCCGGCGATACAATGAAACTGGAAACCCGTTGGGGAGGTCGTTCATGCGAAGCCATACACACAAATTCACCATCGCCGACGAGGATGCGGTCCACGTCTTATTAAACAAGGTTCTCGACCACAGTTCACGCCAGCAGCGCCGTGAGAAATTATTGCGCGCCGTGAAGGACGCATCGCGAGGTTATGAGACTTCCACAGCCCGGGAGCGGAAGGCCTTTTTTCACGGCTTGTTGACCGGCTATGCCGTCGCCCTGAAGCTTTGGTGAATGGAGCTCCCGCCTGAGTCCGCCGGGCGCTTTCCGGCGGCTCGCTGGCGGGCCTTCAGATGACGCTCCGAGAAGTTCCCGGTCGTCCGGCCAGAAGCCCTCTGCTTAGGCGGAAAGCGGCAATCTTCTTGGCCTGTTGTTCTGGGTGGCCGCCTTGGGCGCCAAGATCTGCAACACGCCTTTATCGAGCGCCGCTGTCACCCTGTCCACCTCGATGCGGCCCGGCAAATCGAAACGGCGCAGGACTTTGTGCTCGTTCCACTCGCAGAAATGAATGCGGCCGCCGCTCTCATGGCGGGGGCGGCTTCGCTACTGACGATCACGGATTCGGGAGTTGCGGTGAATCTTGATGTCTCTTGGTCTCCAATCCCGGGACG